>NZ_JBJGZL010000001.1:0-483672 GCF_054050495.1 Blastococcus sp. SYSU D00922
AGTTACGGCGGCCATGGCGAGAGGGAAACGCCCGGCAACATTCCGAACCCGGAAGCTAAGCCTCTCAGCGCCGATGGTACTGCCCTGGAGACGGGGTGGGAGAGTAGGACGCCGCCGGACAACCATTCCCGAAGGGCCCCAGCACACGCTGGGGCCCTTCGTGCTTTATCGCGATAAAGCACAGGCCTCACGGTCGTGGGTGCGCGGCGAAGAACCGCCAGATGTTCTCGGTGGCGTCCAGACCCGCATAGGGCGCATCGGCCGCCGGCCGTCTCGCCTCGGACCCCGGCCACTGGTGGCCCGCGCCGTCCACGGTGACCAGCTCCACGGAGCGCCCGTCCGCGCACCCGCTCACCGACCGCCGCACCGGGCCGGCCACCACCACCGACGGCTCGAGGCAGCCGTCGACCGAGCGCCACAGGTCCACGACTTCGGCCACCGGCGGGCCGTCGATGCCCGCACGGGCCCCTGGCTCGCCGTCCAGGCGCACCGCCGTGTCGGCGGTCCCGTGCAGGTGGAACAGCGAGACGGGTGAAGGGTCGGGGCAGTCGACGAGCAGTGTGCCCGCGACCGGTGCGACAGCCGCGAAGACGTCGGTCCGGCAGGCGAGCGTGTAGGCCATGATCGCGCCGTTCGACATGCCCGTGACGAAAACCCGGTCAGGGTCCACGTCCACCCGCTGCGCGACGTCGTCGACCACGCGGGTCAGGAAGGCGACGTCGTCCACGCCCTGGGCGGCCGCCCGACCGCAGCAGCCGCCGTCGGTGTTCCACGCCCGGCGCACGCCCTCCGGGTGGACCACCACGAAGCCCTCGCGTTCGGCGAGCTCGGTCCAGCCGAAGGCCACCTCCGCCTGCGTCGCGCTCCCTCCCCCACCGTGCAGGACGAGCACCAGCGGCGCCCCGGCGGCCGGCAGCTCGGCCGGCCGGTACGCCCGGTAGGAGCGCTCGAGACCGTCGACGACCAGACGCTGGCTCGATGCCCCCGCTGCCAGCGGTGCGACGGCCCTCGGCTCGTCGGTCGACGTCGACCTGCGCAGCACCAGGGCGACGAGCACCACGGCCACCAGCACGGCCGCGACCCCGGCCGCCAGGAGAACGCCCCCGCGTCGCGCCGTCCCCATGCGGCGACAACCTAGGGCATCGGAGCGGATCCGAGGCCGGATGCGACGAGGCCCCGCCCGGATGGGCGGGGCCTCGCATCAGGGCCACGGGTCAGGGGACGACGCGGCGGATCCCCGCGAAGGACAGCGCCGCGACCACCGCGCCGACGACCAGCGGCAGCCCGATGGACAGCGTCGCCAGCGACTGGTCGCCCAGCCACCCGCCCACCGTGGACCACGCCCCGAGCCCGGTGATCAGCACCGCCAGCCCGCCGAAGAGCAGGAGGGCGAGCAGGGCCAGCGCCCACAGGCCGTTCGGCCCCCAGCGCTTGACCACCACGCCCATGCCGATGCCGGAGAAGATGAAAGCGAGCATCGGTGCGCCCGAGACCAGCACCTGCAGGAAGAAGTTGTCCGCCTGCATGGGCTCCGGTGCCCAGAAGGTCAGCCCCACGCCCCATCCGTCGGTGGCGTCCCCGATGGCGTCGAGGACGGCGAGCGCGATCCCGTAGCCCAGCGCGGAGAGGACCCCCACCAGCGCGACCCCGAGCCAGTAGGTGCGCCGGCTCAGGCTGACCCCCATCGCGAACGGCAGCAGCTGCGTGACCGCCTGGACGAACACCACGCAGACGGTGATGTAGAGGGCGAGGACTCCGCCGGTGAAGCCGGCGTCGGGCACGTCCCGCAGCCCGGCCAGGCCCCAGATCGCCACGTTGATGGCGAAGCTGATGCCGACGACCAGCCACGGGATCCCGAAGATGACGAGCGGGTGCACCACCTGCAGGCGCGCGGCGGCGAGGACGCGGTTCATCGGTTGACCTCCTCGAGGTCGTCGGAAGTGGCGGCCTGGCCGGGCCGGGTGGTCTGCAGGCTCATGGCGACGACGAGCTGCTGGAGGTTCGTGGGCTCCCAGGACAGGCCGGCAGCCGCGGCGTCCTGGCCGTCGGCGCCGCCGCGCAGGCGGACGACGGAGCGGCTGTGCCCGCCCAGGCTCTCCGTGTGCAGCACCTCGTGCCCGGCACCGAAGGCCGCGACCCTGTCCCGGGGGCCGGTCACCGTCAGCGCGGTGCCGCGCAGCGACTCGGCGTCGGCGTCGAGGAGGACCCGCCCGCGGTCGATGAGCAGCACCCGCTCGAGCAGGCTGGCGATCTCCTCGATCAGGTGCGTCGAGAGGACGACGGTCCGCGGGTTCTCGGCGTAGTCGGCGAGAAGCCGGTCGTAGAAGAGCTGCCGGGCGACGGCGTCCAGGCCCAGGTACGGCTCGTCGAACAGCGTGACCGGTGCCCGGGAGGCGAGGCCGATGATGATGCCGACGGCGGAGTTCATGCCGCGCGAGAGCTTCTTGATCGGCCGCTTGGCCGGCAGGTCGAAGTCCGCGAGCAGGGACTGCGCCAGGTCGGCGTCCCAGTCGGGGAAGACGAGCGCCCCGGCGTCCAGGGCGTCGCGCACCCGGAAGTGGTCGGGGTAGCGCTGCCCCTCCTTGATGAAGCAGATGCGGCTGAGCACCGCCTCGTTCTCGTAGGGGCTCTGGCCGAACACCTCGACGCTGCCGCTGGTCGGCACGCGGTGGCCGGTGAGCAGCTGCATCAGCGTGGTCTTGCCGGCGCCGTTGCGCCCGAGCAGGCCGGTGATGGCGTCCTGCTCGATCACGGTGCTCACGTCGGAGAGGGCGGTGTGCTCGCGGTACCGCATGGTGACGTCGCGGAGGACGGCCGCGGGCGTGCTCGTGGGCTGGCTCATCGCCGCCCCTCCCATTCATCGATCATGGCCGCGAGCTCGCGGCCGGAGATGCCGAGCTTCTGGGCCTCGGTGATCAGCGGACGGACGTACTGGTCGGCGAACTCGCTCCGGCGGCGCTTGAGCAGCTGGTCGCGGGCGCCGGTGGCGACGAACATCCCGACTCCTCGTCTCTTGTAGAGGACCCCGTCGCTCACCAGCTGGTTGAGCCCCTTGGCGGCGGTGGCGGGGTTGATCCGGTGGAAGGCGGCCAGCTCGTTGGAGGAGGGCGCCTGTGCTTCCTCGGCGAGCGAGCCGTCGATGATCGCGTTCTCGATCTCGTCGGCGACCTGCCGGAAGATGGGGCCGGCGTCCTCGTTCACGACGCCGGCCGGACCGCACCAGGGCTGCGCTGGTCCCTGGGTTCGTTACTCATGTAATGAACCATAGAGGCAGCGGGCCGTCGCGCACAAGGGTGCATCTCCGCGGACGCAACAGGGCCGTCACATGCCGGGGTTAGCGTCCGGGCTCCGACGACGTCCGGAGGTCGACCGCGTTGCACCTGTCGCCGCACGAGCAGGAGCGCCTGCTCCTGTCCTACGCCGCCGAGCTGGCGCGTCGCCGGCGCGCCCGGGGGCTGAAGCTGAACCTGCCGGAGGCGACCGCCATCGTCACCGACCACGTGCTCGAAGGCGCCAGGGACGGCGTGCTGGTCGCCGAGCTCATGCAGTCGGGACGCACGGTCCTGACGCGGGACGACGTCATGGACGGCGTCCCCGAGCTGCTGGAGGAGGTGCAGGTGGAGGCGACCTTCCCGGACGGGACCAAGCTGGTGACGGTGCACCACCCGATCCCGTGAGCGACGGCTTGCCGAGCGCCGGGGGCATCGTCCCGGGAGAGGTCATCCCGGCCGACGGCGTCATCGAGACCCTGCCGGGGGCGCCCCGCATCGAGCTCGAGGTGACCAACGCCGGCGACCGGCCGGTCCAGGTGGGCTCGCACTTCCACTTCGCCCAGACCAACCGCGCCCTGCGGTTCGACCGCGCGGCGGCCCGGGGTCACCGCCTGGACATCGCCGCCGGCACGGCGGTGCGCTTCGAGCCGGGAATCACCCGGACGGTCACCCTCGTCCCGCTGGCCGGCGCCCGCGTCGTCCCGGGCCTGACTGCGGAAGGCGGTCTCGGCTGATGGTGCAGCTGTCGCGCGAGCGCTACGCCCAGCTCTACGGGCCGACGACGGGTGACCGGGTGCGCCTGGCCGACACCGACCTGGTCGTCGAGGTGACCGACGACCTCTCCGGCGGGCCCGGCCACGCAGGCGAGGAGGCGGTCTTCGGCGGCGGGAAGGTGATCCGCGAGTCGATGGGCCAGGGGCGCGCCACCCGCGCCGAGGGTGCTCCCGACCTGGTCATCACCGGCGTCGTCGTCCTCGACCACTGGGGGATCGTCAAGGCCGACGTCGGGATCCGCGACGGGCGGATCGTCGCCCTCGGCAAGGCCGGCAACCCGGACACGATGGACGGCGTCGACCCCGCACTGGTCATCGGCCCGGGGACCGAGGTCCTCGCCGGCAACGGCAAGATCCTCACCGCGGGCGGCATCGACTGCCACGTGCACTTCATCTGCCCGCAGATCGTGCCGACGGCGCTGGGCTCGGGCATCACCACGCTGATCGGCGGCGGCACCGGCCCGGCGGAGGGGTCGAAGGCCACCACGATCACGCCCGGCGACTGGTACCTGGCCCGCATGCTCGAGGCGATGGACCCGCTGCCGGTCAACGTCGCGCTGCTGGGCAAGGGCAACACCGTTCGCCGCGAGTCGATGGTCGAGCAGCTGAAGGCCGGCGCCAGCGGGTTCAAGCTGCACGAGGACTGGGGTTCCACCCCCGCGGCGATCGACGCGTGCCTGACCGTGGCCGGGGAGCACGGGGTCCCCGTGGCGCTGCACAGCGACACGTTGAACGAGGCCGGCTTCGTCGAGGACACGCTGGCCGCGATCGCCGGCCGCAGCATCCACGCGTACCACACGGAGGGCGCCGGAGGCGGCCACGCGCCGGACATCATCACCGTCGCCGGGCACCCGAACGTGCTCCCCAGCAGCACGAACCCGACGCGGCCGCACACCGTGAACACCCTCGACGAGCACCTCGACATGCTCATGGTCTGCCACCACCTGGACAGCTCGGTCCCGGAGGACCTCGCCTTCGCCGAGAGCCGCATCCGGCCGACGACGATCGCCGCGGAGGACCTCCTCCACGACCTCGGCGCCATCTCCATGATCGGCTCGGACGCCCAGGCGATGGGCCGGGTCGGCGAGGTCGTGCTGCGGACCTGGCAGACGGCGCACGTCATGAAGCGGAAGCGCGGTTCGCTGGCCGGGGACGGCGCGGCGGACAACCTGCGGGCCCGCCGGTACGTCGCCAAGTACACGATCTGCCCGGCGGTGGCGCACGGCATCGACGCCGAGGTCGGCTCCGTGGAGCCGGGGAAGCTGGCCGATCTCGTGCTGTGGGACCCGAAGACGTTCGGCGTCCGCCCGCACGTCGTCCTCAAGGGCGGGATGATCGCCTGGGCGCAGATGGGCGACGCGAACGCCTCGATCCCGACGCCCCAGCCGCAGCTCCCCCGGCCGATGTTCGGCGCCTACGGCAAGGTCCCTGCCCTGACGTCGATGCACTTCGTGGCGCCGGCCGCGATCGACGCCGGGCTGGCCGACCGGCTGGCGGTGGACCGTCGCCTGGTCGCCGTCGCCGACACCTCCCGGCTGGCCAAGGAGGACATGCCGCAGAACACCGCCCTTCCCGACATCCGCGTCGACCCCGACACCTTCACGGTCTCCGTGGACGGCGAGGTGTGGGAGCCCGAGCCGGTCCGCGAGCTGCCGATGGCGCAGCGGTACTTCCTGTTCTGATGACGGCCGCCCTCCTCACCCTCGCCGACTCACGGCTGCCCGCCGGCGGGCACACCCACTCCGGCGGCGTGGAGCAGGCGATCGCGGCAGGCGTGGTGCGCGACCCCGCGTCCCTGACGGCGTTCCTGCTCCGCCGGCTGCACACGGCGGGGGCGGTCGCGGCCGGGCTGGCCGCCGCGGCCTGCGGGGCGGACGCCGCCGAGCTGGACGGGCTGGACGCCGAGGCCGACGCGCGGACGCCGTCCCCCGCCCTCCGCGCGGCCTCGCGGGCGCAGGGGCGCGGGCTGGTGCGGGTCGGCCGGCGCGCATGGCCCTCGCCGTCGTGGGACCACCTGCCCGACCGGCCGCACCACCCGCTCGCCCTCGGGGTGGCCGCCCGCGCCGGCGGCCTGGCACCACGGGACGCCGCCGCGGCGGCCGCCTACCTCTCGGTCAGCGGTCCGGCGACGGCGGCCCAGCGGCTGCTGGCCATGGACCCGCTCGCCGTCGCGGCCCTCACCGCACGGCTGGCCCCGGAGATCGACGCCGTCGCCGCCGTCGAAGGGCTGCCGGCGGCCGCCGACCCCCTGCTCGACCTGCTCGCCGAGGTGCACCTCGCCCGGAACGACCGCTACTTCGCCTCATGACGCTCACCTGGAGGACGCATGCCACCTGACCACAACCTCGACGACTACGTGGACGCGCCGCGCGAGCACCGGCACGGCCCGCTGCGCGTCGGCCTCGGCGGCCCGGTCGGCTCGGGCAAGACCGCGCTGGCCGCGGCCCTGTGCCGGACGCTGGGCGTGGAGTACGACCTCGCCGTCGTCACCAACGACATCTACACGACCGAGGACGCCGACTTCCTGCGCCGCAACGCCGTCCTGCCCGACGACCGGATCGAGGCGGTCCAGACCGGCTGCTGCCCGCACACGGCGATCCGCGACGACATCACCGCGAACCTCGACGCCGTCGAGCTGCTGGAGGCCCGTCACCCGGGGCTGGAGCTCGTGCTCGTGGAGAGCGGCGGCGACAACCTGACCGCGAGCTTCAGCTACGGCCTGGTCGACGTGCAGATCTTCGTCATCGACGTCGCCGGCGGGGACAAGGTGCCGCGCAAGGGCGGACCGGGGGTGACCGCCGCCGACCTGCTCGTGGTGAACAAGACCGACCTCGCGCCGCTCGTGGGCGCCGACCTCGACGTGATGCGCCGCGACTCCGCCGCCGTTCGCGGCGGGAAGCCGACGCACCTGATCTCGCTGCGCGAGGACCCGTCCGTGGCGACGGTGGCCGAGTGGGTGCGCGAGCAGATCCGGGCCCGGGCGATGCAGCACGCGTGAGGACCGTCGTCGAGGTCGTCGCCCGCGCGGGTCCGGGCGGCCGCACCGTGCTGCCGGTCGTCCGGGCGAGCGGGCAGCTGGCCGTCCGGCGGACCGGGCCCTCGTCGGTGCACCTGGTGGCGACCGCGTTCGGGCCGCTGGGCGGGGACGACGCGCACGTGTCCCTCGTCGTCGAGGAGGGCGCGGCGCTGTCCGTGCGCTCGGTGGCGGCGGCGGTCGCCCTGCCCTCGCGCGGGGATCCGCTGCCGTCGGTGCAGCGCATCACCGCGGAGGTCGCCGGGACGCTGGACCTGCGGCTGGAGCCGACGGTCGTGGCGGTCGGCGCCCACCACGTCGCGGACCTGGCCGTGACGCTGGGCGGCTCCGCCGTGCTCACCGCCACCGAGCACGTCCTGCTCGGCCGCTCGGGCGAGGAGCCCGGCCGCTGGACCGGGACGATGCGGGTCGAACGGGACGGCCGGCCGCTCCTGCACACCACCGTCGGGCTCGGGCCGGGCGAGCCCGCGTGGTTGCCCCCGGTGGCCCCGCGGGCCTATGCATCAACCGTGCACATCGGAACGTCAGCGGACGTCCTGACCGGTGAGGACGCCGTCCGGCTGCCGCTGCCCGGCGGATGGGTGACCACGGCCTGGGGCAGCGAGCTGCACCGGGTGGTGCGGGCGGCCGAGCAGCTCGGGCCGGGCATCGGGGTGGCCGCGTGAGCCTCGTCGTCCGCGCCCGGCGGGTGGTGCTGCCCGACGGGGAGCGGGCTGCCGCGGTGCACACCGCGGACGGCCGGATCACCGCGGTCACCGCCTTCGACGACGCCCCGGGGTCCGCCGTCACGCTGCCGGACGACGAGGTGCTCCTGCCCGGGCTGGTCGACAGCCACGTGCACGTCAACGAGCCGGGGCGCACCGAGTGGGAGGGCTTCGCCTCCGCCACCCGGGCCGCCGTCGCCGGTGGCGTCACCACGATCGTCGACATGCCCCTCAACTCGGTCCCGGCGACGACGACCCTCGAGGCGTTGCACGTGAAACGGGAGGTGGCGGAGGGGCAGGTGGCGGCGGACGTGGCGTTCTGGGGCGGCGCCGTCCCGGGCAACGTCGACCAGCTGCGCCCGCTGCACGAGGCCGGCGTCGTCGGGTTCAAGTGCTTCCTGCTCGACTCCGGCGTCCCGGAGTTCCCGCCCCTGGACGACGCCGGGCTCCGCGCGGCGCTCACCGAGCTGGCCCGCTTCGACGGGCTGCTGATCGCGCACGCCGAGGACGCTGACGTCATCGCGGCGGCGCCGGAACCCAGCGGGCCGAGCTACGCCGGATTCCTGGCGTCCCGGCCCGGCGCCGCGGAGGAGTCCGCGATCGGCCGGCTGGTCGAGGCCGCCCGCGACACCGGCGCGCGCACCCACGTCGTCCACCTGGCCGACGCCGACGCCCTGCCGATCCTGCGGAAGGCGCGGGCCGACGGCGTGCGGATCACCGTCGAGACCTGCCCGCACTACCTGACCTTCGCCGCCGAGGAGGTGCCGGACGGGGCGACGTCGTTCAAGTGCTGCCCGCCGATCCGGGAGGCCGGCCACCGCGAGGCGCTCTGGGCGGCCCTCGTCGACGGCGACGTCGACCTCGTCGTCAGCGACCACTCGCCGTGCACCCCGGAGCTGAAGCGCCTGGACGTCGGCGACTTCGGCGCGGCGTGGGGCGGCATCGCGTCGCTGCAGGTGGCGCTCCCGGTGGTGTGGAGCGGCGCGCGGGCCCGCGGGGCCGGGCTGGCGGACGTGGTGCGGTGGATGGCCGAGGCGCCGGCCCGGCTGGCCGGGCTGCCGGGGAAGGGCGCCATCGCGGTCGGGAAGGACGCCGACCTCGTGGCGTTCGCGCCGGAGGAGCGCTGGGCCGTCGGGGACCTCCACCACCGCAACCCGGTCACCCCCTACGCCGGGCGCGACCTGCACGGCGTCGTCCGGCGCACCTGGCTGCGGGGCCGGCTCTCCGACGGCGAGCCCGTCGGGCGGCTGCTGGTGCGCGGAGCCTGACTAGGCCTCGCTGCCCTTGGGGCTCGTCTCGTCGAAGGTCTTCGGGTCCGACCGGTCGCCGCCCTCGGGGTCCGGGTTGCCGAGCGCGGTCTCGGCCGGCAGGTGCTCGACGTAGTCCTTGGCCCTGGCCTTCAAGTCGTCGTTGTCGGGCGTGGTCATGGCAGTTCCTCCGACGGATGTGGGGCACCGGCACGGGCGCGTGCCACAGTGATCCCCGCCCGTCCGCAGCGCAACAGGGAGCGCGATGTCCGACTTCACCCGCCTGCCCGATCTCGCCGGCCGCGCGCTCGGCGGCGCGGTCGTGGCCGCCAACGACGAGTCGTTCGCCGAGCGGGAGAACCTGATCCGGCCGGAGCCCGCCGGGGCGCGCACCGAGTTCGGGCACAAGGGCAAGGTCTACGACGGCTGGGAGACCCGCCGCCGGCGCACCCCGGGTCACGACTGGGCCGTCGTCCGGCTCGGGGTGCCGGGCGTCGTCGCGGGCGTCGTCGTCGACACCGCGTTCTTCACCGGCAATTACCCGCCGCAGGCCTCCGTCGACGGCGCGGCGATCGAGGGGCACTGCTCGGTCGACGAGCTGCTCAAGGCCGACTGGCAGCCGCTGCTGCCCCTCTCGGACCTCGCCGGGGACACGGCGAACGCCTTCGCGGTCGAGTCCGGCCGCCGGGTCACCCACGTCCGGCTGAACATCCACCCCGACGGCGGGGTGGCCCGGTTCCGCGTGCACGGCACCGCGCTGCCCGACCCGCGGTTCCTCGACGCCGGCCCGTTCGACCTGGCGGCGCTGGAGAACGGCGCCGTCGTCACCGGGGTGAGCGACGAGTTCTACGGCCGCCCGCAGCAGCTGATCGCGCCCGGCCTCGCCCGGAACATGGGAGAGGGCTGGGAGACCGCGCGGCGCCGCGGCGGCGGCAACGACTGGGTCGAGGTGGCGCTGGCCTGCGAGGGCGTCGTCACCCTCGCCGAGCTCGACACCAGCTGGTTCCTGCACAACGCGCCCGGGACGGCGTCGCTCACCGGCGTCGGGCCGGACGGCGAGGTGCCTCTCCTCCCGCGCACCCGCCTGCAGCCCGACACCCGGCACCGCTTCGTGCTCGACGGGGCGCCGGGTGTCGACCGGGTGCGGCTGGACGTGTTCCCCGACGGCGGCATGGCGCGGCTGCGGCTCTGGGGCCGGCCGACCGCGGCGGGCCGGGCCGCGCTCGGACGGCGCTGGTTCGACGCGCTGCCCGACCTGCAGGCGCTGGAGGTCCTCGGCTCGGCCGAGGTGCCGCCGCAGGTGGCCGGCCGGCTCGTCGGTGCCCGACCGCTCTCCGGCGACCTGCCGCCCGAGGTCGCCCGGCTGCTGGACGGTCCGCCCCGCTGAGACCGCGCGCGAACCGGTGGGGCGAGCGGTGCCGCGCCGCTAGGGTCGGCGGCCTCCACCCCGTGCCCGAGGAGCCGCCCGTGTCCCGCCGCCGTCTGCGCCTGCTGCTCGCCGCCCCGCTCCTCGCCGCCGGGCTCGCCGCGTGCGGCTCCAGCTCCCTCGCCGCCGACGACGTCGCGAACGGCGCGGAGGACGCGCTCGAGGCCGAGGTGGGCGCGCGCCCGAACGTCGACTGCCCCGAGGACCTGGAGGCCGAGGTCGGCGCCGAGACCCGCTGCACGCTGAGCGTGGACGGCGACGACCAGGAGTACGGCGTGACGGTGACCGTCACCTCGGTGGAGGGCGACACCGCCAACTTCGACGTCGAGGTGGACGAGGAGCCGGTCGAGTAGCGGGAAGGGTCGAAACGGCTCCGGATCTGCCGATATCCCCTGGGTCCGTCCGCCCCAGCCCAGGAGCTCGACCGTGGTCCTCATGCCGTCCTTCCTCCGCCGCAGCATGCGTGCGCGCCTGATCGCCGCCTTCCTGGCCGTCGCGGGGGTGATGGTGGTGCTCGGCGTCGTGAACGTGACGCAGTCGAACTCGGTGCACGACCAGGTGGAGAGCCTGGCCGCGCGGGACGTGCGGCCCCTCGCCGACCTGCGCAAGCTGACCGACGACTTCCAGGCCTACTCGGTGCACGGCCTGGTGGCCGCCCTCGCCGCCGTGCAGGGTCAGGCCGACATCGTCGCGCTCCAGGCGGGCCTGCAGGAGGAGTCGAAGCAGGCGACCGACGAGGACGTCGCGGCGCTGCTGGCCAACACCCCCGCCGAGCTGAAGGACGTGGCCGAGGGCATCGCCGCCGGCTGGGAGGACATGGCGGCCAAGGACCTCGCCTACCGCCAGGCGACCGCGGCCCAGGACCCGAACGCCCAGACGCTGGGTGACGCCGCCACCGCCGCCTACCTCGACCTGCAGGCGGACCTGGCGGAGTTCTCCGACGCACTCGTCGCCGACGAGGCGGTCAGCCGGGAGAAGATCGCCGACGACTTCGGCTTCGCCCGGCTGCTCACGCTGACCCTGCTCGGCATCGGGCTGCTGCTGGCCGCCGCGCTGGCCGTGCTCATCTCCCGGGACATCCGCGGCCGGCTCGCCCCCGTCCGCGAGGCCGTCGACGCCCTCGCGCGCGGCGACCTGACGCACACGATCACCCGGCACTCCGACGACGAGCTCGGCCGCGTGAGCGCCGCGTTGTCCGACGGCCTCGGGCGCATCCGCGAGATGGTCTCGGGCGTCGTCGCCTCGGCCAGCGCGATCGCCGGCTCGGTGGACCAGCTGACCCGCGTCACGGCCGGCGTCGTCGAGGCGTCGAGCACCGGCGCCCAGCACGCCCAGTCGGTCTCCGGCAGCGCGGCGGCGGTGTCGGGCAACGTGGCGGAGCTGGCCTCCGGGGCCGAGGAGATGACCGCCTCGATCGGCAACATCTCGCACTCCGCCCGCGAGGCCGCCACCGTCGCCGGCGAAGCTGTCGCGATCGTCGACAGCACCAACACGACGCTGACCCAGCTCGGCAACTCGTCGGCCGAGATCGGCAACGTGATCAAGGTGATCACCGGCATCGCCGAGCAGACGAACCTGCTGGCCCTCAACGCCACGATCGAGGCAGCCCGCGCCGGGGAGGCCGGGAAGGGCTTCGCGGTGGTCGCGAACGAGGTCAAGGAGCTGGCGCAGGAGACCGCGAAGGCGACCGAGGACGTGTCCCGCCGGATCCAGGCGATCCAGGCCGACTCCGACCAGGCCGTGCAGGCGATCGGCCGGATCGGTGACACGGTGGGCCGCATCAACGGCCTGCAGTCGACGATCGCGGCCGCGGTCGAGCAGCAGAGCGCTGCCGCCGCGGCCATCGACCGCAACATCGGCGTCGCCGCGCAGGGCAGCAGGGACATCGCCGCGGGTGCCGAGGCGGTCGCCGCCTCCGCGGAGACCAGCGCCGGCCGGATCGACCAGTCGCGGTCCATCGCCGAGGAACTGGTCGGGATGGCCGGGGACCTGCAGGGCCGGGTCGCCCAGTTCACCGTCTGACCCTCGGCCCCGGGTGGCCCGACCGGCCGCCCGGGGCCGACGCCGGGCCGTAACACCGGCTGGGCAGGATGCAGGCGTGGAGACCCCTGCGCGCGCCGACCTGCTGATCACCGACGCCGAGCTCGTCGCCACCGTCGACGACGCCCGCCGCGAGATCCCCGGCGGCTGGGTGGCGGTGACCGGCGGGGCGATCAGCGGGCTGGGCGGCGCGGGTGACCCGAGGCCGGACGCCGTCCGGACGATCGACGCGCGCGGCTGCCTGGTGACGCCGGGCCTGGTGAACACCCACCACCACCTGTACCAGAACCTGACGCGCGCCTTCGCGCCCGCGCTGACCGGCGGCCTGTTCGACTGGCTGGTCACGCTGTACCCGCTGTGGGCCCGGCTGGACGAGGAGGCGGCCTACGTCAGCGCCTACGTCGGCCTCACCGAGCTCGCGCTGGGCGGGTGCACCACCTCGACCGACCACCTGTACGTCCACCCGTCGGGCGCCGGCGACCTCATCTCCGCCGAGGTGGCCGCCGCCCGCGACCTCGGCATGCGGTCGCACTTCACGCGCGGGTCCATGTCGCTGTCGGTCAAGGACGGCGGGCTGCCGCCGGACTCCGTCGTCCAGGACGACGAGGAGATCCTGGCCGACTCGCAGCGCCTGGTGGAGGCCCACCACGACCGCTCCCCCCTGGCGATGACCCGGATCGCGCTCGCACCGTGCTCGCCGTTCAGCGTGTCGACCGAGCTGATGACCCGCACCGCGGAGCTGGCCGAGCGGCTCGACGTCCGGCTGCACACCCACCTGTGCGAGACCCAGGACGAGGACGCGTTCTGCCTGGAGACGTTCGGCCGCCGTCCGGTCGAGTACCTGGCCGACGTCGGCTGGATGACCGACCGGACGTGGCTGGCGCACGTCGTCTGGCCCTCGGACGACGAGGTGCGGCGGCTGGGCGCGGCCGGGGTGGGCGCCGCGCACTGCCCGTCGTCGAACATGATCCTGGGCAGCGGGCTGTCGCCGGTCGCCGAGCTGCGGGCCGCCGGCGCCCCGGTGGGACTGGGGGTCGACGGCTCGGCGTCGGCCGACTCCGCGTCGCTGTGGCTGGAGGCCCGGACGGCGATGCTGCAGGGCAAGCTGCGCCACGGCGCGGGCTCGATGTCGGCGCGCGACGCCCTCGAGATCGCCACGCGCGGCGGGGCGGCGTGCCTGGGGCGCGCCGGCGAGATCGGCGAGCTCACGGTCGGGGCGTGCGGCGACCTCGTGGTGTGGGGTCTGGAGGGCCCGCGGTTCGCCGGGGCGCTGTCCGACCCGGTCGAGGCGTGGCTGCGCTGCGGGCCGGTCTCGGCGCGGCACACGGTCGTCGGCGGCCGCCTGGTCGTGGAGGACGGCGTCCCCGTGCACCCGGGACTCGAGGAGCAGCTCGCCGTCCACCGCCGCGTCTCGGAGCGCATGCAGCACTGACGGGACTTTCTGTACAGGAAGTCCGGGGACTTCCTGTACAGGAAGTCCCTAGAGGGCGGCGGCGAGGGCTTCCAGGTCCTCGAGGGCGACGTCCAGGTGCGGCGAGACCCGCAGCACCGGGCCGGTCATCTCGTCGGGAGCCCGGCCGGGACCGATCGCGCTCACCACGATGCCGTGCTCGGTAAGGAGGTGGCTGCGCACGCTGACGACGTCCACCCCGTCCGGCGGAAGGAGCGTGGTGGTGGCCGTCGGCTCGTCCGCCGGCTCGACCACCCGCCAGCCGCCGACGCCGTCGAGGAGCGCGCGGGTCGTCGCGCCGATCGAGGCCAGCCGCTCGCGCACCCGATGGGGTCCGGCCGCCACGTGCTCGCCGACGGCGACGACCAGCCCGATCCGCCCCGCGACGTACGCCTCGCCCGACTCGAAGGCCCGCATCGGCGGCTCGTCCTCGGGGCCGGGCAGCACCGGGGTGAGCCGGGCGGCCAGCGCGGGCCGGACGCAGAGCACCCCGACGCCGCGCGGGCCGGCCAGCCACTTGCGGGAGGTCCCGTAGACGACGTCGGCGCCGAGGTCGACGTCCGCGTGGCCGAGCGACTGGGCGGCATCGATGACCAGCGGCACGCCGGCGGCTCGGCACAGGGCGGTGAGCTCCGGTGCCGGCTGCAGGATGCCGCGGTGGCTGGGGATCTGGGTCAGGTGGACGAAGGACGGCGGGTCGTCGGCCAGCAGCCCCTCGACCCCCTGCACGTCGGCCCGCCCGTCGCCGTCCACGGGCAGGTGCTCCGGGGACAGCCCGAACGCGCGGAACTGGGCGACGTTCGGCGCGTACTCACCGGGCAGGCAGGCGACCCGCGAGCCGGCGGGGAGCCGCCACCCGCGCAGCAGCGCCACCAGGGCCGACTGCGCCGACCCGACGAAGGCGACGTCGGCGGCGGCCATGCCGGCCAGCCCGCCGATCACCGAGCGCCCCTGCTGCAGCAGGTCCGCCGCGGTCGCCTCGGCGACGTAGCCGCCGAGCTCGGCCTCGTGCCGCGCGTGGTGGGCCGCGGCCTCGAGGGCACGGTGGCTCTGCCGGCTGGACGCGGCGCTGTCGAGGTGCCGGCCGGCCGGACGGGGACGGGCCTTGCGCCAGGCGGCGCCGAGGTCGTCGTGGAGGAGACCGGAGGGCATCAGGTGTCGAGCTCGCCCCGCGCGACGGAGACGCCCGAGTGCTGCGGGTCGCCGTCCAGCGGCTCGACCGAGACGTCGACCAGCGGGAACTGCCCGAGGTCGAGATCGGCCGGGAGCTCCACGGTCTGGCTGCCGGGGCGGACGACGCCCAGCGGGACCATGCCGACGACGTCGCGGTCGATCAGCCAGAGCTCGTAGTACTCGTCGTCCAGCGCGGGGGCGTCGAGGTCGACCTGCACCACGCGCGAGCCGTCGTCGAGCTGCACCACCTCGGCCCGCCCCGACGCGTCGTTGTCGGCCAGCGGATCGAGGTCCACGGCGGTCACCTGCTCGCCGTCGTCCCGGCCCTGCACCACCGCCACGACCCCGGCGCCGACGACGGCACCGGCGACGACGGCGGCCGCGACGAGGAGGACGGGCCGTCGCCGGGGCCGCAGCGGCAGCACCTGGGCGTCCTGCGGCTCGGGCTCGGGCTCAGGCTCCGGTTCGGCGGCCGGCTCCTGCCGGGCACCCTCGGTACGTGGCGTCGCGGAGACGCCGGTCGCCGCCGCGATGGCGTCCCAGACGCGCGGCGGCGGGGGAACGGCCGGTCCGGTCGCGGCGAACTGCGGCACGGCGACGGCGTCGACGGCGCGCTGCAGCGACGCCACCTCCGCCCGGCACCGCTCGCAGGCGGCCAGGTGAGCGGCGTCGTCGGCGGGCAGCGGCTCGCGGAGCGCGGCGAGCGCGAGCTGCTCAGGCGTGCAGTGCTGCACCGTCCACCTCCAACCTGCTGCGGAGCCGTTCCAGCGTGCGACGGATGTGGGACTTCACGGTGCCCAGCGGGATGCCCGTGCGGGCGGCGATCTGGGCGTGCGTGAGGTCCTCGAAGAAGGCCAGCTCGATGATCCCCCGCTGCGGCTGGCCGAGGAGCTCCAGCTCGTCCAGGACCAGGACGCGGTCGGCCACCTGGCTGTCGAAGCCCGGGGCGACCCGGTCGGCCGGACCGGCCTGGGCCTCGGAGATCGCCGCCTCGGCCTCGCGCCGCTGCCGGTCCCGGCGCGCCCAGGTGTCGGCGATCTTGTGCCGCGCGACCCCGACCAGCCAGCCCGGCAGCGGGCCCTTCTCCGGCCGGTAGCCGGCCCGGCCGGTCCACGCCGAGACGAAGGTCTGCTGGGTGACGTCCTCGGCGTCGGGCCCGGGGCCGAACGCCCGGACGGCCATGCCGTGGATCTGCCCGGCGAAGCGCTCGTAGGCGAGGGCGAGCGCCTGCTCGTCCCCGGCCGCGAACCGGCGACCCAGCTCGCGGTCGTCCGGGTCGGGGGCGCCCGGCTGCGCCACGCCCGGGTCCGTTCCCACGACCGGAACGCTACCCATGTCCTCCGGCCTGACGGCGAGAAGGCTCACCGGACCGGCTCCGCGACCACGACGACGTTGTCCCGGTAGCTGCCGAACTCCGGGAGGAACGGCCCGCCGCAGGTGATCAGCGTCAGCCGGGCGGGGCCCTCGCGGGCGAACAACCTGTCGAGCGGGAGCACCGACTTCTGGACGAGCTCGCGGGACACGATCCGCCAGCGCGTCGTCGTCCCGGCCGCGTCGGTCACCGACACCTCCTGGTCCACCTGGGCGTCCCGGAGCGGCGCCATCGCGCCCAGCCCCTGCTCGCGGTCGTCGACGTGCCCGGCGATCACCGCCGACCCGTCGTCCCCGGGAGCCGGCCCGAAGCGGTACCAGCCGACCCGGTCCACCTCGGCCGGGATGGTCATCTGCCCGTCGGGCTCCACGCCGACGGGATCGACAGCGGTGTCGACCCCGAGGGCGGGAACCGCCAGGCGCACCGGTGGCGGCCGCTGCTCCCGGTCGTCCGGGGACGCCGGCCGGGCCGTGACCTCGGGCAGCGCACCCGGGCTCCCCGGCCCGGCGCTGGGGGACGCCGGGACGGGGAGGACCTGCTCCACCGGTGCGCCCGCCGTCGCGGCCGGCCGGGTGAGCGCCCAGGTCGTCGGCGCGCCGACGGCGAGGGCGAGACCCAGGACGGTGGTGGCGACGGCGGGACGCACGGCGGTCTCTCTCAGGCGCGGCCGCGGGCCAGGCGCAGCGCGCCCGCACCGGCGGCCACGAGGCCGATCACCGAGAGGGCCGCGACCGGCGCCGGCAGCGAGCCGTCGTCGGCCAGACCGGCCGTGCCGCCCGGCACGCCCGACGGCGCGGAGTGCGCACCGCTGATCGTCTGGACGGCGAGCTCGTAGCCCGCGTCCTCGGAGCCCCAGGCGTAGACGATCGTGGTGGCCCCCTCGGCGAGCGAGAGGTCGGCGGGGCCGATGGCCACGGTGCCGGTGCCCGCGAGGACGACGTCCGCGCTGACCGTGCCCGCCGGCACCGTCAGGCTGGCCTCGTCCGGGTTCTCCAGGCCCGGGACGACGACCTGCCCGCCGGCCCGCACGTCCACGGCGGGGGCGGCGGCGGTGTGCCGCACGGTCACCCGCGCCTGTCCGGCCGGCACGGGGGAGGTGTCGTTCACGAACGGCGTCAGGGCCGGCTGGCCCTCCGCGGTCAGGTGGGCGACCACGGTGGCGTTCGCGCCCGCGGGGACCGCGACGCCGTTCGCCGACAGCAGCGGCGTACCGGAGCCGTCGGCGGCGTCGGCCGGGAACAGCGCCAGGTCGTACGAGCCGGCCGGGAGCTGCAACGGGTCGGTGAGGGTGCCGGGCTGGAAGTCGTCGAGCAGCCGCTCGCCGTTGGCGTAGACGTCGACGGGGGTGTCGGGCACCCCGTGCAGGATCGAGACGGTTGCGGTGTCGGCGGCCGTCGCGGGGGTGGCCAGCAGGACGAGCGCACCGGCGGCACCGAGGGCACCGGCGGCGCGCAGGGACGTGCGGGTCGGGCTCATGGGATGTCCTTCTCTCCGAGCGGAACTGCCTGTCACCCCTCCCTTCACAGCGGCCCCGCGACCCGGATGCATCGCGCTCAACCAAATTCGCGGGAGCACACTCGTCGGGTGAGCACCCCGCGGGACCGCGACGCCGAGGGGCGGGCGCGCAACGCCCGTCCCCGCGATGCGCTGGGCCGGCCGCTGCCCTACGGCGCGGTCGGCGAGGAGCGGGCGCCGGAGGGCGTCGTCCGCGAGCCGGCGCAGGCGCTCGCCGAGGCCCAGGCGCTGCTCGACGCGGGACGGCCGTTCCACGCCCACGAGGTGCTGGAGGACGCGTGGAAGTCCGCCGTCGAGGAGGAGCGCGGCCTGTGGCGCGGCCTCGCGCAGTTCGCCGTCGGCCTCACGCACGCCGCCCGCGGCAACGGCCGCGGCGCCACCACGCTGCTGGAGCGCGCCGCCGGGAACCTGGCGCCCTACGCCGCGGCCCCGCCGCACGGCATCGACGTCCCGGGGCTGGTGGCGTGGGCCCGGGCTCCGGGCGACGGTCCGCCGCGGCTGACGGTGGCCGACGGCGGGGCGGCGGAGCAGACTCGGCACCCGTGAGGAGCTTCGAGGCGGTCACCCGGATCGACGCGAGCCCGGCCGAGGTCTGTGCCCTGCTGACCGACGTCGGCGGCTGGCGGGACTGGGACTCCGGCGTCGACCGGGTCGAGGGGACCGTCGCCCTGGGGGAGCCGATCACCGTCTACGCCACGATGATCCGCAACCGGCCCTTCACGGCGACGGTCACCGAGCTGCGCCCGCAGGAGGCGATGCGCTGGCGCGGGGGTCTGCCGGCCGGGCTGGCGGTGATCGAGCGGACCTACCTGCTCGACGCGCAGGACGGCGGCGGCACCGTGCTGACCGTCCGGGAGGACCACACCGGCCCGCTCGCCGGGCTGCTGCGCCGCAGCACCCCCGACCTGAACCCGTCGTTCCGGCAGTTCTGCGCCGGGCTCAAGGCCAAGGCGGAGGGACGAGTCTCACGCCCGTCGACCTGAAGGGGTCGCACGGGGCGGTGAGACGATGGACGCCGTCATGAGCACCGAGACCGCGCCCGCTGCCGGCGCCGCCGAGCCCGTTCCCGCCGCCGTCCCCCGGGGACCGGTGACGTCCGCCTCCTACTCGATCACCGTCCGGCTCACCTCGGACGGCGATCCGGCCAGCATCGGCCGCATCGCCACGGCGGTCGGCAGCGCCGGGGGCGCGGTCACCGCCATCGACGTGGTGGACAGCCGGCCCGACGGGCTCACCGTCGACGTCACCTGCTCCGCGGCCGACGCGGCGCACTCCGAGGAGATGGTCGAGGCGCTGCGCGCCGTCCCGGGCGTGAAGGTGCGCAAGGTCAGCGACCGGACCTTCCTGCTGCACCTCGGCGGCAAGCTCGAGGTCGCCTCGAAGGTGCCGCTCAAGACCCGTGACGACCTCTCGATGGCCTACACGCCCGGTGTCGCCCGCGTCTGCCTCGCGCTGGCCGAGCACCCGGAGGACGTGCGCCGGCTGACCATCAAGGGCAACACCGTCGCCGTCGTCACCGACGGGTCCGCAGTGCTCGGGCTCGGCGACATCGGGCCCGGCGCCGCGATGCCGGTCATGGAGGGCAAGGCGGCGCTGTTCAAGCGGTTCGCCGACATCGACGCGTGGCCGATCTGCCTCGACACCCAGGACGTCGACGAGATCGTGCGCACCGTCGAGCTGATCGCGCCCGGCTTCGGCGGCATCAACCTCGAGGACATCGCCGCTCCCCGCTGCTTCGAGATCGAGAAGCGGCTGCGCGAGAAGCTCGACATACCGGTCTTCCACGACGACCAGCACGGGACGGCGATCGTCGCGCTCGCCGCGCTGAAGAACGCGCTGCGGGTCGTGGACAAGCAGCTGCCCGACGTGAAGATCGTGGTGGCCGGCGGTGGCGCGGCGGGCACGGCGATCGTGCACCTGCTGCTGAAGGCCGGCGCCGGGAAGGTGCTGGTCTGGGACCGCGAGGGCATCCTCTCCCCGGACGACGACCGGCTCGGCCCGGCCAAGAAGCAGCTCGCGCAGCTGACCAACCCGGCGGGGGAGCGGGGCGAGCTGCCCGACGCCCTCGAGGGTGCCGACGTCTTCATCGGGGTCAGCGCCGGCAACGTGCTCGAGGTCGAGGACCTCGCCCGCATGAACGAGCGCGCGATCGTCTTCCCGATGGCCAACCCGACGCCGGAGGTGGACCCGGTGCGGGCCCGCGAGCACGCGGCGATCGTGGCCTCGGGCCGCTCGGACCTGCCGAACCAGATCAACAACGTGCTGGCCTTCCCCGGCGTCTTCCGCGGCCTGCTCGACGCCCGCGCCACGGAGATCAGCGACGGGATGCTGCTGGCGGCCGCCGACGCGCTGGCCGCCGTCGTCGGTGACGACCAGCTGAACGCGAACTTCATCATCCCGAGCGTCTTCGACCCGGCCGTCACCACGGCCGTGGCTGCCGCCGTCGCCGATCAGGCGCGGCACGAGCCGGGTGCGACGGCGCACGTGCGGGACGAGGCGGGGCTCACGTCCTGACGGCCTCCGGGACGAGGGGCTCCTCGTCCGCGGCGCCGAGGGCACCCCGCGAGCGGAGCGCCGCCACGGCGCACGTCCCGAGCAGCAGGAGCCAGCCCCACAGCGGCAGGAGCCGCAGCAGCGTGTCGGGGAGCACGGCCAGGTCCTCGAGATGCCAGGGGTCGGTGGTGGCGAACAGGTAGACCGCCGCCCACGCCGGCCAGCTGCGCACCAGGCTGTCCCGCAGGCCCGCTGTCACCAGCAGCGGCAGGAGGTAGATGCCGTAGTTGGCCCACGTGAACGTCGATGCGAGCAGGGTGCCGAGCATCAGCAGCGGCACGACCTCGAGCGGCGCCGCCGCGCCGTGCCGACGTCGCCAGGCCACCCAGCAGGCCAGGCCGAAGGCGGCCACCCGCAGGACCGCACCCAGCGCGGGCGACAGCCCGAGCTCGACGACCGCGCCGTGGATCGACCTGTTGAACGGGGCGAGCTGGTCGCGGTTCCCCTCCGCCAGCAGTGGCAGCACGCCGGTGAAGAAGACGTTCCGGTCGGGCACGGTGAGCAGCCCGACGGCGGTCAGCGCCGCTCCGGTGCCGACGGCGGACAGGAGGGCCCGTCCCCGCTGCAGCACGACGAGGGCGAGGAGCACCGGGGCCAGCGTCGGCTTGACGGCGCACACCGCGCCGAGCAGCGCCCCGGCCGCGACGTCGCGGCGGGCCATGAGCAGCGCGATCACGACCGACTCCGCCAGCAGCAGGACGGTGTCGATGTTGCCCTGCGCCAGGAGCCCCACGAGCGGTCTGCTGTTCGCGAGCAGCAGCAGGACGCCGGGCAGGACGGGTGAGTCCGCGCGGACGCCCACGAGCCGCAGCAGGAGCACGACGGCGGCCACCGCGGCCAGCAGACCCCCCACCACGACGACGACCACCGCGCCGCCGAAGGGCAGCAGCCCCAGCGGTGCCAGCAGCCAGCCGGCCAGCGGCGGGTAGATGAACTCGAGGTGCGAGTCGTAGAGCGGGCCGCCGTCGACCAGGCTCGCGCCGCCGCGCCAGAGGATGGCCAGGTCGGAGGCCGTCCCGACGGACGACCGCACGGCGACGTGCAGCAGCGAGCCGATGGCCAGCGGCCAGAGGACTGCCCGGGCCAGTCGCCGCACCGCCGCCGGCTCGCGGGGCGCCCGGGACGACGGGGGGAGCGCCGCACGAGGGAGGTGGAGCCGCACGCGACCTGCTTCCGTTCGGGTCCCGCGCCCGGGGCCGGGCGAGGTCCCGGTGGTACCCGCCCGGCGCCGGGAACACCCGGACGTGGGACGACGCCCGGCCCCGTGAGCGTGGATCATGGTCGTCGTGCCCGAGTTGCCCGAGGTGGAGGCGCTGGCGGCGTTCCTGCGGGAGAACGCCGTCGGCCGCGTTCTGGCGCGGGCCGACCTGGCGTCGGTGCAGGCCATCAAGACCTTCGATCCGCCGCTGAGCGCGCTGGCGGGCCTGGAGATCACCGGCGCCTCCCGGCACGGGAAGTTC
Organism: Blastococcus sp. SYSU D00922; assembly: GCF_054050495.1. NCBI lineage: Bacteria > Bacillati > Actinomycetota > Actinomycetes > Geodermatophilales > Geodermatophilaceae > Blastococcus > Blastococcus sp. SYSU D00922. The sequence goes on from NZ_JBJGZL010000001.1 coordinate 22,020, forward strand.
CTGGACCTCGACGTCTCCGGGCTGCACCTCGTCGTCCACCTCGCCCGCGCCGGCTGGCTGCACTGGCGCACCGGCCTCCCGACCGCCCCGCCCAAGCCCGGCAAGGGCCCCCTCGCCCTGCGGGTGCACCTCGACGACGGCAACGGCTTCGACCTCACCGAGCAGGGCACCCGCAAGGGCCTGGCGGTCTACGTCGTCCGCTCGCCCGCCGAGGTCCCCGGCATCGCGCGGCTCGGGCCGGACGCCCTGGAGGTCGACCGGGAGCAGTTCGCGGCGCTGATGGCGAGCCGGTCCGGGCAGCTCAAGGGCGCGCTCACCGACCAGACCCTCATCGCCGGCATCGGCAACGCCTACTCCGACGAGATCCTGCACGCGGCGCACCTCTCGCCGTTCAAGGGCGCCGACAAGCTCAAGGACGACGAACTGGTCCGTCTCTTCGACGCGATGCGGGAGACGCTGACCGAGGCGCTCGGCCGCCAGCTGGGCCAGAAGGCGGCGACGATGAAGGGTGAGAAGCGGTCCGGCCTGCAGGTGCACGCCCGCACCGGCCTGCCCTGCCCGGTCTGCGGTGACACCGTCCGCGAGGTGAGCTTCGCCGACACGTCGCTGCAGTACTGCCCGACCTGCCAGACCGGTGGCAAGCCGCTCGCCGACCGCCGGATGTCCAAGCTCCTGCGCTAGGTCAGTCCAGGATCGCCCTCGTCACGGCCGACTGCTCGGTCAGCACGCCGCTGATCACCGACTGCGTCTCGTTGATGCTCTGCACCGAGCTGCTGATGGCGGCGAGCGCCGCGACCACGCGCTCGACCTGCTCCTGGATGGCCGAGACCTTGGCGTCGACGTCGGTGGTGGCGCGGGCCGTCTCGGCGGCGAGCTCCTTGACCTCGTTGGCGACGACGGCGAACCCGCGCCCCGCCTCGCCCGCTCGGGCCGCCTCGATCGTGGCGTTGAGCGCCAGCAGGTTGGTCTGGTCGGCGATGCCGCGGATGGTCTTCACCACCTTGCCGATGTCGGCGCTGGACTCGCCGAGGCCGGCGACCTGGTCGTTGGCCTCCTGCGTGAGGCGCATGCCCTCGCCGGCGACGCTGGTCGCCGACAGGACGTTGCGCTCGACCTCGCCGATCGACTCCAGCAACTCGCGGCCGGCCCGCTCGAGCTTCTGGGCGGCGGCGAAGCGTTCCATCCCCTGGCCGAGCAGGTAGGCGGTGTTGCGCAGCGCGTCCTCGCGGCCGGGCGAGAGCTGCAACGTCTCCGTGGCGAAGAAGTCCATCGTGCCCACCACCGCGCCGCCGACGACGATCGGCAGGCAGACGCCGGACTTCACGCCCGCGCGCTGGGCGGCCGGTGCCCGGACGCAGTCGGTGACCTGGGCGAGGTCCTCGACGAAGACCAGGTCGCGGGCCCGCCAGGCGCGGCCGGCCAGGCCGACGCCCTCCTGGAAGGAGGCGGCCATCGTGACGTCGCGGAACTCCTGGCCGGCGTTCCCCGACTCGAGCACGAAGTGCAGCGCGCGGTCCTCGTCGCGGACCCGCCAGTACGAGCCGTACGCCCAGCCGAATCCCGCGCGGATGGTGTCCAGGCACCGGGCCATGGCCTCGTCCGGCGTCGCGGCCGCCGAGATGGCCCGGAGCACCTGGTTGACCGCGGTCATGTCCTCGGCGGCCTCGGCCTGCCGCTCCCCGGCGAGCACCCGCTCGATCGTCTGCGACACCAGCCGGCCGATGGCGCGCAGCGTGTCCAAGCGCTCCCGCGAGGGGGAGAGGGTCTCGGTGGCGAAGAAGTCCATGGTGCCGGTGACGACGCCGTCCTCCAGGAGCGGGAAGCAGATGCCGCTCCGGACCCCGACCCGCCGGGCGGCCGGCGCCCGGACGCAGTCGGTCACCTGGGCGAGGTCCTCGACGAAGACGAGGTCGCGTGCCCGCCATGCGCGGCCGGCCAGGCCGACGCCCTCGCGGAAGGACGCGGCCAGGGTCACCTCGCGGAACTCCTGCCCGGCGTCGCCGGTCTCCTGGACGAAGTGCAGGGCGCGGTCGCCGGGGTCGACGCGCCAGTAGGAGCCGTAGGCCCAGCCGAAGCGCTCGCGCACCAGATCGAGCGCGAGGCGGACGGCGTCCGCCGAGGTGGCCGCGCCGGCGAGGGCGGTGACGACCTCGGTGACCGCGGCGACGTTCTGCCGTGCCTCCGCGATCACGTCCTGAGCGGGGTCGGGAGCGGGCGAGCGGCGTCCCAAGAGGGGCATGGTGGTTCCTCGTCTGCGGCGTTGCGGAACATGAACGGCTCGCTGACCAGCGGGTTCGGGCTGCGGCGCCCCTGAACCATAGAAAGGTCGCGCACAATCCGATGAGCGACACGCCCGTGACTGGAGACCGTCAAGTCAGCGACTGGGAGCGGTTCCAGCCGTCCGGGGGCTGCTGCTGGGAGCGTCGAGGTGGTACGACGGGTGGGTGCGGGACGGCGCGCGGCCTCCGGCGACCCTCGAGCACGTGGCGCGGGCCGCGGGGGTCTCGCGCGCCACGGTCTCCCGCGCGATCACCGGCTCGGGCCCCGTGTCGGCCGAGGCGTTGCGCCGCGTGCGCGCGGCGGCCGAGGCCCTGGGCTACGTCGCCGACCCGATCGCCCGCGCGCTCGTCAGCGGTGCGGGGACCCGGGTCGTCGTCGCCGTGACCGGCACGTCCGACGCCATCCTCGAGTGCGAGTACACCGCGCGGGTGCTGATGGCGACGGCGCGCGCCTGCGAGGCCGACGGGCTCGGCGCCACGGTGCGGCGCCTCCCGCGGGACCGCCCCCAGGCGGCGGTCGAGGCGCTGGCCCGGGACCGGACCGTCGCCGGCGTCGTCCTGGTCAACACCACGCACGAGCTGCTCGCCGGGCTCCCGTCGGCGCTGCGCGGCCGGGTGGTCTCCATCGGCGTGGGCAGCCCCGTCGTGCCCTCGTTCGACGTGGAGGGCGCGGTCGCGGCGACGTCGGCGGTCGCGCACCTGGTGGCCACGGGCCGCCGGCGGATCGCGATGGTCACCGGGCCGGACTGGCTGCCGTGCACCGAGTACCCCCGGGAGGCGTTCCGGGCCGCCGCCGAGGCCGCCGGGCTGCCGCCCCGCACCGTTGCCGGGGGCTTCGACGTGCGGGCGGGCGAGGACGGCGCGGCGGAGATCCTCGCCCGGTGGCCGGACACCGACGCCGTCCTGGCCAGCTGCGACGACGTGGCGCTCGGGGTGCTCTCCGTGCTGCGCCGGCACGGCCGGCGGGTGCCCGACGACGTCGCCGTCGTCGGCTTCGACGACATCCCGGCCGCGGCCCTGACCGACCTGACCACCGCGACGCACCCGGTCGAGCAGATCGCCGCGGCGGCGGCGCGCGGGGCGCTGCACGGGGCGGACGCCGGCGGGACCGTGTTCTTCCCCTCGCAGCTGGTGCTGCGGCGCAGCGCCTAGCCGGGCAGCAGCGACAGCAGGCGCGTGACCGTCCGCGCGAGGACCGAGGACCCCACGCCGCCGTCGCCGTGCTCCTCCGGGGCCGCCGAGCCGACCGCCGTCCACCAGTCGCGCAGCGGCGGCGGGTCGAGGACGTCGATCCGCTCCCCGGGCTGCGGGACCACCACCTCGGCGCCGGTCCGGCGCGCGGCGGCGAGCAGCCGCTGCACCGGCTCGGCCCAGCGGTGGAAGGCGAGGTTGAAGGTGGCCCAGTGGATCGGCAGCAGGACGCCGCCACCGAGGTCGCCGTGCGCCCGCACGGCCTCCTCCGGGTCCATGTGGATCGCGTGCCAGGCGTCGTTGTAGGCGCCGATCGGCAGCAGGGTGAGGTCGAAGGGGCCCAGCCGGGCGCCGATGCCGGCGAACGCCGGGGTGTAGCCCGTGTCGCCGCCGAAGAAGACCCGGTGGCGCGGGCCGGTGATCGCCCACGAGGCCCACAGGGTCGTGTCGCGGTAGAAGTAGCGCCCGGAGAAATGCCGCGCCTCCGTGCAGGTGAGGGTCAGCCCGCCGACGCCGTGGGTCTCGTCCCAGTCGAGCTCCACGATGCGGTCCTCCGGCACGTGCCACTTGCGCAGGTGCTCGCCGATCCCGATCGGGACGACGAACGGCGCCGTCTGCGTCGTCAGCAGGGCCCGGACCGTGGGCAGGTCGAGGTGGTCGTAGTGGTCGTGCGAGATGACGATCGCGTCGACGTCGGGCAGGTCCTCGACCGGCATCGGCGGCTCGTGCAGCCGGGTCGGCCCGAAGACCGGGGACGGCGAGACGCGGTAGCCCCACACGGGGTCGAGCAGGATGCGCTGCCCGTCGACCTCGAGCAGCGCGCTGGCGTGCCCCAGCCAGGTGACGGCGAGCTCGGCCGCCGTGGCCGGGAGCTCCGCCGTCGCCAGGGGGATGGGACCGCCGGGCAGCCCGACGTGCCGCTCCTCGTGCCACTGGCGCAGCAGCCCGTCGCGGGTGTTCGCGGGCGAGAGCGCCGGTGTGGGCATGTTGTTGTGGAACTTGCCGTCGGCGAACTGCTTGGAGCGGCGGACCACGGGGGCCAGGCGGCGGCGGTGCGCCCCGAGCGCTGTGGGCAGCCCCCACGCGGCGGCGGCCAGGAACCCGGCGGGACCGGCGAGGACGCTGGCGACGAGGGCGGCGCGGACGGCGATGCGGGACGGCACGTCCCCCAGCATCCCAGCCGGAACTGCGCAGGACCTGTGAACCACCCGACGTTCCCCGCCCCCGGAGGGGCCGAAGTGGCCACTTCGGCCCCTCAGGTCGGGGTCAGGTGACCTTCTGCGCCTCGGTGAGGTAGTCGGCCAGCTCCTCCATGTAGGCGGCCTGGGCGACGTAGTCGGGGCCGATGTACTTCCACGGGTGCAGCTGCCCGGCCTGGACGGCGGGGAGCAGCGCCGCGGTGGGCTGCGCGGCGATCTCCTCGGGCGACATGCTGAACCGCAGCGAGTAGAGCAGCACGTCGCTCGGGTGGTTCGGCACCTCTTCCCAGCCGACGGAGTGCCAGAAGTAGTCCTCGCCACCCGGGTCGACGAAGCTCACGCCGAGGTCCTGGTAGAGCTTCAGCTGCGGGTCGTCGGCGGCCCTGGCCATCCACCAGCCGTCGGCCTCGGTGGCGTAGACGGGCAGCACGCTCACGCCGCCGGCGGCCGCCTGGGTGAGCTGCTCGGACGCGGCTTCGAAGTCGGCGCGCGCGTCGGCGACCTCTCCGCCCTCGGTGTCGACCCCGAGCGCCTCGGCCAGGTCGACCACCCGCTCGATGACCTCGGCGGCCGAGCCCCGGTAGGCGATGGTGACGATCGGCGCGATCTCGGCGACCTGCTCCTGCTGCGCCATGTCGTTGAACCCGTAGCCCGCGGTGCCCTCCGGGATCTCGCCCGTCGAGTCGACGGGGTAGATCGTGGTGACGATGAGGTCGGGGTCCGCCGCGGCGAGCGCCTCCAGGTCGATCTCGCCGTACGCGCTGCCGACGATCGCGACGTCGGAGAGGTCCCGGCCCTCGAAGGCGACGTCGTCCTCGGCCGACGTCTGGCCGAAGGTGGCCACCGGCTCCACGCCGTAGTTCCACAGCGACGCGGCCAGGTCGTTGAGCCCGGCGATGCGGGTGGGCGCCTCGTCGAGCTCGACGGTGGTGCCCAGGTCGTCGGTGAACGACCAGCCGCCGTCGGCGGACGCGGTGCCGGTGTCGTCTGCGCTGGCGCCGCAGGCGGTCAGGCCCACGGTCACGCCCAGGGCCAGGAAGCCGCCGAGCAGGCGGCGAGAGGTGCGGTGCAACGGAACTCCCTCGGGTGAGGGGATGCATGATCATCCCCGGTCACGAGGAAGGTTAGCCTGGCCTAACTAAGCGTTGGAAGAGGGGTCAGCGCAGGCGGCGGACGGGCACGACCATCGGGGTGCCGGCCACCGGGTCGGGCAGCACGCGGGCCTCCAGGTCGAAGACGTCGGCCAGGAGCTGCTCGGTCAGCACCTCCTCCGGGCGGCCGGAGGACACCAGGGCGCCGTCCTTCATGGCCACCAGCCGGTGGGCGTACCGCGCGGCCAGGTTGAGGTCGTGCAGGACGACGACGACCGTGCGCCCGCGCTCGGCGTGCAGGCGGCTGACGAGTTCGAGGACGTCGATCTGGTGGGACAGGTCGAGGTAGGTGGTCGGCTCGTCCAGCAGGAGCAGGTCCGTGCCCTGGGCCAGCGCCATCGAGATCCAGGCCCGCTGCCGCTGCCCGCCCGAGAGCTCGTCGACCGGCCGGTCGGCCAGCTCCGCCATGTCGGTCCAGGTGAGCGCCTCGGTGACCACGGCCTCGTCGTCCCGCGACCACTGCCGCAGCCAGCTCTGGTGCGGGTGCCGGCCGCGGGCCACCAGGTCGGCGACGGTCAGCCCGTCCGGCGCGATCGGCGACTGGGGGAGCAGGCCGAGCACCTTGGCGACCTCGCGGGTCGGCGTCCTGGCGATCGCCTGCCCGTCGAGCAGCACCTGCCCGCCGGTCGGGCGCATCAGCCTGCCGAGGGCCCGGAGCAGGGTGGACTTGCCGCAGCCGTTGGGCCCGACGATCGCCGTGAACGAGCCCTCGGTCAGCTGCAGGTCGAGGTCGCGGACGACGACGTGGTCGTCGTAGGCCAGCGTGACCTGCTCGGCGGCGAGACGGACCCGTCCGTCATCCGTGCGTGGGCTCAGCACCTGAGTCATACCGTCGATCGCCGCCTTCCGCGGACGAGGAGCCAGAGCAGGTAGGGGGCGCCGAGGACGGCGGTCAGGATCCCGACCGGGAGCGCCTCGGGCAGCACGGTGCGGGTCACCAGGTCGGCGCCCACCACGAGCGCCGCACCCAGCAGCCCGGAGGCCAGCAGCGGGGGGCGGGAGCCGCCGGTCAGCCGCACCGCGATCTGGGGGACCACCAGCGCCACGAACGTGATCGGCCCGGCGGCCGACACGGCGAACGCGACGCAGGCGATGGCGATCAGGACGACGGCGGTCTGCGCCACCGGCAGCCGCACGCCGAGCCCCCGCGCGGTGTCGTCGCCGAACTGCAGGACGGCGAGCGAGCGGCTGGCAGCGAGCGCCAGGGGCAGCAGCACCGCCAGCGCCAGGGCGAGCGGCAGCGCGTTCTCCCAGGTGCGGGCGTTGAGCGAGCCGGTGATCCACACGTAGGCCGAGGCGGCGTCGTAGATCTCGGCGTTGGTCAGCAGCCAGTCGACCAGCGCGGTGTTCACCGACCAGAGCGCGATGCCGACCAGCACCAGGCGGTAGCCGTCGATGCCGGCCCGCCAGGTGAGGACGAACAGCAGGACCCCCACCAGCAGCGCGCCGAGCAGGGCGGCGAACGGTATGCCGAGGCCGGCCGCCGCGCTGCCGGAGCTCAGCACGATCGCGGCCACCGCGCCGACCGAGGCGCCCATGGTGATGCCGAGGGTGTCGGGGGAGGCGAGCGGGTTGCGGGCGAAGGTCTGGAACAGCGCGCCCGCGACGCCGAGCGCCAGACCCACGAGCAGGCCGACGGCGATCCGCGGAGCCCTCAGCTCGAGGACGATGAAGTCCTGCGCCCCCTCGCCGAGGCCGACCAGCGTGCGCAGCACGTCCGGCACGCTGATCGGGAAGTCGCCGCGGCCGAGACTCACCGCCGACAGCAGCACCAGGACGACGAACGCGGCCAGCGGCACGGCCAGCTGTCGCCAGCGGATGATGCCCGACACCCGGCCGACGCGGACGACGGTGCCGGTGCGCAGCGGTGCCGGCGCCGTCCCGACGCTCACAGCCCGGCCGTCTTCCGCCGGCGCACCAGGGCGATGAAAAACGGTGACCCGATGAGGGCGAGCACGATGCCGACCTGCAGCTCGCCCGGCCGCGCCACGACGCGGCCGATCACGTCCGCCGTCAGCAGGAGGACCGCCCCGGCCAGGGCGGAACAGGGGACCAGCCAGCGGTGGTCGGGGCCGGTGACGGCGCGGACGGCGTGCGGCACGACCAGCCCGACGAACGCGATTGGCCCGCAGGCTGCCGTCGCGGCGCCCGCCAGCAGCGTGATGGCCGCCAGCCCGACGGCGCGTGCGAGCCAGATCCGCTGCCCCAGGCCGCGGGCCACGTCCTCGCCGAGGCCGAGCAGGTTCAGCGCCGGGCTGTTGACGACGGCGAGCAGCAGGCCGAGCGCGATGAACGGGCCGACCTGCCATGCGACGTCGGCGTCCCGGCCGGCCAGCGCGCCGACCACCCAGAAGCGGAACTGGTCGAGGGTCTGCTGGTCGGAGACCAGGACGGCACGCACCAGGCCGTAGAGCAGTGCGGACAGCGCGGCCCCGGCCAGGGCCAGCGTCACCGGCGTGGCGCCACCGCGACCGGCGGAACCCAGCACGTAGACCGCGACGGTGCCGGCCAGAGCGCCGAGGAAGGCGAACCAGACGTAGCCCGACGGCGTGCCGATCCCCAGCCACGCGATGGACAGGACGACGGCCAGGCTCGCGCCCGCCGTCACGCCGAGCAGGCCGGGGTCGCCCAGCGGGTTGCGCGTGTGCCCCTGCATGAGGGCGCCGGCCACGCCGAGCGCCATCCCGACCATGAGGCCCAGGACCGTCCGCGGTACGCGGAGCTGGCGGACGATCACGGCTTCCTCGGTGGTCAGCCCGCTGTCGAGCAGGGACCGCCACACCTCGCCCAGCCCGATCGAGCGCGTGCCGACGGCGATGCTGGCGAGGCTGGCGACCACGGTGAGGGCGAGGAGGACGAGCAGCCCGACCCACCGCCTCCGGCGGGCGGGACGCTGCACCGCCGCTGGGCCCCGGAGCGGGGCAGCGGTCGCGGCGGTCACGTGCGGCTCCCGGGACTGAGCGATAAGGAAGGCTTACCTTACCTACCCGGTACGGGTCGCCGGGAAGCCCGAGGTCAGGCGGGCAGCACCGACTCGATCGCGGCGCGCACCTCGGGAGCGTCGGGCAGGGTCTGCGGCCGGAAGCGGGCGACGACCTCGCCCTGCCCGCTCAGCACGAACTTCTCGAAGTTCCAGGCGACGTCGCCGTCCTTGCCGTCGATGTCGGGCGTGGCGGTGAGCTGCTGGTAGATCGGGTGCGCGCCCTCGCCGTTCACCTCGACCTTCTCGGTCATCGGGAAGGTCACGCCGTAGGTGGCGGAGCAGAACTCGGCGATCTCCTCGGCGGAGCCGGGCTCCTGACCCAGGAACTGGTTGCACGGGACGCCGATGACCGTGAAGCCGCGGGCGGCGTACTCCTCGTGCAGCGTCTCGAGGGCGGCGTACTGCGGGGTGAGCCCGCACCGGCTGGCCACGTTCACGACGAGCGCCGGCCGGCCGCCGGTCAGCTCGCGCAACGTCGTCGGCTGCCCCTGGAGGGTGGCCACGGGCAGGTCGAGGAGGTCGCTCATGCGAACGGCCAGCGCCGCCCGCCGTCCGTTCATTCCAGGCCGCGGATGTCGTCGGGCACGTCGACGGCGTGCTGGCGCAGCGCCTCGAGCGGCACGACCTCCAGGGCGCGGGCGTTGGTGGCGGCCAGGACCACGCCGGCCGCCGCGCCCGCCTGGTAGGCCTGGAGCCACCGCACGGCCACCACGCACCAGCGGTCCCCCGGCTGCAGGCCGGGGAAGCCGTACTCCGGTCGCGGGGTGGACAGGTCGTTGCCCAGCTCGCGCTGCAGCCGCAGGAAGTCCGCGGAGACGACGGCGCAGACGGTGTGCGAGCCGACGTCCTCGGGCCCGGACGTGCAGCAGCCGTCGCGGTAGAAGCCGGTCAGCGGCTCGGTCCCGCACGGCTCGAGCGGCCCGCCCAGCACGTTGCGCTCGTCGGGCTGCACGGGGCCCAGGATGGCATGGTCGAGGCGTGACCGACGTGCTGTGGGAACCCACCCCGGAGAGCATCCGGACCACCCGGATGGCCGCCTTCGCCCGCTGGGTGGAGGAGCGGCGCGGGCTCTCCTTCGGCGACCCCACCCGCTACGACGACCTGTGGCGCTGGTCGGTGGAGCACCTCGACCAGTTCTGGGGCGACCTCGCCCGCTGGACCGGCGTCCTCGACGTCCCCGACGACCGGGTGCTGACCGACCGCCGCATGCCCGGCGCCGTCTGGTTCCCCGGGACGACGGTCAACTACGCCGAGCAGGCGCTGCGGCACGCCAGCGACGAGCGCCCCGCGCTGGTCGTGGTGGCCGAGGACGCCGAACCGGTCGAGGTGCCGTGGGCGACCTTGCGCCGCCAGGTCGGCGCCTTCGCCGCGACGCTGCGCCGGCTCGGGGTGCGGCGCGGCGACCGCGTCGTCGGCTACCTGCCCAACGTGCCGGAGGCGATCGTCGCCTTCCTCGGCGCCGCCTCGGTGGGCGCGGTCTGGTCCTCGTGCGCGCCCGACTTCGGCACCCGCGCCGTCCTCGACCGGTTCGCCCAGATCGAGCCCGTCGTCCTCGTCGCCGTCGACGGCTACCGGTTCAACGGGCGCGAGCACGACCGCCGCGACGTCGTCGCCGAGCTGCGCGCGGGCCTCCCGACGGTGCGGACGACGATCGCCGTGCCCCGGCTCTTCCCGTCCGAGGTGCCCGAGGGCGCGCTGCCCTGGGCCGATGCCGTCAGGGACGAGCAGGAGCCGGCGTTCGAGGCGCTGCCCTTCGACTCCCCGCTGTGGATCCTGTACTCGTCCGGGACGACGGGGCTGCCGAAGGGCATCGTGCACTCGCACGGCGGGGTCGTGCTGGAGCAGCTGAAGTCCGGGCTGCTGCACCAGGACCTGGGCCCCGGCGACCGCTTCTACTGGTACACGTCGACCGCCTGGATGATGTGGAACGTCGTGGTGTCCTCGCTGCTGTCGGGGGCGACGGCGGTGGTCCACGACGGCGCACCCGCGTACCCGACGGTCGACGCGCAGTTCGCCCTCGCCGCGCGGGTCGGCGTCACCCTCCTCGGCACGAGCCCCGGGTACCTGGCGGCCTGCCAGAAGGCGGGCGTCCGGCCCCGCGACGACCACGACCTCTCCGCGCTGCGGGTGCTCGGCTGCACCGGCTCGCCGCTGCCCGCGGCCTCCTACCACTGGGTCTACGACGCCGTCGGCACGGACCTGCAGCTCACCTCGGCCTCGGGCGGGACCGACGTCGCGACCGGCTTCATCGGCAGCTCCCCGCTGCTGCCGGTGATCGCGGGGGAACTGCAGCGCCCGAACCTCGCGGTGGCGGTCGCGTCGTGGGACGAGCAGGGCACCCCGGTCGTCGGCGAGCTCGGCGAGCTGGTGGTCACCGAGCCGATGCCCTCGATGCCCCTGTACTTCTGGAACGACCCGGGCGGCACCCGGTACCGGGAGGCGTACTTCGAGCCGTGGCCCGGCGTCTGGCGGCACGGCGACTGGCTGGAGATCACCGAGCGCGGGACCTGCGTCATCACCGGCCGCTCGGACTCCACGCTCAACCGCGGCGGCGTCCGGATGGGGACGGCGGACATCTACGCGGCGGTGGAGTCGGTGCCCGAGGTGCTGGACTGCGTCGTCCTGGGCGTCGAGCAGCCAGACGGCGGCTACTGGATGCCGCTGTTCGTGCAGCTCGCGCCGGGGCAGGAGCTCACCGACGAGCTGGCCGGGCGGCTCAGGGCGGCGATCCGCGAGCAGGCGTCGCCCCGGCACGTGCCCGACGAGATCATCGCGGTGCCCGGGGTGCCGCACACGCGCACCGGCAAGCGGCTCGAGGTGCCGCTAAAGAAGCTGTTCCAGGGCGTGGACCCGGCCCGCGCGGTGAACACCGGAGCGGTCGACGACGCCTCGCTGGTCGACCACTACATCCGCCTGGCCCAGGACCGCGTCAGCTAGAGGGACTTTCTGTACGGAAAGTCCCGGGACTTTCGGTACAGAAGGTCCTCTACGTGCGAAACGGCCCCCGCAGGGCGGCCCACTGGAGCAGCATGACCGTCTTCGCGTCGGCGATCCGGCCGTCGTCGACCATGTCCAGCGCCTCGTCGAAGGGCAGCTCGAGGACCTCGATGTCCTCACCCTCCTCCTCCAGCCCGCCGCCGGCGCCCGTGCGGTCGCCCGGCCGGTAGGCCGCCGCGTAGAAGTGCAGGCGCTCGGTCACCGAGCCGGGGCTCATGAAGACGTCGAAGACGTGCTGCACCTCGCCGAGGGTGACGCCGAGCTCCTCCTCCGCCTCCCGGCGCATGGCCACCTCGGGCGCGTCGTCGTCGAGCAGACCCGCGGCGGCCTCGACCAGCAGCCCGTCGGGATGGCCGTTGACGTAGACCGGGTACCGGAACTGGCGGGTGAGCAGCACGGTGCGGCGTTCGGGGTCGTAGGGCAGCAGGGTCGCGCCGTTGCCGCGGTCGTAGGTCTCGCGCTGCTCGGTCACCCACTCGCCGTCGCTGCGCCGCCGCCGGATCGTCGTCCGCCGGAGCACGTGCCAGGCGGCGGCCAGCAGCTCGACGTCCTCCACGACGACGTCCGGGTTGCCGGTCAGGTCGCGGCCGACCCGGTCCAGGCCGGTGCGGCCGCGGGAGTCGGGGACGTCGATGCCAGGGACGCTCACGCCCGTGATCATGCCGGGTGAAGCTGCTCACCTCGCGGGTGACGACGGCGTGCGGCGGGAAGGTGCACCGGCCAAGGTGTACGTGATCATCCGCCTGACGAGTGGAGACGACCGACGATGACGTCGAGCGAGAACGACACGCTGCAGCCCGAGCCGCCGGTGCTGCTGCCGCCGTGGCACACGCCGGAGCGGGAGAAGCTGCAGGAGCAGGCCCGCCGGTTCGCCATGGACGAGGTGCTGCCGGTCGCGAACGAGCTCGACCCGCAGAAGGGCGAGATCCCGGCGTTGCTGCTCGCCCGCCTGGCCGAGCTCGGCTACTTCGGCATCACCGTGCCCGCCGAGCAGGGCGGGCTGGGGCTCGGCGTCTTCGAGTACTGCATGGTCAGCGAGGAGCTGGCCCGCGCGTGGATGTCGACGGCCAGCATCCTGGCCCGCTCGCAGGGTCTCGGTACCGCGGTGCCCGACGCCGACCGCCGGCACGAGCTCATGGCCCGCAGCGCCCGCGGCGACTGGATCGGCGCGATCGCGCTGTCGGAGCCCGACGCCGGCTCCGACCTCGCCGGCGTCCAGACCCGGGCCGTGCTCGACGGCGACGAGTGGGTGGTGACCGGCCGCAAGCGCTGGTGCGGCAACGCCAAGGCCGCCGACTTCATCCAGGTGCTGGTGCGCGAGCGCGACCCCGAGGAGGGCGAGTCGCGATCGGCCGGCCTGCTGAACCTGCTGCTGGAGAAGAAGCGCGGCGAGTTCCCCGAGGGGCTCTCCGGGCACCCGATCGACAAGATCGGCTACCACGGCTTCCTCACCTGGGACCTGACCTTCGACGGCGTCCGCATCCCCAAGGACAACGTCATCGACCAGGCGAAGGCCGCCCGCGAGGACAGCGACGAGGAGGGCGAGGCAGCGAAGCAGGCCGGGTTCGCCGAGGCGCAGAAGTTCCTCAACACCGCTCGCGTGCACACCGCGGCGCGGGCCGTCGGGCTGGCGCGCGCCGCGCTCGAGGACTCGATCCTCTACCTCCAGGAACGCGAGCAGTTCGGCCACCCGATCGGTGACTTCCAGGCGCTGCGGTTCGCCGTCGCCGAGATGGCCGCGCAGATCGAGCAGTCCCGCGCCTTCTACCGCCAGGTCGCCCACCTGCTCGATCTCGGGCTGCCGGTGCACAAGGAGGCCTCGATGGTGAAGCTCGAGGCCACCGAGATGTCGGTGCGGGTGACCAACCAGGCCATGCAGCTGCACGGCGGGAACGGCTACACCACCGAGCGGCAGGTGGAGCGGCACTGGCGTGACGCCCGGCTGACCACGATCTTCGAGGGCACCAGCGAGATCCAGAAGCGGATCATCAGCGACCGCCTTCTCCCGCGCTCGCCCCTGAGCTGAGCGGGTGTGCGCTGGTCCACCTCATCGGGCGCGGATGAGGTGGACCAGCGCACAGCGGCGCCTCAGGGCAGGCGGATCGGCATCAGCATGCTGACGTCGTCCGGGCGGGCGGGGTCGCGCAGCGCCAGCGGGGCGATCGGCCCGTCGAGCTCCAGCACGAGCTGCCCGCCGCTGCCGACCTCGAGCGCCTCCAGCAGGAACTCGCGGTTCACGCCCATCTCGACCGGGCCGAGGGTGAGCACGGTGGCCGTCTCCTCGGTGCCGTCCGGGCCGGTCGGCACCGTGCGGGTGGGCGCGGCGGCCAGCTGCTCGCGCAGGGCGGCCACGTCGACGTCGAGCCGGTGGGTGGCGGAGTCGCGCAGCACGCGCCGGTAGTCGGGGAAGTCGTGGTCCAGCCGCCGCCCGGTCACGGTGCGCCCGGGCGGCTCGACCGTGACGTCGTCCCCGTCGACCCGGAGGGTGACCGGGCCGTCCCCGGCGAGGCCGGCGAGGACGTCGTCCACGAGGGCCACGGGGAGCAGGGCGCTGACGGTCCCGCTGACCTCGGCCCTGCTCAGCGTCGAGACGGCCAGGCGGTAGCGGTCGGTCGCGGCCAGCCGGGCGGCGGAGTCGTCGGCGTCCAGCAGGACGCCGGTGAGCATGGGCAGCTCGGGGTCGGTGCCGACGGCGTAGCGGACGGCGCGCAGGGCGGCGGCGAGCTCGGCGGCGGTGGTGCGGACGGTCGTCACGTGCGTCTCCTGGTCGAGTAGGGCTCGGGCTGCGGAGAGCTCACGGCGGGCGTCGGCCAGGCCGTCCTCGAGGCGCGTCAGGTGCGCCGAGAGGACCTCGTCCACCACCGAGGGGTCCCGGCGGTGCTCGAGCACCCGGCCGATGTCGGCCAGCGGCAGCCCGACCCGGCGCAACCGGGCGATGAGGCGGGCGGTCAGCACCTGGTCGTCGCTGTACCAGCGGTAGCCGCTCCGCGGGTCCACGCGAGCCGGCACCAGCAGCCCGGCGCCGTCGTAGAACCGCAGGGCGCTCACCGTCAGCCCGGACTCCCGGGCCGTCTGACCGATCCCCCGCACGTGTTCCTCCACATGACCGACCGTCCGGCCTCGACCAGGTCGAGAGTCAACCAGGACGCGCCGACGTCGATCAGCGTGCCGCGGGGACGCGGTCCGGCGCCGGCGCGGGCGCCTCCTCGGGCCGTTCCGGCAGGCGCAGCCGCTTGAGCAGCAGCGCGTTGACGGCCACCAGGAAGCTCGACCCCGACATCGACAGGGCGGCGATCTCCGGCCGGAGCACCAGCCCGAAGGCCGGCTCGAAGACGCCGGCGGCGATCGGCAGCGCGATGGCGTTGTAGCCGATCGCCCAGCCGAGGTTCTGCCGCATCTTGCGCAGCGTGCCCCGTCCGATCGTGAGAGCCGTGGGGACGTCCAGCGGGTCGGAGCGCATCAGGACGACGTCGGCGGTCTCGATGGCGACGTCGGTGCCCGCGCCGATCGCGATGCCGAGATCTGCCTGCGCCAGCGCCGGCGCGTCGTTCACGCCGTCGCCCACCATCGCGACCCGGCGGCCGGTCTGCTGCAGCTCCGCGACCTTCGCCGCCTTGTCGCCGGGCAGGACCTCGGCGATGACGGAGTCGATGCCGAGCTGGTCGGCGATCCGTCGGGCGGTGGCCTGGTTGTCGCCGCTGAGCATGACGACCTCCACCCCGGCCTCGTGCAGGGCCGCCACGGCGGCCGCCGAGGTGGGGCGGGCGGCGTCCGCCAGGGCGATCACGCCGGCGGTGTGACCGTCGACGGCGACCAGCACCGCGGTCCGGCCGCTCCCGGCCCACTCGTCGCGGCGGGCGGCGAGCGCCCCGAGCTCCACGCCTTCGTCGGCCATGAGCTTCGGGCTGCCGACGAGGACCCGGCGGCCCGCCACCTCGGCCGAGGCCCCGTGGCCGGGGACCGTGCGGAATCGCTCGGCGGCCAGCACGGGGGCCCCTCGTGCCTCGGCGTACCGCACCACGGCTGTCGCCAGCGGGTGCTCGGACTCCCGTTCGACGGCCGCCGCGAGCGCCAGGACGTCGTCCTCGTCGATCCCGTCGACGGCCACGTCGGTCACCTCGGGCTCGCCGCGCGTCAGCGTGCCGGTCTTGTCCATGACGACGGTGTCGATGCGCGCCGACGTCTCCAGCGCGGTCGCCGTCTTGAACAGCACGCCCCGCTGCGCGCCCAGCCCGGTCCCCACCATGATCGCCGTGGGCGTCGCCAGGCCGAGCGCGTCCGGGCAGGTGACCACGACGACGGTGATGGCGAACAGCATCGCGGTGGCGACGGAGGCGCCCGACAGCAACCACGCGGCGAAGGTCAGCCCGCCGCCGAGGAGGGCGACGAACACCAGCCAGAAGGCGGCCCGGTCGGCCAGCCGCTGCCCGGGGGCCTTCGAGTTCTGCGCCTCCTGGACGAGGGCGACGATCTGAGCCAGCGCGGTGTCGGCGCCGACCTTCGTGGCGCGCACCCGCAGCGTGCCGGTCGTGTTCACCGAGGCGCCGATGACCTCCGCCCCGGCCGTCTTGTGCACCGGCAGGCTCTCGCCGGTGACCATGGACTCGTCGACCTCGGACTCGCCGTCCTCGACCACGCCGTCCACGGGCACCTTCGCGCCCGGCCGCACCAGCAGCAGGTCGCCGGCCACCACCTCCGCGGTCGGGACCTCGACCGGCCGGCCGTCCCGCAGGACCACCGCCCGTGGCGGTGCCAGCTCGAGCAGGGTGCGGATCGCGTCGTTGGCCCCGCCCCGCGCCCGCATCTCGAACCAGTGGCCGAGCAGGACGAACGCGGTCAGCACGGTCGCGGCCTCGTAGAAGACCTCGCCGCCACCGGTCAGCGTGATCACCACGCTGTAGAGCCAGCCCGCGCCCACGGCGACGGCCACCAGCACCATCATGTCGAGCGTCCGGGCGCGCAGTGCGCGGAAGGCGCCGTCGAAGAAGATCCAGGCCGACCAGAAGACGACGGGCAGCGACAGCAGGAGCGAGAACACGTCGTCCCGCAGGCCGAACGGCGCCGCCACCGTGAAGCCGATGACCTCCCGGCCGATGGGGGACCACAGCAGGATCGGGACCGACAGCACCGCGGCGACCAGGAACCGGTTGCGCATGTCGCGGGCCATGTCGTCCATCGACATCGAGCCGTGGTGCCCGCCGTGGCCCATCGCGTCCTGGGGGGCCATGGCGCCGTGCCCCTCGTGGCCTCCGGCGTGCGGTTCGCCGTGCGGCTCGGCGGCGGGGGAGCAGATGTGCTGCGGGACCGACTGCCCGGCGCAGTGGTAGCCGCAGTCGCGGACCCAGCCCGACAGCTGCTCGATCGAGGTCAGCGCCGGGTCGTAGGTGACCGTCGCCGTCTGGGCCACGGGGTTGCCCTCCACCCGCAGCACCCCTGGGCGCCGGCCCAGCACGGCCTCGATCACGGACTTCTCCGAGGCCCAGTGCACTCCTGACACCTCGAGGACCGCCGTCGTCTCCTGGGTGCTCATGGTCTCTCCTCCCGCAGGTCGCCGACGCGGCAGAAGGTAGTACCCCCGGGGGGTATGCGCAAGGGCCGGTCCTGCCCGATCCGGAGTGGCGGTGGTCAGGCGGAGGAGAGGGCGCTCTCGTCGGCGTGGGCGATGTGCGCCAGCTCCCGCCAGATCAGCGCCAGGATGACCGCCGAGCCGACGAAGGCGAACCAGAACGGGCCGGTGATGCCCCAGATCCGGGCGATGACCCCGCCGAGCGCCTGGCCGGCGACGATGCCGCCGAAGACCCCGATCGAGTACAGGCTGCCGACCCGGCCCTGCAGGTGGGAGGGCACCGCCCGCATGCGCACGGTGCGCGACGTCGTCCCCCACACGAAGGCGTGCACGCCGAAGACGAACATGATCACCATCGCGACCCAGGGCGTGGTGGTGACCGCGAGCCCCAGGTGCGTGAAGGTCTCGACGACCAGCCCGACCCGCATGACGGCCGCGAGGCTCGCGTGGCGCTCCAGCCAGTCGTACCCCGCCGTCCCGGCGATCCCGCCCAGCGCGCCGACCGTGGTGAGGAGGCCGAAACCGATCGGGCCGAGCCCCAGGCGGTCGGTGGCGTAGAGGACCAGCACCGACCAGGCCGCGCCGTACGTGACGTTGAAGGTGACGATCGCCAGCGTCAGCGTGCGGACGGCGGGATTCGCCCACGTCCACCGGAAGCCCTCGGCGATGTCGCGGCCCACGTGCCGGGGGCCCTCCGCCGCCGGCAGCGGCGGCACCAGCATCCGGGACACCAGCAGGGCGCCGAGCAGCAGGCAGACGGCCTGGACGACGAACGGCCACGCCATGCCGAGCGCGAACAGCGCCGCCCCCACCGAGGGGCCGACGAGCTGGTTCATGGTGATGGTGGCGGTCATCATGCGGGCGTTGCCGATGCCCAGGTCCGAGCGCGGCACGACCATCGGCAGCAGGGTCGCGCTGGTGGTGTCGACGAAGACCTCGGCGGTGCCGAGCAGGAACATCGCGACGAGGACGACGGTCGTGTCCACGGTGCCGGTGACCAGCGCCCCGACGAGGACCGCGAGCACCAGCGCGCGCACCAGGTCGACCGCGACCACGACGAGGCGCCGGTCGACCCGGTCGGCCAGGACGCCGGCGTGGAGACCGAAGAGCAGCCACGGCAGGCGCTGCAGCAGGCCGGCGAGCGCGACGAGGAACGGGTCGGACGTCTGGGACGCGACCAGCAGCGGCCCGGCGGCGAGGGCGATCCCGTCGCCGAGGTTGCCGACCCACGCCGAGCCGACCAGCCAGCGGAAGGACGTCCCCATCCGGGCCGGGAGCACTGCGTCGACGATCCGGCCCACGAGGAGGGAACCCTAGGCGGAACGGTGCCGATCCGCCGACACCATTACCCGGACTCAGGCGAGGTCGAGCACCCGGGCCTCCCAGGGGCGGAGGAGCTCCGGGTCCTCGTCGGGCAGGTTGCCGAGGACCAGTCGGCCCTCGAGCGCCTGGGGGAGCAGGTCGGCGAGGCGGTACGGCGTCCGGCTGACGTTGCAGATCACCAGCAGCACGCGGTCCCCGAGCGTGCGGGTGAAGGCGTAGACGTCGTCGTGCTCGGGCAGCAGCATCGCGAAGTCGCCGAGCGCGACCACCGGCTCCTCGTGCCGCAGGGCGATCAGCCGCCGGTAGTGGGCGAGCACCGAATCGGGGTCGCCGCGCTGGGCCTCGGCGTTCCACCGCACGTGGTCGGGGTTGACCGGCAGCCAGGGCGTCCCGGTCGTGAAGCCCGCGTTCGGCGACGCGTCCCACTGGACGGGCGTGCGCGCGTTGTCCCGGCTCATCCGGCGCAGCGCCTCGAGCAGGCGCGCCGGGTCCTCGCCCGCGACCATCGCCGTCCCGAAGTGGTTGACCGACTCCACGTCGCGGAAGTCGTCCACGGAGGCGAAGGGGAAGTTCGCCATCCCCAGCTCCTGGCCCTGGTAGACGTACGGCGTCCCGCGGTGCAGGTGCAGCAGCGTGGCGAGGCAGGTGGCGGAGTCACGCCGGTACTCCGGGCTGTCGTCGCCGAACCGGGAGACCGCCCGCGGCTGGTCGTGGTTGTCCCAGTACAGCGAGTTCCAGCCGACGTCGGCGAGGCCGGCCTGCCAGCGGCCGAACGACGCCTTGAGGTCGCGCATGCGGAGCGGGCGGAGGTCCCACTTCGACGTCCCATGGTCGAGCCCCACGTGCTCGAACTGGAAGACCATGTCCACCTCGGCCCGGGAGGGGTCGGTGAACAGCCGCGCCTCCTCGACGGTCACGCCCGGCATCTCGCCGACGGTGAGGAACGCTCCGTCACGCCCGGCGAAGACCTCGCGGTGCAACTCGGCCAGGAACTCGTGGATGCGCGGCCCGCAGAGGTAGGACGCCGACCCGTCCCCGAGCGACGTCCCTGGGATGGGTGGGCCGTCGTGCAGGTGCCCGTCCTCCGCGACGTCCTTGCTGATCATGTTGATGACGTCCATGCGGAAGCCGTCGACCCCGCGGTCGAGCCACCACCGCATCATCGCGTGGACCGCCTGCCGGACCTCCGGGTTCTCCCAGTTGAGGTCGGGCTGCTTCCGGTCGAACAGGTGCAGGTAGTACTCGCCGCTGGCCTCGTCGAACTCCCACACCGGGCCGGAGAAGAACGACTGCCAGTTCGTCGGCTCGGCACCCGGGTCGCCGCCGGCGAACCCGGCCCGGGGCGGCCGCCACCAGTACCAGTCGCGCTTGGGTGAGGACGGCGACGAGCGGGACTCGACGAACCACGGGTGCTCGTCGCTGGTGTGGTTGACCACCAGGTCCATCAGCAGCTTCATGCCGCGCGCGTGCAGCGCGGCGATCAGCTCGTCGAGCTGCTCGAGCGTGCCGAACAGCGGGTCGATGCCCTGGTAGTCGCTGATGTCGTAGCCGTTGTCGGCCTGAGGAGAGGGGTAGACCGGCGAGAGCCAGAGGACGTCGACGCCCAGGTCGCTCAGGTGGTCCAGCCGCCGCAGGACGCCGCCGAGGTCACCGATGCCGTCGCCGTCGGAGTCCTGGAAGGAGCGCGGGTAGACCTGGTAGGCGACCGCGCTGGTCCACCACGGGGCAGGCTCCATCAGCCGGGGAACGTGTGGTGGACCGCCTCGACGTTGTTGCCGTCGGGATCGCGGAAGAACACGGCGTAGTAGCCCGGGTGGTACTCCGGCCAGACGCGCGGCTCGTGCAGGATCTCCGTCCCGGCGTCGCGTGCCGCCGCGAACACCGCGTCCACGGCCTCGCGCGAGGGCGCCGAGATGGCCAGGTGCACCGGCCGGTGGCCGGTGTCGACGGCGGTGCCCAGCCACAGCCGGGGGAAGCTGTCCGGCCCGCAGAGCCCGACGACGGCGCCACCGCCCGGCGACTCGTAGCGCATCAGCTCCCGGACCCCGCAGGGCGCGAGCACGCGCGTGTAGAAGTCCGCCGCGGCGCCGACGTCGGTGCACTGCAGTGCCAGGTGATCGAGCATGCCGCGACGCTAGTGGCGGCTGGGGACGGGAAGCACCCGGGCCTGCGCCGACCGCGAAATCGGGTGCAACCCGTCGTACCCCTCGCCGACGATGACGGGGTGACCACCCTGCCGCGGGCGCTGTCGCCGCTGCGGCACCGCTCCTACCGCCTCCTGGCGCTGTCCCTGGTCTTCGCGCTGCTCACCCAGGGGCTGTGGGCCATCGGCATGGTCTGGCAGGTCATGGCCCTGGACGGCGGACCCGCGGCGCTCTCGCTGGTCACGGGGCTCAGTGCCGGAGGCATGCTGGTCACGACGCTGCTCGGGGGCGCGCTCGCCGACCGGATCCCGCAGCGGCAGATCCTGCTCGCCGTCGCGCTGCTGCAGGCGGCCGTGGTGGCGGTGGCCGCGGCCCTCTCGCTGGCCGGGGTGCTGGAACTGTGGCAGCTGGGCGCGGTGTCGCTGGTCGACGGCGTCCTCCTCGGCATGTACTACCCGGCCTACTCGGCGCTGCTGCCGGCGCTCGTCCCCGAGGGCGACCTGCTCGCCGCCAACGGGCTCGAGGGCGTCGTCCGCCCGGTGCTGGCCCAGGCCGCCGGGCCGGCGGCCGCGGGTTTCCTCGTCGCCGCCTTCTCGCCGGGCGCGGCGCTCGCGGTGACGGCCGTGGCCTCGCTGGCCGCCGCGGCCTGCCTCGCGGCCCTGCCGCGGACGCCGGTGCGCCGGGAGGGCGCCGGCGAGAGCTCGCTGCTCGGTGACGTGCGCGAGGGCTTCGTCTACATGGTCGGCACGCGGTGGCTGCTGGCGACGCTCCTGTTCGCCGCGCTGATGATCCTGCTGTTCATCGGGCCGTTCGAGGTGCTGGTGCCCTTCGCGATCCGCGAGATCGGCGGCGGGCCCAGCCAGCACGCGTGGGTGCTGGCCGCGTGGGGCATCGGCGGGGCCGTCGGGTCGCTCACGGTCGCCTCCCTGCGGCTGCCCCGGCGCTACCTGTCGGTGATGAACGCGCTGTGGGGCGTGGGCTGCGTGCCGATGGTCGTCTTCGCCTTCGCCACCGACCTCTGGCCGATGATCCTGGCCGGCGCCGTCATGGGCGGGACCTTCCAGGCGGGCATGGTCATCTGGGGCACCCTCCTGCAGCGCCGGGTGCCGCCCGCGCTGCTCGGCCGGGTCTCCAGCCTGGACTTCTTCCTCTCGCTGAGCCTCATGCCGTTGTCGATGGCGCTGGCCGGCACGGTGAGCGAGGTCATCGGGCTGACCGCGACGTTCCTCCTCGCCGGGCTCGGGCCGCCGGTCCTCGCCGTGATCACGATCCTCGCCGCGCGGTTGCCCGCCGACGAGACCGCCCACCCGCTGGACGTCGTCCCGACGCCGGCGGGGGCCGGACCGCTCGACCGGGTCTGAGCGGGCCCCCACCGGCGCTGCTTGGATGGGTGCGGTGCCGGGAGAGACCCGGTGCAGGAGGGAGAACCGTGGCCGAGCTGAGCCGACCGGACGTCGAGCCGCCGACCGGGCCCGCCCCCGACGACCTGGTGATCGAGGACCTGGTCGTCGGCGACGGCCCCGAGGCCAAGGCCGGGGACCTCGTGAGCGCGCACTACGTGGGGGTCACCCACGACGGCGGCGAGCAGTTCGACGCGTCCTGGGACCGCGGCGACCCGCTGGAGTTCCGGGTCGGCGTGGGCATGGTCATCCAGGGCTGGGACGAGGGCATCGTCGGCATGAAGGTCGGCGGCCGCCGCCGGCTCACCATCCCGGCGCACAAGGCCTACGGCGAGCGTGGAGCCGGCGGCGTGATCAAGCCCGGCGCCACCCTCGTCTTCGTGGTGGACCTCGTCGGCATCCGCTGAGCACGACCCGCGGGAGGACGCGCATGGCGTGACCTCCCGCGGGGCATCGCGCGGCGGTGACGCAACCGGCGCCGGCTCCCGACCACGTCCTGGCCGAGGACTCCACCGACAGCACCGGGAACGAGTCCACCGGCACCGTCCTCGTCGCGGGGCTGGCCAACCTCGGCATCGCCGTCGCGAAGCTGGTCGGTGGCCTGATCAGCCACTCCTCGGCGATGCTCTCCGAGGCCGCCCACTCGCTGGCCGACACGATCACCGAGGTGCTCCTGTTCGTCGCGCTCAAGCGCGGCGGCAGGCCGCCGGACGAGCGGCACCCCATCGGCTACGGCCGGGAGACCTACTTCTGGGCGCTGCTGGCCTGCCTGGCCACGTTCACCCTCGGCGCCGGGTTCTCCTTCTGGCAGGGCGTCACCACCATCCTCGAGGGCGAGGAGCAGGGCGACCCGCTCATCGCCTACGTCGTGCTGGCGATCTCCTTCGTGCTGGAGGGCGCCTCCTGGCTCAAGGCGGTGCGCCAGGTCCGCGGCTCCGCCCGCACGTGGGGGACGACGCCCCGCCGCTACCTGCGGGAGACGTCGGACACCACGGTCAAGGCGGTGACCTTCGAGGACAGCGCCGCGCTCGTCGGTCTGGTGCTGGCCGGAGCGGGCCTCGCCCTCGAGCACGTGACCGGCGACCCGGTCTGGGACGGCCTGGCCGCCATCGCGATCGGCGTGCTCCTCCTGGTCGTCGCCGGCGCGCTGGCCCGGGCGAACGTCTCGCTGCTGATCGGCCAGTCGATCCCGCCGGCCCTGCAGGAACAGCTCCGCCAGGAGATCGCCGCGCTGGACCAGGTGAGCGACGTGCCGGTGCTGCTCACGACGGTGATCGGCCCCGGCCAGCTCATCGTGATGGCGAAGGTCGACTTCGACGACACCGTGACGGTCGCCGACATCGAAGGGGCCTCCGACGAGGCCGAGCGACGGCTCGTGGCCAGGCACTCGGGCGTCCGGTACGTCTTCCTGGACCCCACCCGGGGCGACGGCCGGGCCCGCGCGGAGGTGCACCCGCCTCCGGCCGGGTGACCCGCGCCGCGGCCGGAATGCTTGAAGCGGCAACGAGGTTGCGCCGAGCATGCAGGTAGAGGTCTGGTCCGACGTCGTGTGTCCCTGGTGCTACATCGGCAAGCGCCGCCTGGAGAGCGCCCTCGAGCAGTTCCCGCACCGGGACCAGGTCGAGGTCGTGTGGCGGTCCTTCCAGCTCGACCCCTCCGTCCCCGAGGGCGAGACGCACCCGACGCTCCCCGCGCTGGCCGCCAAATACGGCGCCGGCGTCGAGGACATGCGCGCCAACATGGCCCGCGTCGAGCAGATCGCCGCCGGGGAGGGCCTCGAGTACCACCTGGCCGACGGGATCAGCGGGAACACCCTCCTCGCCCACGAGCTCCTCCACCTCGCCGATGAGCACGGCAAGCGCAACGAGCTCAAGGAGCGCCTGCTGCACGCGTACTTCGAGGAGGGCCGCACGGTCTTCTCCGTCGACGACCTGGTGCCGCTGGCCCTCGAGGTCGGCCTCGACGAGACCGAGGTCCGCGAGGCGCTGGCCGACCGCCGCTTCCTGGCGGCAGTTCGCCAGGACGGCGCGACGGCCCAGGCGCTCGGCGCGACCGGCGTCCCGTTCTTCGTCGTCGACCGCAAGTACGGCGCCGCGGGCGCCCAGCCGGCCGAGCTGCTGCTGCAGATCCTCGAGCGGGCCTGGGCCGACGCGCACCCGCTGCTCACCGTCCCCGCGGCCGAGGGCTGCGAGGACGGGACCTGCGCCGTCTAGCCCAGCAGCGTCGACACGGCGCGCAACGACTTCTCGGCGTCGGCGTCCAGCTCCCGGACGACGTCCACGGCTGACCGCTCGGCGGTGACCAGGCCGACCGCCTCCCCGGCGTAGAGCGGGGCGTGCGCCGGATCGCCGGTGCGCCGGCCCTCGACGACGAGGGCCCTCGCGGCGTCGTCGGCCACGAGCTCGGTCTCCCGGCCGTGCCACTCCCGGCTGAAGTCGTTGACCAGCGCCCGGCCGGGCCAGCGTTCGGGCCAGGCGATGCCCTCCGCGACGTCGAACGCCCGGGTCAGCACGGTCTCGTCGCCCGTGGCCTCGCGGATGCGGTGGCGGGCGGCCGGGCCGTTGAGCCCCTCGGTGCAGGCCAGCAGCGCCGTCCCGACCCAGACGCCGGCCGCCCCGGCGACCAGCATCGCCGCCATCGCGCGGCCGGTCGCGATGCCGCCGGCCGCGACCACCGGCCGGTCGGTGAGCGCCAGGACCTCCTGCAGCAGCGGCAGCAGCGCGCGCTGCCCGGTGTGCCCGCCGGCCTCGCTGCCCTGGGCGACCAGGACGTCGACGCCCGCGTCGACCGCGCGCCGGGCGTCGGCGACGGTGTTCACCTGCGCCGCCACCGCGATCCCGGCGTCGTGCAGCGGCCCGACCCAGGGCGCCGGGTCCCCGAAGGACATCGACACCAGGCTCGGCTGCGCGGCGACCGTCGCCTCGAACAGCTCGAGTCGGTCGGCGAGCGTCCAGATCATCAGCCCGACGCCGAAGGGCAGCTGGGCCTCCGCCGGCAGCGCGCACTGCTCGGTGACGAACTCGGCGCTGTGCCGGCCGCTGACCCCGATCATGCCGAGGCCACCGGCCTCGGAGACGGCGCGGGCCAACGCCCCGCCGGAGACGCCGGCCATCGGCGCACCGATGACCGGCGTCGTCAGGTCGAACCAGCGGGTCAGCGGGGTCCGGATCACCCGGCCATCATTGCGCGGCCGGTCCGGCCTGGTCGGTGCCCTGCAGCCGGCCCAGGAACTCGTGGCAGCGCCGGGCCCGCGCGGAGTCCTGATCCATCACCTCGCGGAAGAACGCCGCGACGTCGTCGAGGCCGGCGTTCTCGGCGTCCCGGACGTACTGGCCGTAGTCGTGCCCGGCCTTGAGCGAGTGGTACTGGACGGAGATGAGGTCGTAGTAGACGTCCTCGAAACCGGTCTCACCCGTGGCCATCGGTCCTCCTCGTGCTCGGAGCGGTCGGTACGGGCGCGCGGATACCCGCGACGGACCGCTCCGTCACATGGAGGTCAGGGTTCGGACGCCATCCCGCCGGTGACGTCGCCGCCGCCGGCCTCGTCGGGGAGGTTCTGGCTGGTGGCCAGCTCGTCCTCGCCGGCCGTCTCGGGGTCGTCGGCGGCCGAGGCGAGGTCGTCGCCCTGGCCGTGGGCGCCGGGATCGGCCTGGAGGGTGCGGGGGTCGTTGAGCGGATCCGGGACGTCGGGATCGGTGACGGACATGCCCGCTCGCATGCCCCGGCCGTCCACGGGCGGAAACCTCTGGCGAAACGCGTAACCGATGTGTTACGCATGTGCTGTGGAGGCGCTCGCGGCCCTGGCCGACCCGGTGCGGCGCGAGCTGGTGGCCCTGCTCGCCCACGGCGAGGTCGCGGCCGGCGACCTCGCCGACCGCTTCCCCGTCAGCCGGCCCGCGGTCAGCAGGCACCTCCGCGTGCTGCGCGAGGCGGGCCTGGTCACCTCGCGTGCCGACGGCAAGCGGCGGCTCTACGCGCTCGACCCGCGGCCCCTGCGCGAGATCGACGACTGGCTGGAGCCCTACCGCGACCTCTGGGCGCGGCGGCTGGACGCACTGGACACCGAGATCGCCCGCGGACGGCGGGCCCGACGGACAGGAGACGGCGCATGACACAGGATCCGGAGGCCCGCCGGGGGGCCGTCACCCGCCTGGACGACGGGCGGCAACGGGTGGAGTTCCGCCGCTCCTGGCCCGATCCGATCGAGGACGTCTGGTCGGCGCTGACCGAGCCGGAGCGCCTGGCCCGCTGGATCGGCCGCTACGACGGCGCCCGCGGCCCCGGCGGCACCGGGACCTTCGTCATGACGCACGAGGAGGGCGAGCACACCGGGGAGCCGATGACGATCCTCGAGTGCGACCCGCCCCGCCGCCTGGTCGTCGAGTGGACGCAGGAGCAGACGGAGAACTGGCGCGTCGACCTCGACCTGACCGCCGAGGACGGGCGGACCTGGCTGCGCTTCGTCCAGGTCTTCCCCGCCGACGCCGACGTCGTCGACTTCGCCATGGGCTGGCACTGGTACCTGGACAAGTTCGGCGCGGAGGTCGCCGGCACCTCGGCGCCGGGGGACTGGGACGCGTTCCTGGCCGAGGTGGGGCCCGGCTACGGCCGCAGCTGAGGACGGCCGAGCAGCGCCATGGCCACCGAGCCGGCCAGGCCCACGGCCACGATGGGCGTCTCGACCCGGTCCAGGCTGCCGGGGGTGAGCCGTCGCCGGCACTGCCGCTCCAGCAGGTAGCCGGGGATCATGCTGGTGCCGAGCAGGCGGAGCGCCGCGCGGGCCCGCTCCTCCGGCCTCCGGCGCAGCGTCGCGATGGCCCACGCCTGGCTCCCGAGCATGTAGGACGGCGCGCTGAAGGCGGTGCCGAGCCACCAGGAGTCCCGCCCGACGTTCGCCGGGCTGCCGGTCATGAACGGGATGTCGTAGTGCTTGCGCCGCCGGAGGGCGACCACCTGGCCGGCGAGGCCGGCGGCGAGCTGGACGGCGGAGGCGGCGACGAGCGCCCTGCGGTGCGCCATGGCGCCGCACCGTAGGGGCTGTCGCCGTCCTCGTGGGGTGTTCCGCGCGCCCGCTCTCAGACGGGCTCGGTCACCTGGACCGGGTGCGGGCCCGTCCACGGGCCGAGCCGGCCGAGCAGCCGGTCGCGCGAGGCCAACCGGGGGCCGGCCTGCACCGGGTAGACGTCGTGGCTGCCGGTGAGCTCCCGCGCGGCACGCGCGGCGAAGTTCGGGTCGTCCTGCGCCTCGCGCGCGACGGCCACCAGGTCGGCGAAGCCCTGTTCCAGGACCGCCTCGGCCTGACGGGCATCGACGATGAGCCCGACCGCCATGGTGGCGATGTCGGCCTCGGCGCGGATCCGCGCGGCGTGCGGCACCTGGTAGCCGTAGCCGATCGGGTGCTGCCAGCCGCCGCCGAGGCCCCCGCCGGAGGTGTCGATCGCGTCGACACCGCGCGCCTTGAGCTCCCGCGCGAAGGCGACGGTGTCCTCCACGGTGACGCCGTCCTTCGACCCGTCGACGGAGGAGACGCGCACGAACAGGGGTCGGTCCTCGGGCCAGACGGCGCGTACTGCCTCGACCACCTCGAGCGGGAACCGCATGCGGCCCTCGCGGGAGCCGCCGTACTCGTCGTCGCGGCGGTTGGTCAGCGGGGAGAGGAACTGGTTGAGCAGGTAGCCGTGGGCGGCGTGCACCTCGACGACGTCGAACCCCGCGGCCAGGGAGCGCCGCGTGGCCGCGACGAACGCCTCGCGGACCTCGGCCAGCTCGTCGACGGTGAGCGCGTGCGGGGTGGGCCAGCCCGGCGCCACCGGCACGGCGCTGGCGGACACCGTCTGCCACGGCTCCTCGCCCGGGGACGCGTTCTCCGGCGTCACCGGTCCCTCCCCGTCCCAGGGCCGCTTGCTGGAGGCCTTGGCGCCGGCGTGGGCGAGCTGGATGCCGGCCGTGGACCCGTGCGCGTGCAGGAAGTCGACGACCCGCGCCATCCCCGGGACCTGCTCGTCGGACCACAGGCCGGTGTCCCCGTGGCTGATCCGGCCCTCGGGGGTCACTCCCGTCGCCTCGACGACGACGAGCCCGAACCCGCCCAGCGCGAACCGGCCCAGGTGGGCCAGGTGGTAGTCGCCGACGATGCCGTCGGTGACCGCGTACTGGCACATGGGCGCGACGACGAGCCGGTTGGGCAGCGTGACGCCGCGCAGGGTCAGAGGCGTGAAGAGGGCTGGGGTGCTCACGCTGCGAGCCAACACGCCTGCGGGGCGTCGTCTTCCACCCCTCCACCAGGGCCTTCCGACCTGAAGACCAGACGTCCTAGACGTAACATCTCTCACGGTTACAGACGTCTAGAACGTCGGTAACCTCACCTGATCCCGATCGTTGCACCCAGCACCGATGCCGGGGCCCGCAGACAGAGCCAAGCACCAGCGCCGGTGCCGGATCCGCCCGGCTACCCAGAGGATGGAGACGCCGTGACTTCAGTGGCCACCCCCGGTCTCGACAACGCACCCACCACGCATGCCCGCCTCCTGGCATGGGTCCGGGAGATGGCCGAGCTGACGACCCCGGACCAGGTGGTGTGGGTAGACGGCAGCGACGAGGAGTGGGAGCGGCTGACCCAGAAGCTGGTCGACGCCGGCACCTTCACCCGCCTCGAGAAGAAGCCCAACTCCTTCTGGTGCGCCTCCGACCCCAGCGACGTCGCGCGGGTGGAGGACCGCACCTACATCTGCTCGGTCGACGAGGCCGACGCGGGGCCGACCAACAACTGGATGGACCCGGGCGAGATGAAGTCGATCATGACGGAGCTGTACCGCGGCTCCATGCGCGGCCGGACGATGTACGTCATCCCGTTCTGCATGGGCCCGGTCGAGGCCGAGAACCCGATGTTCGGCGTCGAGCTCACCGACTCCGAGTACGTCGTCGTCTCCATGCGCGTGATGGCCCGCATCGGCTCGCACATCCTCGAGGCCATGGGCGAGGACCGGCCGTTCGTGCCGGCCATGCACTCCCTCGGCGCCCCGCTGGAGCCCGGCCAGGACGACGTGCCGTGGCCCTGCAGCGACACGAAGTACATCGTGCACTTCCCCGAGGAGCGGGCCATCTGGTCCTACGGCTCGGGCTACGGCGGCAACGCGCTGCTGGGCAAGAAGTGCTACTCGCTGCGCATCGCCTCGGTCATGGCCCGCGACGAGGGCTGGCTCGCCGAGCACATGCTGATCCTCAAGCTGACCAGCCCGCAGCAGAAGACCTACTACGTGGCCGCCGCCTTCCCGTCGGCCTGTGGCAAGACCAACCTGGCGATGCTCGAGCCGACCATCCCCGGCTGGAAGGTCGAGACCCTCGGCGACGACATCGCCTGGATGCGGTTCGGCGAGGACGGTCGGCTCTACGCACTGAACCCCGAGTACGGCCTGTTCGGCGTCGCGCCGGGCACCGGCTGGGACACCAACCCCAACGCGATGCGCACCATCGACAAGGGCAACTCGGTGTTCACCAACGTCGCCCTCACCGACGACGGCGACATCTGGTGGGAGGGCATGACCGAGGAGCCGCCCGCGCACCTCACCGACTGGAAGGGCCGGGACTGGACGCCGGAGAGCGACGAGCTGTCCAGCCACCCGAACAGCCGCTTCTGCACCCCCATCACCCAGTGCCCCATCCTGGCGCCGGAGTACGAGGACCCGAAGGGCGTGCCGATCTCGGCGATCCTGTTCGGCGGCCGCCGCAAGACCACGATCCCGCTGGTCAGCGAGGCCCGGGACTGGAACCACGGCGTGTTCATGGGCGCGACGCTGTCGTCGGAGACGACGGCCGCGGCCACCGGCGCCGTCGGCGTGGTCCGCCGCGACCCGTTCGCGATGCTGCCGTTCATCGGCTACAACGCCGGTGACTACTTCGCCCACTGGGTGAACACCGGCAAGCAGGCCGACTCGACCAAGCTGCCGCGGATCTTCTACGTGAACTGGTTCCGCCGCGACGAGGACGGCGGCTTCCTGTGGCCGGGCTTCGGCGAGAACAGCCGGGTCCTCAAGTGGGTCGTCGAGCGCCTCGAGGGGACGGCGGCCGCCGTCGAGACCCCGGTCGGCCACGTGCCGACGGTCGACTCGCTCGACGTCTCGGGTCTGGACATGACGCCCGAGCAGGTCGAGAAGGCCCTCGCCGTCAAGCCCGAGGAGTGGCGCGAGGAGATCCCGCAGATCACCGAGTGGTTCGAGAAGTTCGGCGACAAGCTCCCCAGCACCATGTGGGACGAGCTGGAGATCCTCAAGAGCCGGCTCGCCTGAACCCACGAGACCAGGGCCCGGACCGCAGCGTGGCGGTCCGGGCCCTTCCTCGTCCGCGGCCGCCCGCCCCGCCGGCGTCCCGACGAGACGGGCGGGTCCGGGATCGGTAGCGTGGCGATGCCCCATGACGTGTGACGGAGGCTCCCCCGCTCGTGGCGAATCCCTACCTGCAGGTGCTGCGCACCCCGCACGCCCTGCCGATGGTGCTCGCCGCGTTCATCGGCCGGCTGCCCCTGTCGATGGTGGGGCTGGGCTGCGTCCTCCTGGTCGCCGACGAGACGGGCTCCTACGGCCTCGGTGGCGCGGTCGCCGCGGCCGGCGCCGTCACGACCGCCGCGGCGGGTCCGCTCCTGGGCCGGTGGGCCGACACCCACGGCCAGCGGCGGGTCCTGCTCCCGGTGCTGGCGGTCTTCGTCGTCTCCGGGATCTGCTTCCTCGCCGCGGTGAAGGACGACTGGCCGCTGTGGACGGTCTTCGCCTCGGCCGGCCTCGCGGGCGCCTGCATCCCGCCGGTCTCCTCGATGATCCGCGTGCGCTGGACGCACCTCCTGCGCGGCAGCCACCGCCTGCCGACGGCGCTGGCGATGGAGTCCGTCGTCGACGAGTTCGTCTTCATCGTCGGCCCGGTGCTGGTCACGTTCCTGTCCACGACGGGGCACTCGACCAGCGGCGTCGTCACCGCCTTCACCCTCGCCACCGTCGGCAGCCTGCTGTTCGCCGCCCAGGGGCGCACGGAACCGCCGCCGCACGGGCACGAGGCGCGGCAGGGCCCCTCGGCCATCCGTACCAAGGGCCTGCGCGTGCTGTTCGTCGTGGGGGCCGCGGTCGGCGCGATCCTCGGCTGCCTGGAGATCGCGCTGGTGGCCTTCGCCGACCAGGAGGACGCGAAGTCGCTGTCCGGCGTCCTCATCGCCGGGCTGGCGGTGGGGTCCATGGCCAGCGGCATCGGCTGGGGCACGGTGCACTGGCGGCTGCCGCTGCGCATCCGGCTGGCCGGGGTCCTCGTCCTGCTGACCCTGCTGAGCATCCCGCTGATGCTGGTCACCGACGTCTGGCTGATGCTCCCGTTCGTGGTGGTGGCCGGCGTGGCGGTGTCGCCCTCGCTGATCAGCTCGTTCACCCTCGCCGAGCTGCTCGTGCCCCGCTCGGCGGTGACGGAGGCGTTCACCTGGATCGGCACCGCGCTCGGCCTCGGGGTCGCCGTCGGCGCCTCCGTCGCGGGGAAGATCGTCGACGTCTGGGGGGCGAACGCCTCGTTCCTGGTGGCCACCGTCGCCGCCGCGATCGCCGCCGTGGTCGTCGTGGCCTGCCAGAAGCTGCTGCACATCCCGGCGGAGCACTCCTCGTCCCCCGCCCTGGTCCGCTGATGGCGCGCAGCATCGACGAGCTGCTCGCGCAGGTGCGCCGCCGCATCGACCGCGTCTCCCCGCAGGAGGCGGCGGCCCGCCTGGCCGCCGGCGCCCTCCTCGTCGACACCCGGCCCTGGGAGCAGCGCAGCCGGGACGGCGACGTACCCGGCGCCGTCCTCGTCGACCGCACCGTGCTCGAGTGGCGGCTGGACCCGGCGAGCCGGGACCGCATCCCGCAGGTGACCGGCTACGACCTCGACGTCGTCGTGATCTGCAACCAGGGGTACAGCTCCAGCCTCGTCGCCGACACCCTGCGCACGCTCGGGCTCCACCGCGCCGTCGACGTGGTCGGTGGCTTCGAGGCCTGGGCCGCGGCCGGGCTGCCGGTCGTCGGGGTGCGCCGGGCGGGCGCAGCGGCCTGATCCCGCGGGCCACACGGGCCCCACGGACCGCAGGCGTCGCGTAGGGTCTTGGCCCCGGTCCGGAAGCAGTCCGGACGCAACAGGGTCCCAGCTTCCCCCCGCGGATCGCCGTTCCCACGTCTGGACCTCGCCGTATGGCCACGCCTGCACCCGTGCCCGCACCTGTCCCGTCCCGCTTGCGCCGAGCCGTCGTCCTGGTCGCTGTCGCCGCGCTGGCGCCGCTCGGCGCCATCGGTGCGCCGGCCCAGGCCGCCGGTCCGGCCGCCGCCGACACCTTCTCCCGCTCCGTGAGCGGAGGCTGGGGGGCGGCCGACACCGGCGGGCGGTGGACCGTCAGCGACACGTCCCGCTTCGCCGTCTCCGGCGGCGCCGGAACCATCTCGATGACGACGGACGGTGTCACGCAGCGCGCCGGGCTCCCCGTCTCCGGGACGACGACCGACATCGTCACGACGCTGGCGCCGAGCCGGCTGCCGACCGGGACGGGGCTGTTCGTGTCGGTGGCGGGCCGCCAGGTGCCCGGTGTCGGCCAGTACCAGGCGAAGGTCCGCTGGCTGCCCGACGGGGGCGTGACCACCGCCCTCACCCGGCACGACATCCGCTGGACGGAGACCGTTCTCGTCCAGCCGGTGACCGTTCCGGCCGTCGCCGGCTCCCAGCCCGTGCGGGTGCGCGTGCAGGTCTCCGGTGTCTCGCCGAGCACGGTGCGGGCCAAGGTGTGGCAGGCCTCGGCGGCCGAGCCCGCGTCGTGGACGGTGTCCGCGGTCGACGGCACGACCGGGTGGCAGGCGGCCGGGGGTGTCGGGCTCGACAGCTACCTGTCCCGCGGCTCGGTGCCCCTGACCCTGCGGGTGGACGACGTCGCGGTCACCACCGGCGCGCCGGGTGACCCTGCTCCGGCCGTCCCACCCGCTCCGGTGGTCCCACCCGCGCCCGATGAGCCCGCAGCGCCGCCGCCCCCGCCCCAGTCGCCGGTGGCCGGTCCGGGCCCGGCGCCGACAGCGCGCGCGACCGCGGCGGCCGGATCTGCCACCGTGGGCACCGCGCGGTACCCGGTGCCGACGGGGGCCTACTCCGTCGCGCCGTCGGGCAACGACGCCGCTGCGGGCACCGCCGCCGCACCCTGGCGCACCCTCGGCCGCGCGATCGCCGCCGCCCCGTCGGGCGCCACCGTCGTCCTCCGGGGCGGCACGTACCACGAGACCGTGACCGTGCCCGCCGGCAAGAGGCTCACGATCCAGGCCCACCCGGGCGAGGCCGTGTGGCTCGACGGCAGCCGCCCGGTCACCGGCTGGGCGAACGACGGTGCGATCTGGCGGTCGGACGGCTGGACGGCGCAGTTCGACCACAGCCCGACGTACACCAAGGGCGCGCCGGACAACACCGCCGCCAACTGGGGCTTCGTCAACTCCGCGTACCCGATGGCCGCCTACCCCGACCAGGTGTGGATCGACGGCGTCGCGCAGCGGCAGGTCGGTTCCAGGGCCGCCGTCGTCCCCGGCACCTTCTTCGTGGACACCGCGGCCGATCGCCTCTACCTCGGGACGAACCCGGCAGGCCGGGCCGTCCGGGCCAGTGACCTGAGCGTGGGCATGACGATCCGCGGTGCGGGGACGGTCCTGCGCGGCATCGGCATCCACCGGTACGCGACCCCCGTGCCCGAGAAGGGCGCGCTCCGGCTCTCGGCGCCCGACGTCGTCGTCGAGAACGTGGTCGTCCGGGAGAACGCGACCCAGGCGGTCCTCGTGGGAGGCGTGAACGAGGGCGTGCGCAACACCCTGCGCAACGTCACGATCGAGCGGAACGGGATGCTCGGGATCGAGGCGCCCTACGCCGACAGGCTCGTGCTCGACTCGGTGCGGATCACCGGCAACAACACCGAGCACTTCAACATGGCGCCGGTCGCCGGGGGCGTCAAGATCGGCCGGTCGCGGCACATCACGGTCACCGACAGCGTCTTCGCCGACAACCTCGGTACGGGGCTGTGGTTCGACGAGTCGGTCTACGACGTCACCGCCACGGGGAACGACATCCTCCGGAACGGCGGGAACGGGCTGTCCTTCGAGATCTCCAGCAAGGGCCTGATCGCCGACAACGTCGTGTCGGGCAACGGTCAGACGGGCCTGAAGATCAACAACGCGTCGAACATGGACATCTGGAACAACACCGTGGTGGGGAACGCGGGCCGCCCCCTGTGGGTCGTGCAGGACCGGAGGCTGGCGAGCAACCCGTCGACACCGGGCCACGACCCCCGTCAACCGCAGCCCGATCCGACCGTCACCTGGTTGCTCGGCCCGGTGGCGATCCGGAACAACGTCATCAGCGGCGGCGTGGCGTCCAACTGCCTGCTGTGCGTCCAGGACTCGGAGCTGTTCCGGAAGGCCACCGACATGGGCATCACGGCGAACGGGAACGCCTACCACCGCACGGCGGTGGGCAGCCCGCGGCTGATGGTGCACTGGCCGGTCGGCACCCGGGACCCGAAGGTGTACGAGACCATCGCCGCCTTCCGCTCGGCCACGGGGCAGGAGGCGAGCGGCGCCGAGTACACCGGTCCACCGATCGTCGACGGCAGCCACCGGCTCACCCCGGCGGTGGCCGGCTCGGCGGTGGCGATCGCGCAGCCGGTGCCGGCGGCGATCGCCTCACGGATGGGCTTCGCCTCCGGCGAGGAGCGGCTGGGGGCGCGCACGGGCTGATCACGCGGCGCCTGCTGGCATGCTCGCCAGGTGCCCCGACCTCGCCCCGCCGCCGGCGGCGGGCGCCTGCTGGGCGTGGCTCCCGAACGTCTGGGCCGCTGGCTCGACGGCGTGGCCCAGCGGCACGGCGCCTTCGCCGACGTGCGGCCGGCCGGGGGGTCCCTGCGCGTCACGTGCGCCGACACGACCACCGTCGTCCTCACCGCACCGTTCGGCTGGGCGCCGCAGCCGCCCCTGCTGGGCACGTTCACCGCGGCCGCGCGGCAGCCGCGGCGCGCCGCGGTGCTGCTGGTCCGCCGAGGCCGCTGGGCGGTCGGGGTGTTCGACGGCACGGAGCTGGCCGCCTCGAAGGTCGACGCCCGACAGGTCCAGGGCCGGACCGCGGCCGGCGGCTGGTCGCAGCAGCGGTTCGCGCGGCGGCGTGGTCACCAGACCGACGCGGTCGTGTCGCACGCGGTGGAGACCGCCGTACGGGTCCTGCTCCCGCACGCCGGGTCGGTGGAAGCCCTGTTCACCGGCGGTGACCGCGGGCTGGTGGACGACGTGCTCGCCGACCCGCGCCTGGCACCGTTGGCGGCGCTGCGGCGGGAGCCGGCCCTGGAGGTCGGGGAGCCGACCAAGGCGGCGCTGGTCGCGACGCCCGAGCAGTTCCGCGCCGTCCGGGTGCACATCGTCGAGCCCGGCGACCGGCCGTAGCCGGGCGCGGCCGCCCGGCCGCCCGGCCGCCGGAACGACGTCGACGGGGCGCGCCGTGCGGCGTAACGTCCTGCGACCGTGTCTCACCCCGCCGAACCCGAGACCGCCGATCCCGTCCTGACCGCCGAGCGCGCCCACCTGGCGCGCGCGGCCGAGTGCCTCACCGAGATGCGGGCCGCCGCCTCAGCCGTCGTCGACGCCGGTGTCGACGCCTGGGCCTCGGAGCGGCTGGGCGCCGCCCGCGCCGAGCGGCTGCGCGCGCTGGCCGCCGACCCCGGCGTCCCGCCGTTCTTCGGTCGCACCGACTCCGCGACGGAGACCTTCCACATCGGCCGCCGGCACGTCCGCGACGCAGCCGGCGACCCCGTCGTCATCGACTGGCGGGCGCCGATGAGCCGGCCGTTCTACCAGGCCACCGCCGCCGACCGGCAGGGCCTGGAGCGGCGCCGCCGGTTCGGGTTCTCCGCCGGGGAGCTCACCGGCTACGAGGACGAGGTCCTGGCCGACGGGCAGGAGAAGGGGGACTTCCTCCGCCAGGAGATCGAGCGCCCCCGCAGCGGGCCGATGCGCGACATCGTCGCCACGATCCAGCCCGAGCAGGACGACATCGTCCGCGCCCCGCTCGCCGAGTCGATCTGCGTGCAGGGCGCCCCCGGCACAGGCAAGACGGCGGTCGGCCTGCACCGCGCCGCCTACCTGCTCTACACGCACGGCGGCCAGCTGGCGCGGACCGGCGTCCTCGTCGTGGGGCCCAACCGGGCGTTCCTGCGCTACATCGAGCAGGTGCTGCCGACCCTCGGCGAGGTCGACGTCGAGCAGACCACCGTCGCCGACCTCACCGCCCGGGTGCCCGTGCGCGCGGTCGACCGGCCGGAGGTCGCCGTCCTCAAGGGCGACGTCCGCATGGCCGAGCTGCTGCGGCGCGCGCTCTGGGGCGAGATCCGCAAGCCGGCCGACTCGGTGCAGGTCCCGCTCGCCGGGCGGCGGTACCGGGTGCCGGTCGAGCGGCTCAAGCGCTACGTCGACGACCTCCGCCGCCGGGCCCGGGCGGACGACGACCAGCAGCTGCTGCACTACGCGGCCGGCCGCGAGCGCCTGATGATGCTGCTCGCCGAGGACGCGCGGCGGCAGAAGGAGGAGGCCGGCGGCAGCCCGAGCGACGCCGAGACCCGCCGAGCGGCCCGCAGCGCCGAGGTCCGCGCCTTCTGCGACGAGGTCTGGCCCGCACGCGAGGCGGCCGGGCTGCTCTGCGAGCTGTGGAGCGACGCCGACCGGTTGGCCCGGGCCGCCCGCGGCTTGCTCGACGACGACGACCAGGCGCTGCTGCGGTGGCCGGTCCCGCCCCGGTCGGTGCGCAGCGCACCCTGGAGCGCGGCCGACGCGGTCCTCGCCGACGAGGTCGCCGGTCTCCTCGAGCGGACCCCGGGCTACGGGCACGTGGTGGTGGACGAGGCGCAGGACCTCTCGCCCATGCAGTGCCGCGCGGTGGCCCGCCGGCTGGCCGCCGGGTCGCTCACCGTGCTCGGTGACCTGGCGCAGGCGACGAGCCCCTGGTCGCCGTCGGACTGGCAGGAGACCCTGGCCGGGCTGGGGCGTCCGGGCACCGTCGTGCGCCCGCTCACCCGCGGCTACCGGGTGCCCGGCGAGGTGCTGGAGTTCGCCAACCGGCTGCTGCCGCTCATCGCGCCCGGTCTCCCGGCGGCGACCGCGGTCCGCAGCGACCCGGGGTCCCTGCGGGTCCGGCCCGTCAGCGCGCTGGCGGGTCCGCTCGCGGACGTGGTGGGGGAGCTGGGCGGTGTCCCGGGCTCCATCGGGGTCGTCTGCGCCGACGCCGCGGTGACCGAGGTCGCCGCCGTCCTCACCGCCGCGCGCCTGCCGGCGGCGGTCCTGACCGACGACGGCGAGGAGGCGGCGCGGATCGCCGTCGTCCCGGCGACGCTGGCCAAGGGGCTGGAGTTCGACGCCGTCGTGGTGGTCGACCCGGCGGCGATCGTGGCAGCCGAGCCGCGGGGGATGCACCGCCTCTACGTGGTCCTCACGCGGGCGGTGAGCACCCTCGTCGTCCTGCACCGGGACGACCTCCCGGCACCCCTCGCGGCCCACGCAACCCTCTGACCTCGACCTTCCCAGCCGCCCGTCGCGTTCCGTCACGGGCTGGCTACGGACGGCGCGGGGGATTGTGGGACCGGACGTTCTCTGTTGGGGTGATGCCCGCATCCGAGGGAGGAGGGTCATGGAGAAGCGCAGGGGGACGTTCGTCACGCTCTGCGTCCTGACCCTCAGCGTCGTCCTCGCCGGGGCGCTCCTGGCCGGGCTGCTCATGCCGTGGATCGGGGGACCGGCGCTCGCGGCCCAGCAGTCGACCAGCCTGCTGGGCGATCCGCCGGAGGAGCTGACCGACCTGCCGCCGGCCGGCAACACGACCGTCCTGGCCGCGAACGGCGAGCTGATCACCTCGTTCTACCGGGAGAACCGCGCCCCCGTGGCCGGCGACCAGATCGCGCAGGTCATGAAGGACGCGATGGTCGCGATCGAGGACGCCCGGTTCTTCGAGCACGGTGGCCTCGACGTCCAGGGCACCCTGCGCGCGCTCGTGCGGAACATCGCGGCCGGCGAGGTGATGGAGGGCGGCTCGACGCTCACCCAGCAGCTGGTGAAGCAGACGCTGCTGCAGTCGACCGACGACCCGACCGCGCGGGACGCGGCGACCGAGCAGAGCGTCGGCCGCAAGCTGCGCGAGGCGCGCCTGGCGCTCGACCTGGAGGACCGGTACTCCAAGGACGAGCTGCTCACCCGCTACCTCAACATCGTCTACTTCGGGCAGAACGCCTACGGCGTGCAGCCGGCCGCGCGGGCCTACTTCGGCGTCGACGCCTCCGCGCTGACCCTGCCCCAGGCGGCTCTGCTGGCCGGGCTGGTGCAGAGCCCGTCGGACGACGACCCGCTGGTCAACCCCGAGGGCGCCACCATCCGCCGCAACCAGGTGCTGGACCGGATGGCCGAGCAGGGGTACATCACGCCGGAGCAGGAGGCCGAGGCCGCCCTCGCCCCCCTCGGCCTGGCGCCCGCGCCGGCTCCCCGCCGCGGCTGCGTCGAGGCGAGCGTCGGCCCGTACGTCTGCGACTTCGTGCAGAAGTACGTGACCCAGACCCTGGGCATCAGCCAGCTGGAGCTCGAGACCGGCGGCTACGTCATCCAGACCACGCTGGACCCCGAGCTCCAGCGCTCCGGCGACGCGGCGGTGCTGAACACGCTGCCGCTGGAGGACGAGCGGGTCGCCACCTTCAGCGCGGTGGAGCCCGGCACCGGCCACCTGCTGGCGCTCAGCGTGAACCGGATCTTCGGCTACGACGTCAACGACCCGACGCAGGAGTCCTACAACCTCAACGTGGCGCCCAGCCGAGGGGCCGGGTCGACGTACAAGGTGTTCGTGGCGGCGGCCGCGCTCGCCCGCGGGTTCTCGAACCAGTACACGCTCACCGCGCCCAGCCCGTACCGCTCCCGCGTCTACCGGGAGGAGGGCGGGCCGTACACGGTGGAGAACGCCGGCACCTACCGGCCCACGCTGGACCTCACCACGGCCCTCTACCAGTCGTCGAACACCTACTTCGTCGCCCTGGAGGACGCGCTCGGCAGCGTGGAGGAGCCGGTCCGCATCGCCGAGGACATGGGGCTCTACCAGTTCGGCCCCGCCGGCCTGCCGGACCAGATCATCGAGGAGAACCGCGGTTCGTTCACCCTGGGCCCGGACGCGACCAGCCCCCTGGGCCTGGCCAGCGCCTACTCGACCCTGGCGGCGGGCGGCACGCAGTGCGACGTCCTCCCCGTGACCCAGATCCTCGACCGCGACGGCGAGCCCCTCACCGACGAGGACGGCGACCCGGTGGTGAAGGCCGACAACTGCACCCCCGATGCCATCCCGGCCGGGGTGGCCAGCACCCTCAACCAGATGCTGCGCAAGGACGTCGAGCCGGGGAACCCCGGCCAGACGGCGCCGGCCGCCTACGTCCGCGGCCACCAGATCGCCGGCAAGACGGGAACGGCGCAGGGCAACGTGTCGGTGACCTTCGTCGGCTACACGCCGGAGATCACCGCGAGCGTCATGGTCTTCAACCCGAAGCGGAACCAGAACGTCGGTGGCTTCGGCGGTGGCAAGGGCGCCACGGTCTGGCACGACGCCATGGCTCCCATCCTCCAGGCGCGGGGCAGCGGCACGTTCCCGCCGGCCGACCAGACCGTGGCGAACGGGAACACCAAGCCGGTGCCCGGGTGCACCGACCCCTTCCAGTGCGCCCGCGCGCTGGCCGCGGCCGGGTTCCAGAGCACGACCGTGCGGGTGAACAGCGACAAGCGGGACGGCGAGCTCGTCGGCACCAGCCCTGGGCGTGGGGGCCGCGCCGTCCCGGGTCAGGTCGTGACGATCCTGGTGAGCAACGGCTCGGGCTACGTCGAGCCCGCGCCCGAGACGGCGCCGCCGCCACCGCCGCCGGTCGAGCCCCCACCTGTCGAGCCACCGCCCACGACCCCACCGCTCGAGGGCGTGCCGATCGAGGACCTCCCGGGCGGCCTCCCGCTACCCGGCCGCTGATCGGCGGGGCAGCTCGTCGAGCGCCTGCGTCGCGAGCCAGCCCGCGATGACGACGAGGTGCAGCAGGAAGAGCCACAGGCCCAGCGCCACCACCCCGCCGACGACGTCGAGGCCGCCGAACGGCGCCCCGAGGTCCAGCGGCAGGGCCAGGAACAGCACGAACCCCTGCAGGAACCCGGACAGGCAGGCCGCGGTGAAGAGCGCCCCGGCGACCAGCGCCGGCCACCGGATCGGCGCACCGGCGACGACCCGGAAACCCCAGGCGAGCGGCACGGCCAGGGCGGCCATGACTCCGTAGAAGCCGATCGCGACCCGGCCGACCGTCGCGCCGGCACCCCCGGTCTCGGCGAGGTCGGCCATCACCGGCACGGTGAGCAGGAGCGGGTACAGCAGCAGCGGGGTCACCAGGACGACGGGCAGGGCGGCCAGCCGACCCCTCCAGCCGGTGAGCCCCTCCCGCCGTCCGCCGAACCGCAGGAGGGCGCGGCGGAGGCCCTCGCCGTAGAACGACATGGGCACCAGGGCCAGCAGCCCGTCGAGGAGGGACATGCCCACCCCCGCGGCGACCAGTTCCTCGACGGCGTCCGGGGCCCCGACCGCGGAGGGGAGCAGGTCGGCCAGCCGGGCGCCCAGCTCGGTGACGCGCTCCGCGGAGGTCAGCCAGGCGGTCAGCCCGAACGCCAGGACCAGCACCGGGACGACGGCGATGCCCGCGTAGAACGTCAGCCCCGCCGCGATCAGGGCCAGGTCGCGGCCGACGAGCCGGCGCCGGACACCCGACAGGACCCCGGCAGCCCCCGCGCGAAGACGTCCGGCGCGGGAGGTCAGCGCGGGTCCAGCAGGTGGCGCGCGGCCGCGTAGCCCCCGAGCCCGCTGACCGCGCCCCCCCGGACGGTGCCGCCCGAGGAGGCCGCCACGATCCGCGGGTGCGCGGTGGCCGCGCCCCAGGTGCCCACCTCGTCCGGCGT
The DNA here is from genome assembly GCF_054050495.1 of Blastococcus sp. SYSU D00922. Lineage (NCBI taxonomy): Bacteria > Bacillati > Actinomycetota > Actinomycetes > Geodermatophilales > Geodermatophilaceae > Blastococcus > Blastococcus sp. SYSU D00922. The sequence continues at coordinate 63,260 of NZ_JBJGZL010000001.1, forward strand.
CGCGGCGACGGGCCAGGCGAGGTCGCCGTGGAAGATGTGCCCGCCGGGCATGGCGAGGGACTCCTCCACGTCCAGCGGCGAGGCTGCCTGCAGGCACGGCTCGCCGTGCACGTCGCGCGCCAGGCAGTCGAGCAGCGGCTCCTCGAGGTGGGCGTCGAGCTGGGCGACCACCCGGCGGACGGCCTCCCGGCGCGTTCCGACCGGGTCCTCGCGGAAGAGCTCGGCCGGGGTGTGCAGGCCGAACAGCGTCAGGGTCTGCACGCCCGTCGCCCGCTCGACCGGGCCCAGGACGGACGGATCGCTGAGCGAGTGGCAGTACACCTCGAACGGGATGACCTCCGGCAGCCGGCCGGCCGCGGCCTGCGCGTAGGCGGCGTCGATCTGCTGGGCCGACTCGTCCACGTGGAAGGTCCCGGCGAAGGCCGTCGCGGGGTCGGTCCCGGCGCGCAGCCGGGGGAGCCGGGCCAGCACCATGTTGACCTTGAGCTGGGAGCCCGACGGCCGCGGACCGGCGTCGGCGCCCGTCAGCTCGGCGAGCACGGCCGGCGCGGCCCCGCTCACGACGTGGCCGGCCTCGGTCGTCAGGTCGGTGCCGTCGTCGTCGGTCCAGTGGACCGAGACCCCGCCCGGCGAGGGGTCCAGCGCCGTGACGGTGGCCCGCGTGACGATCTCGGCGCCGGAGCGGCGGGCGGCCGCGGCGATGGCCCCGCTGACGGCACCCATCCCGCCCACCGGCACCCGCCAGCGGCCGGTCCCGTTGCCGATGAGGTGGTACAGGAAGCAGCGCCCGGCCAGCCCGTCGTCGGCGTGCACGTCGGCGAAGGTCCCGATCAGCCCGTCGGTCAGGGCCACCCCGCGGACGACGTCGTCGGACAGGTGGTCGGCGACCACGTCGGCCAGCGGCCGCTCGCGGAGGTCGTGCCACAGCTCGGGGTCGCGCAGCCGGCCGGCCAGCTCGTCGGGCGACAGCAGCGGCTCGGTCAGGGTGGGGGCCAGGTCCTCCGCGAGGGTCGCCAGCCGGCCGTAGAAGCGCTGCCACCCGGCGAACTCGCGGTCGGATCCGGTCAGGCGCTGGAACGACCCCGCCGTGGCCGGCCCCTCGTCCCGCTCCACGAGCAATCCGGTGGACCGGCCGTCGCGGGCGGCGGCCGTGTACGAGGCCACGGCCCGGTCGGCCAGCCGGACGTCGAGCCCCAGATCCTCGACGATGCGGTCGGGCAGGAGGCTGACCAGGTAGGAGTAGGCCGACAGCCGGACGTCGACCCCGTCGAACACCTGGCGGCTGACCGCGGCGCCGCCGACCTGCGGCAGGCGCTCGAGCACGAGCACCGACCGGCCCGCCCGGGCGAGGTAGGCGGCGGCGACCAGGCCGTTGTGCCCTCCACCGACGACCACGACGTCGTACCTGCTGCGCGTCACCGGCGGACCGTACCGCCGGTCAGTCGTCGAGGTTGCCGTCCGGGTCCGGGGTCCCGCTCTCCTCGCAGCTGGCGTCGTGCTCGTTCGAGGCCTCCTGGCCGGTCGAGTCGCAGTTGGTCTCGCCGCGATCGAGGTTGGTGTTGTCGCCGCACGCGACGAGCGACCCGACGAGGGCGAGCAGCACGAGCGGCTTCTTCAGATCCATGCCCCCCGTACTGACCCCCGGCGGGGCGTCGAAACGGAACCGGGCCGGCAGGATGCGATCGCGTGCCGGTGAGGCGTGGGACTGCTGGGACCACTGGGATCGAGCCCGACCGTCCCACCTGCCCGGTGAAGTGGAACACCAAACAAAAAACATCTTTGTCATTGTCACGAGCCGGTCACGGCCCTTACGGTCTGTGTGTCCGCCGGGGCAGTCAGTGACCGCCTCCGGACACCGTCGCAACCGGGCCGCGCAGGCCCGCGCGAGGTCCGAGGACCGGCGGCGGAACCGTGGCAGAACCGAAGAAACGGAGAGCCGCCGCATCATGGCGACCCCCCTCGGCCGTGCGCTCCCCCGCACCGCCCCCCGTTCCCGGCGCACCCGCCCGGCGCTCGCCCGCCGCGGCACCCTCGCCCTGCTGGCCGTCGTCGGCTCGCTGTTCGCGACCGTGCCGGCCCAGGCCGCGCCGGCCACGTCCGCCGAGGCGGCGCAGCTGGTCGCCGCCCGCGGCCACGAGCTCGAAGTGATCACCGAGCAGTTCAACGAGGCGCGGGTCGCCCTCGAGGCGCAGCAGGAGGCCGCGAAGGCCGCCGTCGCGACGATGGAGCAGGCCACCGCCCAGCTGGCCGCCGCGCAGCAGCAGGTCCGCGGCCTCGCCCGCAGCGCCTACACCGGCGAGGGCCTCGGGCCCGTCCAGGCCCTCCTGACCAGCGACTCCGCCGACGCCTTCGTGGACCGGGTCTCGACCCTCCAGCTCGTCGCCGGCCACCAGGCGGAGATCCTCGAGACCGCTGCCGCGGCCAACGTCGCCGCCGCCCAGGCGCAGGCCACCGCCCAGCAGGCGGCCGCGGACGCCCAGGCGAAGTACGACCAGGTCGCGGCGCAGCAGGCCGCCCTCCAGGCCGAGGTCGACGGGTACCGCGCGGCGTTCGCCGCGCTCAGCGCCCAGGAGCAGCAGACCGTCGTCTCCAGCTCGCACGAGGAGCGGGCCAGCCGCTCGGACGACCGCGAGGAGGTGCCCGCCGCCGCGCCGGTGGTCGCCGACAGCGACGCCGCCCAGATCGCGATCGACACCGCCATGGCGCAGCGCGGCAAGCCCTACGTCTGGGCCGCCGGTGGGCCGAACAGCTACGACTGCTCGGGGCTGACCTCGTACGCCTTCCGCGCCGCCGGCATCAACCTGCCGCACTCGAGCCTCGCCCAGTCCCGGATGGGGCAGCCGGTCTCCCGGGACCAGCTCCAGCCCGGTGACCTGGTCTTCTTCTACAGCCCGGTGAGCCACGTGGGCATCTACATCGGCAACGGGCAGATGGTGCACGCGCCGACGTCGGGCGACGTCGTCAAGGTCGCCCCGCTGATGAGCGGCTTCAGCGGCGCCCGTCGCATCGCCGCCTGATCAGCCGGGGCCCTCCACGCGCTGGAGCAGGCCCCACACGAAGGCGGCGCGCACGCCGCCGGCCAGGTGCACCTCCCAGCGCGAGACCACGCCGGGGTCGACGCTGCGGGCACCCGGGAGCCCTACGACGTCGTCGAGGACGTGCTCCCAGACCAGGAGCCCGGTCGGTGACGCGGGCGGGACCGGCGAGCCCGGCATGCGCACCAGGTGCTCGTTCAGCACCGAGCCGCCCGGGCCGGTGAGCACCTCCCAGCAGAGGTGCGGCCACAACGGCAGCGGCCAGCGCCGCACCTGGACGTCGAGGTCGCCGAAGCGGCGGTCCTCCACTTCCTCCGGGGGGCCGAGCACCGCCGAGCGCAGGGCGAGCCCGCGCGGGGCGCGAGGCGAGTGCTGGAGCGCCTGCCACCGCGTGTGCGCGGCGTGCGCCTCCGCGCGGGTGGCGCCCAGCCGGGGGAGCGCCTCGGCGACCAGGTCGGGCCGCAGGTCGGCCATGCGCCGGAGCAGGACCAGGCAGAACTCCCGCCGCGCCAGTCCCCGCACGGGTCCGACCCTGCCAGGATCGCGGGGTGCTGATCAGCCCGGGCACCGCCGCGGGGATAGCGGACGGGTCCGTCACGCTCGCGTTCCGCCGCTGGGACCGGCCCCGGATGCGGCCGGGCAGCACGCAGCGGACGTCCGCCGGCGTCGTCCTCGTGGAGTCGGTCGACGAGGTGGACGTCGAGTCGCTCTCCGAGGAGGACGCCCGCCGTTCGGGAGTCGCCTCGCTGGCCGCCCTCCGGAAGCTGCTGGACCGCCGGGACGGCGAGCACGTCTACCGGATGCGGGTCAGCCTGGCCGGCGCCGATCCGCGGGTGGCACTGCGCGAGCAGGCGGAGGTGTCGGCCGAGGACCGGCAGGCGATCGACGGGCGGCTCGACCGGATGGACGCCGCCCGCGGGACGCCCTGGACGCGCGCGGTCCTGCGGCTGATCGCCGAGCACCCCGCCGTCCGCGCGCCCGACCTGGCGGCGTCCCTCGGGCGGGAGACGCTGCCCTTCAAGCGCGACGTCCGGAAGCTCAAGGAGCTCGGGCTGACCCGCAGCCTGCCGGTGGGGTATGAAATCTCACCCCGCGGGCGCTCCTACCTCGGCTGACCGCTCGGGGAGGATCGCAGGCGTGAACCCCCGCACCGCCGCCACCGCGTTCCGCGTCGTCGCCGTCGCCGAGGCCCTCTCCTGGATCGGCCTGCTGATCGGCATGTACGTCAAGTACGTGCCGGAGACGACGGAGCTCGGCGTGAAGATCTTCGGCCCGATCCACGGTGGGGTCTTCGTCGCCTACGTGGTCGTCGCCCTGGTGACCGCCCGCGCGCTGAAGTGGTCGATCGGGACGACGCTGCTGGCGCTGGTGGCGTCGGTCCCGCCGCTGGCCACCGTGTGGTTCGAGCGCCGGGCGACCGCCGCCGGGCGGCTCCCCCGGTCGGAGGCCGTCGCCGCCTGACCTGCGGCCCGCAGGAGCGGCTCGCTACGGTCGCCGTCATGCCCGAGCCCGTCCTGCCGACCACCGCCCGCCTCCTCCTGGCGCGCACCGCCCGCGCCCAGCGCGAGGGCCGGGTGCCGAGCCTGGTCGCCGGCGTCGTCCGGGACGGTGGCCTGGTCTGGTCGGCCGGGCGCGGGGACGCACCGGAGCCGCACACCGACGTCCAGTACCGCCTGGGCTCCATCAGCAAGACCGTCACCGCGGTCGTGGTCATGCGGCTGCGGGACGAGGGGCGTCTCGGCCTCGACGACCCGCTGGAGCGGCACCTCCCCGGCACGCCGGTCGGCGACCGCACGATCGGGCAGCTCCTCTCGCACCTCGCCGGGGCCTCGGCCGAGAGCCCGGGCGGCTGGTGGGAGCGCACGCCCGGCGGTTCCCTCGAGGAGCTCGGGCTGGGGGCGGACGACGTCGTCCTCGGGGCGGCCCGCCGCTTCCACTACTCGAACCTCGGGTTCGGCCTCCTCGGCGAGCTGGTCGCCCGGATGCGCGGCACGTCCTGGGAGGACGCCGTGGCCGCCGAGGTGCTCGCGCCGCTCGGAATGGCGCGGACCACCCCGCGTCCCCAGGGGCCGGCGGCGGCGGGCACCGCCGTGCACCCGTGGGCCGACGTCGTCCTCCCCGAGCCGGAGCACCACGCGGGCGTCATGGCCGCCGCCGGGCAGCTCTGGGCGACGCTGGAGGACCTCGCCCGGTTCGCCGCCTTCCTATTGGGCGACACGGGCGACGTCCTGGACGCCGCCACCCTCGAGGAGATGACCGTGCCCGCCGGCGTCGACTCCTCGGCGCCGGGCTGGTCGGCCTACGGGCTCGGCGTGCAGGTGCTTCGGGTCGACGGGCGGACGCTGGTCGGGCACGGCGGCTCCATGCCGGGGTTCCTCGCCGGCGTCTTCGTCGACCGCGAGGAGCAGACCGGCGCCGTGTCGCTGGCGAACACGACGTCCGGTCTCGACAACGTCGTCCCGGGGCTGCTCGCCGACCTGCGGGCGGGCGAGCCGCGGATCGTCGACCCGTGGCGGCCGGCGCCGTCCCCCGTCGCCCTCGACCTGCTCGGCGTCTGGTTCTGGGGCCCGGCCCCGTACGTGCTGCGCGCCACCGGCGGTTCGCTGCACCTGGGGCCGCTGCCCGGCCGCACCGGGCGGGCGAGCCGCTTCACCGCCCGGGAGGACGGCACCTGGGTCGGGCTCGACGGCTACTTCGCCGGGGAGACCCTGCGGATCGCCGACGACCACCTCGACCTGGGCACGTTCGTGTTCACCCGGACGCCCTACGACCCCGAGGCGCCGGTGCCGGGCGGCGTGGACGAGCGCGGCTGGCGCTGACGCCCGTACGAGATCTGCACACTCGGGGCGATCAGGCGCTGATGACCCCCAGTGTGCAGATCTCGCGGGGTCAGGGGCGGTCGAAGGCGTCCATCGTGTTCTTGACGACGATGCCGTACGCCAGGTGCGGCACGATGTCGCTGACCCAGTCGGTGGCCGACCACTTCCGCGGGTCGGTGACGCCCAGGACGGTCATCGGCCCGTTCGCCGCCAGCAGCACGCCGAGGGTGGTCAGCGTGATGCCGACCGGCTTGGCCGACAGGTAGCCCGAGGCGCGGGCCGCACCGCCGAGCACCCCGACGCCGATCCCGGCGACGAGTCCGATGAGCGGGCCGAGCCCCTGCTTGCGGTTCTCCCGGGTCTCGCCGTCCCCGGGGATGGCCACGTGCGCGGTCGCCGCCAGCTTCTCCACCGTGTCCTCGGGCGTCGAGCTGGTCGGGCGGCCGCGGACCGCCATGTCGAGGTAGGTGACGGCGTTCAGCGCGGTGCTGCCCGCCGCTCCGGCCGCGGCCCCACGCAGCAGCCACCCCGCGGTGCTGATCCCGCGCTTGCCCTTGCCGACCGTGCCGAGCGCCGTCCTCTTCGCCATGCCGCGCTGCCTACCCCCGGGACGCGGGAGCACACCGGATCACCCGAGCGGACGCACCAGGAACTCGGCGAGCAGCCGGGCGCAGCGCTCGACCGTGCCGGTGTGCTGCACCTCGAACCCGTGGGTGCTGAGCGTGGGCAGGGAGATCAGCGCGGCCCGGGCGCTCTGGCCGCTGCTCTTCGACTGCGAGGCGTCGGAGTCGAAGGACTCCCACACGGCGGCGCGCGGCTCCACCCCGATCTCCCGGCCGACCGCCATGAGCCGGTCGGCCAGGGCCTTGTCGTAGACGACCGCGTCGTCGGCGTAGGCGATCACCGGGCCGGAGTCGGCCGGGACGTCGTACTCCGGCTCCGCGGGGCCGACGTCCAGCGCCAGCGTGATCTCGCCGGGCAGCGTCCGGCTGGCGTAGGCCGCGCCGATGCCGCCCATCTCCTCGCCGGTGGTGCACACGAGGTAGACGTCCGCCGGCGGGCGGCGGTCGTCCTGCCGCAGCAGCCGGGCCGCGGCGACCAGTGCCGTGAGCGCGGCGCGGTCGTCGAGGAAGTAGGACCCGAGGTAGTCGCCGAACTCGACCAGCGACCGCCGGCTGCGGTGCACGCACACGCGGGTCCCGGCATGCACGCCGGCCGCCTCCAGCTCGTCGCCCGACCGGCCGGTGAAGACCCTGACGTCGCTCCACGTCATCGCCCGGTCGCCGCCGTCGGGCTTGGTCTGCCACACCTGCGGGGTCTCCGGTGTCGTGTGCTCCGAACCGAGCAGCAGGACGCCGGTCAACTCCTCCTCGTCCCCGAGCACGGTGAGCGCGCCGAGCCCGAAGTTGGCCGGGTACATCGTGCCGAGCTGGGAGAGCTCGAGCATCCCGCCCGGCAGAACCCGCTTCACGATCATCGACAGCTCGTCCATGTGCGCCATGACGCGGACGACGGGCGCCGCGGCGTCCCCCGATCCGCGGACCAGCCCGACGACGTTGCCCGCCGCGTCGACGTCGAGCTCGTCCACGAGCGGGCGCAGCTCCCGGCAGCAGATCTCGCGGACCTCGTCCTCCTGGCCGCCGGGCCCGTAGGCGTGCAGCAGTTCCTGGAGGAGGTCGCGGTCGGGGTCGGGCACGCAGCCGCCCTACCCGCGCACGTCGTCCGGGTACTCGTACGACGCCGTGCGCCCCGGGTCGACGGTGAACCTGACGGGCCCGCCGTCCAGGCCGGAGACGGCGACGTCGACCGGTCGGCGGAGCGGGACCGCGATCTCCTCGGTGAGGAGGTCGGTGGCCCGGGACAGCACGGTCTGCGGGCCGCCCCCGGTCACGCGGTGCTCCTGGCCGTCGACGGTGAGGACGGCGGAGCGCCGGCCGGCGAAGGCGAGGGTGGCCGGCACCGGCGGCCCCCACTCGGCGCGGAGGAGGTCCAGCTCCTGGGCCAGGCGTTCGCGCCGTACGGCGACGAGCATCCGGAACTGGCCGTCGAGGACCGCCGTCGCCTGCACCTCGTCCAGCCCGAACGCCTCCCGCAGCAGGGTGACCGCCCGGTCGTCGTCCTCGGCGCCGGCCAGCAGCCCGACCAGCCGGGCGGGATCGGCGGTGGCCGCGGTCAGCGCGGCCAGGATCCCGATCCGCTCCCCCCGGCGCGCGTCCACGACCGGAGCATCCCGTGCCGGGGCGCGGGTGACCAGGCCCTTCCGCTGGCAGGTGCCCCCGCGGCCGCGCAGGCTGGCGGCGTGGACGACGTCGGCGCGCGGCTGGAGCGCAGCATCGGGGAGCTGCTGGACCAGCGCCGTCCCGACGCCTCCATCTGCCCGTCGGAGGCCGCACGTGCGGTCGATCCGGACGGCTGGCGGGAGCTGATGCCGGAGGCCCGCGCCGCCGCGGGCCGGCTCGCGGCGGCCGGCGAGGTCGAGGTGACCCAGGCCGGCGCGGTGGTCGACGCCGGGACCGCCCGCGGGCCGGTCCGGGTGCGCCGGCCTCGCTGAACCGCCGACCGTCAGGACTCCGCCGCGCGCTCCAGCAGGGGGTTCACGCGGTGCTCCACGAACCGCCGCAGCGCCAGGGCGGTGTCGGTGCGCTGGACGCCGGGGATCGCCAGGACCTGCTCGGTGATCCGCCACAGGTCGTCCGCGTCGCGGGCGACCACCTCGACCAGGAGGTCGGCCACCCCGGACAGGCCGGTCACCTCGACGACCTCGGGGATCTCCGCGAGGGCCCCGCTGACGTCGGCCAGGCTCCGCTGCACCACCTGGACGGTCACGTAGGCGCTGAGCCGGTAGCCCAGCGCCTCGGGCCGCACCCGCCGGTCGAGGGGGGCGAGCACCCCGTTCGACTCCAGCCGGGCCAGCCGCGCCTGCACGGTGTTGCGCGCGAGCCCGAGCCGCTGCGACAGCGCCATCACGCTGGCCCGCGGGTCCTCGCCCAGCGCGAGCAGCAGCCGCGCGTCGGTGGCGTCCACGTCGGCCATCTGCTCAGTCTGACATGCGAGGACGTCCTAGCAATGTTCTTCTGCGCAATCCGTCCGAGGGATCTTGCGCAGATCGTTGCCGGAGTGGTGTTGTCCTCGCACCGGGTCGTCGTGCCACCATGTGTGAGTGGCGCCACACCCCGGCGCCACGAGACGTCCACCCCCGCGGACGGCCGGTGACCCCGGCAGCCGCGAGAGACGGCAGGAGAGCTCGATGACCGCGCTGGACCACGCCACCGAGGTGGTCGACCCCGTCCCCGGGGCGTCGGCCCCGCACCTCCCGCAGCAGCCGGACCTGATCCAGCTGCTCACCCCCGAGGGCGAGCGGGTCGAGCACCCGGACTACGCGCTCGACGTCTCCGACGACGAGCTGCGCGCCCTCTACCGCGACCTCGTGCTCGTCCGCCGCTGGGACGTCGAGGCCACCGCGCTGCAGCGCCAGGGCGAGCTGGGCATCTGGGCCTCGCTGCTCGGGCAGGAGGCGGCGCAGGTGGGGGCCGGCCGGGCGATGCGCGACGGGGACATGGCGTTCCCGACCTACCGCGAGCACGGCGTGGCCTGGGCGCGCGGGGTCGACCCGCTGCACGTCATGAGCCTGTTCCGCGGCGTCGACAACGGCGGCTGGGACCCGGCGGAGCGGGGCTTCAACCTGTACACGATCGTCATCGGCGCCCAGTGCCTGCACGCGACCGGTTACGCCATGGGCGTCCAGCGCGACGGTGCGGAGAACGCCGTCCTGGCGTTCCTGGGTGACGGCGCGACCAGCCAGGGCGAGGTCAACGAGGCGATGGTCTTCGCCGCGAGCTTCTCCGCGCCGGTGGTCTTCTTCTGCCAGAACAACCAGTACGCGATCAGCGTCCCGCTCGAGCGGCAGACGCGGATCCCGCTGTTCCAGCGGGCGGCCGGCTTCGGGTTCCCCGGGGTCCGGGTCGACGGCAACGACGTCCTCGCCGTCCTGGCCGTCACCCGCGCCGCCCTGCAGGCCGCCCGCGAGGGCCAGGGCCCCACCTTCATCGAGGCGTTCACCTACCGGATGGGCGCACACACCACCTCCGACGACCCGACCCGCTACCGCCTGGCCAGCGAGCTGGAGGAGTGGAAGCTGCGCGACCCGATCGCCCGGCTCAAGGCGCACCTGTCGCGGACCGGCATCGCCGACGCCGCGTTCTTCGACTCGGTCGAGGCCGAGGGCGACGAGCTCGCCGCGCGCATCCGCAGCGGCACGGTGGACATGCCCGATCCCGCGCCGAGCTCGATGTTCGAGCACGTGTACGCCGAGCAGACGCCCCCGCTGGCGGCCCAGCAGGCGGAGTTCGAGGCGTACCACGCGAGCTTCGAGGGGGAGAAGTGACCGAGACCCTCACGATCGGCAAGGCGCTCAACCTCGGCCTGCGCAAGGCGATGGAGGACGACGCCAAGGTCGTCCTCATGGGCGAGGACATCGGGCGTCTCGGCGGCGTCTTCCGGATCACCGACGGCCTGCAGAAGGACTTCGGCGAGGACCGCGTCGTCGACACCCCGCTGGCGGAGGCCGGCATCCTCGGCACCGCCGTCGGCCTCGCCATGCGCGGCTACCGGCCGGTCTGCGAGATCCAGTTCGACGGCTTCGTCTTCCCGGCCTACAACCAGATCGTCACCCAGGTCGCCAAGATCCACGCCCGCTCGAAGGGCAAGGTGGCGATGCCGATCGTCATCCGCATCCCCATGGGCGGCGGCATCGGCGCGGTCGAGCACCACAGCGAGAGCCCCGAGGCCTACTTCGCGCACACCGCGGGCCTCAAGGTGGTCGCCGTCAGCAACCCGGTCGACGCGTACTGGGGCATCCAGCAGGCGATCGCCCACCCCGACCCGATCGTCTTCCTCGAGCCCAAGCGCCGGTACTGGGAGAAGGCGGAGGTCGACACCGACGCCACCCCGGAGCCGCTCTTCCGCTCCCGCGTCGTGCGCGGCGGCGACGACGTCACCGTGCTCGCCTACGGCCCGATGGTGAAGACCGCCCTGCAGGCCGCCGAGGCCGCGCAGGAGGAGGGCCGGTCCCTCGAGGTGATCGACCTGCGCACCGTCTCGCCGCTGGACCTCGACCCGGTCTTCGAGTCCGTCCGCCGCACGGGCCGGTGCGTCGTCGTCCACGAGGCGCCGGCGACGCTCGGGCTGGGCGCGGAGATCGCCGCCCGGGTCACCGAGACGTGCTTCCACTCGCTGGAGGCGCCGGTGCTGCGGGTGGGTGGCTACGACACCCCGTACCCGCCGTCGAAGCTCGAGGAGGAGTACCTGCCCGACCTGGACCGGGTGCTCGACGCCGTCGACCGCTCGATGGGGTTCTGAGCATGGCGACCCGGCAGTTCAAGCTGCCCGACGTCGGCGAGGGCCTGACCGAGGGCGAGATCCTGCAGTGGCTCGTCGCCGTGGGCGACACGGTCACGGTCAACCAGCCGCTGTGCGAGGTGGAGACGGCGAAGGCCGCGGTCGAGCTGCCCTCGCCGTTCGCGGGCACCGTCACCGAGCTGCTCTTCGACGCCGGCACGATGGTCGACGTCGGGACGCCGATCATCACGATCGACGTCGGCGGGGACGCCGACGCGCCGGCTCCCGCCGTCGAGGAGCCCGCCGCCGGGCTGATCGGCGGCTCGGCCCCCGGCGGGCGCACCGCCGTCCTGGTCGGCTACGGCCCGCGGAACACCGAGGCCCGCCGCCGGCCACGGCGTGGCGGCGAGTCCGTCGCCGCCCGGGCGACGGCGCCCGTCGTCCTGCCCGAGGCCGACTACGGCTCGGGCACCGACCGCCCGCCGCTGCTCGCCACCGCCCCCGACGCGGGCGCGAAGCCGGTCCGCCACGGCGGGCTCGAGGTGGGCCGGCAGGCCGAGGCGCACGCGCTGCGCGGCGACGCCGCCTCGTCCGGTGGTGCTGCGCCCGGGCGGGGCCGTCTGCGCCCCCTGGCCAAGCCGCCGGTCCGCAAGTACGCCAAGGACCTCGGCGTCGACCTGACCACGATCTCCGGCTCCGGCGCGGGCGGGATCATCACCCGGGCCGACGTCGACGCCGCTGCCTCCGCACGCGTCACCCCCATCCGACCGGAGACGGCCGTCCCCGCGGCCGGGGGCGAGCAGCGGATCCCGATCAAGGGCGTCCGCAAGCACACCGCGGCGGCGATGGTGGCCAGCGCGTTCACCGCGCCGCACGTCACCGAGTTCCTCACCGTCGACGTGACCCGGATGATGAAGCTGCGTGCCCGGCTCGCGGCCCGTCCGGAGCTGGCTGGGGTGAAGGTCAGCCCGCTGCTCTTCGTGGCCAAGGCGCTGCTGCTGGCGGTGCGGCGGCACCCCATGGTGAACAGCTCCTGGGACGAGGCGGCGCAGGAGATCGTGGTCAAGGACTACGTGAACCTGGGCATCGCCGCGGCCACGCCGCGCGGTCTCGTGGTCCCGAACATCAAGGACGCCGGGCGGCTGCCGCTGGCCGAGCTGGCCGGCGCGCTGGCCGAGCTCACCGCCACCGCGCGCGAGGGCCGGACCTCACCGGCGGACATGTCCGGCGGGACCATCACGATCACCAACGTCGGGGTGTTCGGCGTCGACACCGGGACGCCGATCCTCAACCCGGGGGAGTCGGCGATCCTGGCCTTCGGCGCGGTTCGCGAGATGCCGTGGGTGCACAAGGGCAAGGTCGTGCCCCGGCAGGTGACGCAGCTGGCGCTGTCGTTCGACCACCGGATCGTCGACGGCGAGCTCGGCTCCCGCTTCCTGGCCGACATCGGCGCGCTCCTGCACGATCCGGGGACGGCGCTGGCGTTCTAGGCGCCCCCTCGGAAGGGTGTGCCCATGGACCGGCGCCGGACGTCCCTCGTCCTCCTCCTGCTGTTCGTGCTCTGCACCGGCGTGGCCATCGTCGTGAGCGGCGGCCGGGCGGCGGCGGAGCAGGGGATCGCCCCGGCGCTGGTCCAGTTCGCCGGCTACGGCTGCGCCCTGGTCGCCGGCGTGCTGCTGCTGTCCTCGACGGCGGACGTCCGCCGGCTGGGCGTGGTCGTGCTCGGCGCGCTCGCCGTCCTGGTGCTGCTCGACCTGCTGACCGCCGACGGGCCGAACATCGGCGCCGGGTTCGTCGAGCTGGTCGGCCTGGTGGTCATCATGGTGGCGACCGTCCGGCTCGCCCTCGGGATCGCGGCCGCCGGGCGGGCGCGGTGACCGACCTCGACCGGTTGCTCGACTTCGCCGCCCGCTCCTGGGTGGCCGACGGATTCGGCTACCTCGGTGCCGACGGCCGGGTGCTCCCCGATCGGCCGGTCGAGACGTGGATCGTCGCCCGGATGACGCACGTGTTCGGGCTGGCCGCCCTGCTCGGGCGTCCCGGGGCGAGCGAGCTGTCCCAGCACGGCGTCACCGCGCTGACCGAGGGCCCGCTGCGCGACCTCGAGCACGGCGGCTGGCGGTCCAGCACCGGGGACGACGGCAAGGCCGCCTACGTGCACGCCTTCGTGGTCCTCGCCGGCGCGACCGCGGCGACGGCGGGCGTGCCGGGCGGCCGTGCCCTGCTCGACGACGCCCTCGACGTCTGGCAGAGCCGGTTCTGGGACGAGGACGCGGGCCTCGCGGTGGAGGAGTGGGACCGCGCGTGGACGCGCCTGGACGACTACCGCGGCGTCAACGCCAACATGCACGGCGTGGAGGCGGTGCTCGCGGCTGCCGACGCCGTCGACGACCCCGCCACGGCCGCGCGCTTGCGCGGCCAGGCGCTGCGGGCGGTCGAGCGGGTGGTGCACGGCTGGGCGCGCGAGCGCGACTGGCGGCTGCCGGAGCACTTCACGGCCGACTGGGAGCCGCTGCCCGAGTACAACCGCGACCGGCCGGCCGACCCGTTCCGGCCGTACGGGGTGACCATAGGGCACCAGTTCGAGTGGGCCCGGCTCGCCCTGCACGTGCGTGCCGTCACGCCCGACCCCCCGGGCTGGCTGCTGCCCGACGCGGTCGCCCTCTTCGCGGCCGCGGCCTCGCGCGGGTGGGCCGCCGACGGGCAGGACGGCTTCCCCTACACGCTCGACTGGGACGACCGGCCGGTGGTCGGTGCCCGCATGCACTGGGTGCTGTGCGAGGCGGTCGCGGCGGCGTCCGCGCTGGCGGCGGTCACGGGGGAGCGGTCCTACCGCGAGCTCGCCGACCGCTGGCGGGCGCACGGCGAGGAGCGCTTCGCCGACCCGGCCACGGGCAGCTGGCACCACGAGCTGACACCGTCCGGCGAGGTGGCCTCGGGCACCTGGGCGGGGCAGCCCGATGCCTACCACCTGGCCCAGATGCTGCTGCTCGACGGTCACCCGATCCGGGGAAGCATCGCGGCTGCGCTCCGCTGACCTGGACCTCCGACGTGTCGCGGCCGGATGCCCCGGGTAGGCGGTGCACGACCGAAAACGTCCGAGAAGAGGAGCGCAGCAGTGGCCAGCGTGCAGGAGTCCGTCGACGTCGACGTCCCGATCCGGGTCGCCTACGACCAGTGGACGCAGTTCGAGTCGTTCCCCCAGTTCATGGGCGGGGTGGAGCGGATCACCCAGCTCGACGACACCCACACCCACTGGGTCACCAACATCGACGGCGTGAAGCGCGAGTTCGACGCGGAGATCACCGAGCAGCACCCCGAGGAGCGCGTGGCCTGGACCAGCACCAGCGGTGAGGCCAAGCACGCCGGTGTGGTCACCTTCCACCGGCTGGACGACGCCAAGACCCGGGTGATGATCCAGATCGACTGGGAGCCGCAGGGGCTGGTCGAGAAGGCCGGCGCCGCCCTGGGCTTCGACGACCGCCAGGTCAAGGCGGACGCGAAGAAGTTCAAGGAGTTCATCGAGAGCCGCGGCACCGAGACCGGTGCCTGGCGCGGGGACGTCGAGCGCCCCAGCTGAGCACGGACCGCTGCCCCCCACCTCCGGCCGGAGGTGGGGGGCAGCGGTGTCTTCGCTACTCGGCGTCGAGGTCCTGGGCCACCATGCCGGCGATCCGGTCGAGCACGGCCTGGTCGTCGCTGCTCACGACGACCTCGGTGCCCTGCTTGGCGCCGAGGGTCATGATCATGAGCGGGGAGCCGGCGTCGACCGGGTTGCCACCCGGGGTGGCCAGGGTGACGGGCACCCCGGCCTTGCCGACTGCTTCGGCGATCAGGGCGGCCGGGCGGGCGTGCAGGCCCACCCGCGAGCCGACGGTGACGGTCTGACTGGGCATCGGTGCTCTTCCTCGCTGCTCGGGACGGGTATCGGTGATCCTTCCGGTCACGCGCTCGCCGCGCGCGCCGGGGTCGCGGAGGCCGGGGTGTGCGCGTGCTCGAGGTCGACGGCGTCCTCGGGTGCCTCCTCGGCGTCGGACCGGCCGATGCTCTTGAGCACGGTCACCGCCAGGGCGCCGACCACGGTGCCGGCGATGAGCGCCAGCACGAACCACAGCAGCCCGGTGATCGCGAAGAACACGAAGATGCCGCCGTGCGGGGCGCGCAGCTCCACGCCGCTGGCCGCGACGATGGCGCCGGTCGTCGCGCCGCCCAGCATCATCGACGGGATGACCCGGAGCGGGTCGGCCGCGGCGAACGGGATCGCGCCCTCGGAGATGAACGAGAGCCCCAGCAGCCAGGCGGCCTTGCCGTTGTCGCGCTCGGCCGGCGTGTAGAGCCGCGGCCGGACGGCGGTGCTCAGCGCCATCGCCAGCGGCGGCACCATGCCGGCCGCCATGACGGTGGCCATGATGACCAGCTCCTGCTGGCCGCCCTCGCCGGTGATGGCGGCGGTGAGGCCCGTGGTCGCGAAGACGTAGGCCGCCTTGTTGATCGGGCCGCCGAGGTCGAAGCACATCATCAGGCCGAGGATGATCCCGAGCAGGATCGCCGCGGTGCCGGTCAGGCCGTTCAGCCAATTGCCCAGCCCCTCGAGGGCAGCCGCCAGCGGACGGCCGAGCACGACGACCATCAGACCGCTGGAGATCAGCGTGGCCAGCAGCGGGATGATCACGACCGGCTGCAGGCCGCGGACACCGGCCGGCAGCTTCCAGCGGCTGATCCACAGCGCCGCGAACCCGGCGATGATGCCGCCGATCAGGCCGCCGATGAAGCCGGCGCCGACCGTCACCGACACCGCGCCGACGACGAAGCCGGGGACGATGCCCGGGCGGTCGGCGATCGCGAAGGCGATGTAGCCGGCCAGCGCGGGCACCAGGAAGCCGAACGCGGCCTGGCCGAGGACGGTGCAGACCGCGCCGAGGTAGCCCAGGAACCCGTCGTCGAGGCCCTCGATGCCCGAGGCGCTCGGGAGGTCGAAGAACGAGTTGTTGAGCACCCAGCTCAGGGCGTAGCTCTGGCCCTCGACGTCGGGGTTGCCGTTGACGATCTGGTAACCGCCGAACAGGAAGCCCAGCGCGATCAGCAGACCGCCGGCCGCGACGAACGGGATCATGTAGCTCACGCCGGTGAGCAGCCAGCGGCGGATCTCCGCCCCGGTGCGGGCGCCGCCTCCGCTCGACGTCGCGGGGGCCTCGGCGGCGGCGGAGCCGGACACCCGGCGGGCGTTCGGGTCGTCGGCGGCCGCGAGCGCCTCGCGGATCATGGCGTCGGGCTCGTTGATCGCCCGCTTGGTCCCGCTCTGCACGAGCGGCTTGCCGGCGAACCGGCCCTGGTCCCGCACGCCGACGTCGACGGCGAAGATCGCGGCGTCCGCGGCTCGGATGACGGCGGGGTCGAGCGGCGTGGCGCCGGAGGAGCCCTGGGTCTCCACGTGGACGTCGACCCCGGCGGCCTTGCCGGCCGCCACGAGCTTGTCGGCGGCCATGTAGGTGTGCGCGATGCCGGTCGGGCAGGCGCTGACGACGACGATGCTCTTCCGCGCGGCCGGCGTCTCGGGTGCCGGCGGTGACGCCGGTGCCGGCGCGGCCGTGGGTTCCGGCGAGACGACCTCCTCGACCAGCCGCACGATCTCCTCGGACGAGGACGCCGACCGCAGCGACGCGACGAACTCCGGCCGCACCAGCGCGCGGGCGAGCGCGGTGAGCAGCGTGAGGTGGTCGGCGTCCCCGTGGGCGGGCGCGGCGATCAGGAAGGCGAGGTCCGCCGGGCCGTCCGGCGCTCCGAAGTCGACCTTCGGCGACAGCCGGGCGAAGGCCAGCGACGGCTCGGTCACCGCGGCGGAACGGCAGTGGGGGATGGCGATGCCGCCGGGCAGGCCGGTGGCGGCCTGGGCCTCGCGGGCCAGGACGTCGGCGTGCAGGGCGCCGGCGTCGGTGGCGCGCCCGGCGCCGGCGACCAGCTCGGCCAGCCGGCGCACGACCGCGCCCTTGTCGGCACCGAGGTCGGCGTCGAGCGCGACCAGGTCGGTGGTGATCAGTGCGGGCATGGGACCTCTCCCGGAGGCTTCAGGGGACGTCGCGGCCGGCGGCCGGAACGGGGGGCGGGGTGCTGCTGCCGGGGATCCCGGCGGTGACCCGAACTGCGGAACCGTCCACCTGGGCCGGGGTGGGAACGGCGGATCCGGGGAGCGACGCACTCGCCGCTCCGTACGCGACCGCGTTGCGCAGCCGCTCGGCCGGCGGGGCGCCGGCCAGGGAAGCGAGGAGGTGGCCGGCCAGGCTGCTGTCGCCGGCGCCCACGGTGCTGCGGACGGCGATCACCGGCGGCTGCGCCGACCACAGGCCGCCGTCGGCGGTGGAGAGCACCGCCCCGTCGCCGCCGAGGGTCAGCAGCACCTCGCCCACACCCCGCTCGTGCAGCGAGCGGACAGCGGCCAGCATCGCGGCGGGGTCGCCCAACAGCTCGGCCTCGGACGACCCGGCGAGCTGCGCCAGCTCCTCGGCGTTGGGCTTGAGGAGGTCGGGCGCTGCATCGGGTCCGGCGGCCATGAGCGCGAGCAGCGGGCCCTCGCTGGTGTCCACGGCGATGCGGGCGCCGGTGTCGCGCAGCGAGCGGACCAGGTCTGCGTACCAGCCGGCGGGGGTCTCCGGCGGCAGGGAGCCGGAGAGGACCACCCACTGCGCCGCCGCGGCGTGACCGTGGAGGACACCGGCGAGCGCGGCCCGCGTCGTCCCGGTCAGCGCGGCGCCCGGCTCGTTGAGCTTCGTCGTCGTCCCGGCGGGGTCGACCAGCGTGTAGTTGGTGCGCACCGGCGCCTGGACCGGGACGGTCGCCAGCTCCAGGCCGAGCGCCCGCAGCGCGGCGACGATCGGGTCGGAGGCGGCGGCGGGCAGCACCGACACCACGTCGCCACCGGCGGCGGCGATCGCGCGGGCGACGTTGACGCCCTTGCCCCCGGGCTCGGTGCTGCTGCCGGACAGACGGGTGATGCCGCCCTCGGTGAGCGGGCCGGGGAGGTCCAGGGTGCGGTCCAGGCTGGGGTTCGCGGTCAGCGTGACCACTCGTGCGCCGCTCATGCGAGCACGACCTCGACGCCGGCCTTCTCCAGCTCGGCGACGACGTCGGGATCGGCGCCCTCGTCGGTCACCAGCACGTCGACGTCCTCGATGGCCGCGTACCTGACCAGGTGCTCTCGGCCGAGCTTGCTGCTGTCGGCGAGGACGACGACGCGCTGCCCGGCCCGCACCATCGCCCGCTTGACGGACGCCTCGGCGTCGTCCGGGGTGGTGAAGCCGTGGCCGGGCGCGATGCCGTTGGTCCCGAGGAAGGCGACGTCGACGCGGAGCTCGGCCAGCGCGCGGACCGTCGTCTCACCCACCGCGCACTGGGTGACCCCGCGGACGCGGCCGCCGAGCACGTGCAGCGTGATGCCCGCGGTGACCGAGAGCCGCGAGGCGATCGGCACCGACGAGGTGACGGCGAGCAGCCGCCGGTCGGCGGGCAGGATCTCGGCCAGCGCGGCGGTCGTGGTGCCGCCGTCCAGGACGATGCTCCCGTCGGCGCCCGGTAGGAGGGCGAGGGCCGCCGTGGCGATCGCACGCTTCTGCTCGCTGTGGGTGCGGTGCCGCTCGCCGAGGCCCGGCTCGACCAGCGTGAGGGCACCGGCCGGCACGGCGCCGCCGTGCACCCGCCGCAGCATACCGGCGCGCTCGAGGACCGCCAGGTCGCGGCGGACGGTCTCGGTGGTCACGCCGAACTCCTCGGCGAGCGCGGTGACGGCCAGCCGGCCCCGGTCGGCGACCCGTGCGGCGATGGCCTGCTGTCGCTCCTCGGGATAGAGCACGCTGTCCTCCGGGGCCCGGCGGTCGATGCCCGACCGTGTGGCTTTCGCGTTGTGGTTGTGTTGTTCTACGTCCGTTTCATTGACAAGTCAACACATTTTCGTGACTCTGGTCACCGAACGACCGTCTCCGCCCTCTCCCGTGCGAGGTCTCCCATGTCGACCACCGTCTCGTCGCCCGCGACCACCGGCCCTGCCGTCCTCACCGGTACGCCGGTGGTCCCCGGTGCCGCCGTCGGTCCCGTCGTGCGCCCGGCCGGCGCGGTGCGCCTCCCCGAGGGGGAGCCGCCGGTCGTGCCGGAGGCCGACCGGGCGGCGGAGAAGGGCCGCTACGGGGCTGCCGCCGAGGTGGTGGCCGAGCGGCTGACCGCCCGTGCCGCGGCCGCGACCGGGGTCAGCGCCGAGGTCCTCAGCACGACCGCCGGCATCGCGCGCGACCGCGCGCTGCGCACCACCGCCGAGCAGCGGATCGACGCGGGCGCACCGGCGGCGGTGGCGGCCGTCGAGGCGGCGCAGCAGTTCGTGGACATGTTCGAGTCCCTGGGCGGGCTCATGGCCGAGCGCGTCCCCGACGTCCGCGACGTGCGCGACCGCATCGTCGCCGAGCTGACCGGCCAGGGGGAGCCCGGCGTGCCCGCGCCCGACCAGCCGTCGGTCCTGCTGGCCGACGACCTCGCGCCGGCCGACACCGCCGGCCTCGACCCGTCCCGGATCCTCGCCCTGGCCACGCGCCTGGGCGGCACGACCAGCCACACGGCGATCATCGCCCGGCAGCTGGGCCTCCCCTGCGTCGTCGGCGTGGGAGGCCTCGACGAGGTCCCCGCCGGCGCGACGGTCCTGGTCGACGGCGAGCAGGGCACGGTCACCGTCGACCCCGACCCGGACGAGGCCCGGTCCCGTGTCGAGGACGCCCGCCGTGCCGCGGAGGCGCTGGCCTCCTACGCGGGGCCCGGCCGGACCCGTGACGGCTCCGTCGTCCAGGTGCTGGCCAACGTGCAGGACGGCGCGGGGGCACGGGCCGCCGCCGGCGCGCACGCGGAAGGGGTGGGCCTCTTCCGCACCGAGCTGGCCTTCCTGGGCCGCGCCCAGGAGCCCTCCGTCGAGGAGCAGGCGGCCGGCTACGCGGAGGTCCTGGCGGCCTTCCCGGGCCAGAAGGTCGTCATCCGGACGCTGGACGCCGGGTCGGACAAGCCGCTGGCCTTCGCGACCCCGCCGGACGAGGCCAACCCGGCGCTGGGCGTCCGGGGCCTGCGGGTCGCGCGGCGGGACCCCGGCCTGCTCGAGCGCCAGCTCGACGCCGTGGCCGAGGCGGCCGCCCGCACCGGTTCCACGCCGTGGGTGATGGCGCCGATGGTCGCGACCGTGCCGGAGGCCGCGGGGTTCGCCGCCGCCGTCCGCGCCCGGGGCCTGGTCCCCGGCGTGATGATCGAGGTGCCCTCCGCCGCGCTCCACGCCGAGCGGCTGCTGGCCCACGTGGACTTCCTGTCGATCGGGACGAACGACCTGTCGCAGTACGCGCTCGCCGCCGACCGGCTCTCCGCCGATCTCGCCGAGCTCACCGATCCGTGGCAGCCCGCCCTCCTGGAGCTCGTGGCGCTCACGGCAGCGGCGGGCCGGCGCGCGGGCAAGCCGGTCGGGGTCTGCGGCGAGGCCGCGGCCGATCCGCTGCTCGGCTGCGTGCTGGTCGGTCTGGGCATCACGTCGCTGTCGTGCGCCACCTCCGCGGTCGCCCGCGTCGGTGCCCGCCTGGCCACCGTGGACCTCGATGCGTGCGAGCGCGCCGCCGCGGCGGCGCTGGCCGCTGATGACCCGCAGGCGGCCCGCGCGGCAGCCCGGGCGGTGCTCGCGGGGTGACCACTCTCACCCTTCCGGGTGAGAAAACGTCGGTGTTGCTTCAGTTCTACCTGTGATTCGTCGGAATACAGTGGTGTCAGCCTGCATTGCTAAGGGTGCAGGCGATCTACTTCGATGAAAGAGGCGACACCACAGATGAGCAGCGTCACGACCCGTTGGCAGCAGCGTCGGCAGGCCGCGCGTACCCGGCGGGCCCTGAACCAGGCTCTCGCCCGTACGAGCAGCCCGGCCATGCGCGACGAGCTCCTCACCATCGCCAACAGCCGCTGACGCGGCTCCGGCGAGCCGGCGCCGCCCACGCGCGGCGCCAGGACGGCGCGACCCCGACCTCCCGCGGAGGCCGGGGTCGTCTGCTGTCCGGGGTCGGTGCGTCGAGTGGACGACGGCCCCCGCCCGGCAGATCCGTCGCGGTCTGCTGTCATGCTGTCGCTGTGGGTGAACGACTCTGTGCTGCAGGCGCAGAGCCCGTGCTGCGCGCCGTCCCTGCGCGGGCGCGCACGGCGGCGTCGGCTTCCCCCCATGTGGGCAACGGGCTCAGGTCGGGAGCGGAACGTGCCGTTTCCTCATCCGTGCAGCGCGCAGGGATCCCGTCCGTGACCGGCGCCTCCGCCGGACGGTTCGAGGCCCCGGCGCACAGGGCTGCCCGGCGCCCGGGCGGTGCGCGGTGACCGCCCCGGTCGGTGAGGCCCGGGAGACCTCCGGCGCGACCACCGGCGGGCTGCTCAGGTACCTCCGGGCGACGGCCGGTGAGGACGTCGTCCACCAGGTGCTGGAGCACTCCGGGCTGCCCTGGACCTACGAGCAGCTCGACGACCAGTCGCTCTGGTGGAGCTACGACACCCGCATCCGGCTGTTCACCTCGGCGACCGAGGTCGTGGGTGACCCGGAGCTGATGTACAAGGTGGGGGCCTCCGCCCTGCAGTCCGGGCTGGCGCACTCCATCGTGATCCTGCTGCGCGCCATGGGCACCCCGCGCCAGGTCATCAAGCAGCTGCCGCGAGCCGTCGCCAAGTTCAGCACCACCTCGACGATGGAGGTCGTCGACACGACCGCGACCTCGGCGACGATCCGCTACACCCTCCACCCCGGTTTCGAGCACTCGCGCCTGGACTGCATCTACGCCCAGGGCCTGTTCAGCGTCGTCCCGGAGGTGTTCGGGCTGCCCCCGGCCCGGATCGAGCACGACGAGTGCGAGTCCGACGGCCACGCGGCGTGCGTCTACCGCGTGAGCTGGGACCGGCGCCGCCGGCTGGGCCGCCGCGGCAAGGACACCGAGGCCGTCAGCCCGGAGCTGTTCGCGCTGCGCGGTCAGCTGCGGATCCTGCAGACCGCGTCCACCGAGCTCGTCGGCAGCGACGACGTCGACACCGCCCTCCAGCGGATCGTCGCCCGTGCCGCCGAGGCGGTCCTGGCGCCGGCGTACCTGCTCGCCGTCCGCGCGCCGGGCGGCGGCGAACCCCTCGTGCACAGCGCCGGGCTCCCCGCGTCCGACGTCCCGGCCCTGGCCGCGACCCTGCTCGCCGGAGGGGACCTGGGCCCCGGCGCGGTGGCGGTCGACGTCGCGTCGGCGCGCCGGTCGCACGGCCGGCTGGCGGCCATCTACCCCAGCGGGGACGGCACCATGGGCGACGAGGCGGCGATGCTGGCCGCCTACGCCGGCCACGCCGCGGCGGCCCTGGACCTGATCATCGCGCTCGAGGACGCCCGGCAGGAGGCCGACCGGGCCGGCGCGCTGCTCTCCCTGGCCCACGCCCTCGCCGCCACGACCGACGCCGCGGCGGTCACCGACGTGGTGAGCGAGGCGCTGCCGCGCATCGTCGGCTGCACCAGCGCGGGCATCCTGCTGTGGGATCCGGCCACCGGCTCCCTGCGCTCGCAGTCCTCGGTCGGCCTCTCCTCCGGCGGGTCGGACGTGCTGCGGACGACGGCGCTGCGGGCGGAGGAGCTGCCCGAGCTGGTCGGGATGCTCACCGACAAGGCGCCCCGCATCATCAGCGCCGAGACCAGCAGCGCACCGCTCCGCCGGCTGCTCGAGGGCACCGGCACGGCCGACGTCGTCGCCGTCCCCCTGCTGGCCGGCTCCACGTTCCTGGGCGTCGCCACGGCCGGCTGGCGGCGCGGCGAGGCCCCGACCCAGCTCGACGGCGACGTCCTCGCCCGGCTGCGCGGCGTCGGCGACCAGGCGACCAGCGCCCTGCAGAAGGCGCGGCTCCTGGCGACGGTGCGGCACCAGGCCACCCACGACGCGCTCACCGGCCTCCCCAACCGGGTGCTCTTCCTCGACCGGCTCCAGGAGCAGCTGTCCGACGCCCGTCCCGCCGCCCACCTGGGCGTGCTGTTCTGCGACCTCGACGGGTTCAAGCAGGTGAACGACACCCTCGGTCACGCCGCCGGCGACGAGCTCCTGCGGCAGGTGGCCGCGCGCCTGCGGGCCGCCGTCCGCCCCGGTGACACGGTCGGCCGGCTGAGCGGGGACGAGTTCGCGATCATCCTGCCCGGGCTGGTCGACCCGGCCGACGCGCACGGGCTGGCCGAGCGGGTGTCCGGCTGCTTCACCGAGCCCTTCCGGCTGGAGGGCCGGGAGGTCACGGCCGGGACGAGCGTCGGCGTGGCGGTCCACGGAGGCGACGGCGAACGCAGTGCCGATCAGCTGCTGCGCGAGGCCGACGCCGCGATGTACCGGCACAAGCAGCGCACCCGGCCCGGGGCGCGCACCGCCCGCTGACGGGTCAGGAACGCAGCCGCGCCCGCAGCGCCGCCTGCTCGTCCGCGCCGAAACCGTGCGCGTCGAGCCACCCCAGCGGACCGCCGTGCCGCTCGTCGAGGAGCGTCAGCACGCGGTCCATGGTCTCCGCGCGGGGCGTGTGGACGGCGATGTCGCGCGCCTCCATGTCCTCGGCGTAGGTGGGTGATGCGGCCAGCCGGGCGACCACCCCCTCGATGACGTCGGCGGTCATGGCGTAGTCGGCGACGATCTCGTCGTGCGGCACCCCGGCGACGGCCAGGGAGAGCGCGCAGACGACGCCCGTGCGGTCCTTCCCCGCCGCGCAGTGCACGACGGAGGCGCCGGGACCGGCGTGCGCGAGCGCCCGCAGCGCGGCGACCACGTTGTCACCCCGCTGACCGAGGTAGCCCAGGTAGGAGCGGACCGCCGGGGGCTCGCCCTCGTCGTGCGCGGCGACCTGGCGGGGCAGGAGCGACTCCATCCAGCCGGCCGGCAGGTCCAGCTCGGGGTCGTCCTCTTCCACCGCGAACACGTCGGTGTGGTGGCCCCGCTCGGGCAGCAGGGTGAAGTGGCGGTGCGAGACCTCGGGGACGTCGCGCAGCGGGCCGCGGCCCTCGAGCAGGATCTCCGCCGTCGTCCGCAGGTCGATCACCTGCCGCAGGCCCAGCTCGCCGACCAGCCGCCGGACGTCGTCCGGGGTGAGCGTCTGCAGGTTGTCGCTGCGCAGGATCCGGCCCGGCACCGTGCGGCCTCCGTCGCTGGTGGGCAGGCCGCCCAGGTCCCGGGTGTTGGCGGTCCCGTCGAGCCGCACCCAGCGGCCGGTCTGCGTCGAGGTCACCCGTCCGACGGTACGGCGTGCTGCCGACGCCCCGGCGACGTCATGGCGAACGCCCGGTACGCGGGCGCCGGTCAGATCCGTCGTGGCACGAGGCCGCCGCCCCGCGACCGCCCGTGCCGCGCGCACCGGAGCCGGGGGGTGCCGGCGTGCCGGCGCACCGCCGCCACGAGCGCGGCCATCCCCGGCCGGAAGCGGACCGGTGGTCCGGCTGGGGCGACGAGCGGATGAGGGCGACCGCACGGGCACGCCCGCGCGACGTCGTCGGCCAGCCGCCCCTGCGCCCGGGCCAGAACCGGGTCGTCCGCGTGCTCGCGCAGCAGCGCGGCGAACCCCGGCATGGCCCGGCTCTGCTCCCGCACCGCGCGGAGCACCGCCCGGTGCAGGTCGGCCGGCTGGTCCTCGATGACCTGGTCCAGCCGTGCCAGCAGGCTCACCTGCCAGCGCTGGTGCACGGCGAGCACCAGCTCGTGCGCGTCGCCGAAGTGCCGGAGCGCCTCCGCCCGCGCCGGCGACCCCGTGGACGCGGGATCCGTCTCCTGCGCGAGAGCGCGCAGTGCCGTCGCCCTTCTCCTGCGTCGCTCCGCTGCCGTCCCGCCGTCCGAATCATCCATGACCCGGCTCCCGTCGCTACTCGAGGTAGAAGATGTACCGGCGGTATATGACTATGCTCGCGGTCGTGGAGCCGGGCAAGTCGAGGCGCGAGGAGTACTCCGCCGCCACGCGGCAGGCGCTCCTCGACGGCGCGGCGGCCCTGTTCGCCGAGCGCGGGTACGCCCGGACGTCGCTCGAGGAGATCGCCGGTCGGGCCCGCGTGACCAAGGGAGCCTTCTACGGGCACTTCCCGAGCAAGCAGGCGCTCTTCCGAGCCGTCCTCGACGACCTCGAGGCGGCCACCACGCAGGAGGTGAGCCGGGCCGTCGAAGCCGCCGCCACCCCGTGGGAGGGGGCTCTCGCGGGACTCGACGCCTTCCTGCGCGCCTGCCGCGACACCGTCTACGGCGCGGTGGTCATGCGCGAGGGCCCGGTCGCGCTGCCCTACGCCGAGTGGTGCGAGGCGGAGGAGCTGCACAGCTACAAGCTGGTGGAAGGACTCGTCCGCACGCTGGTGGAGGCGGGGGAGATCGACCCGCTCCCCCTCGAGCCGGCCGCCCGCATCGTCCACTCGGTCGTCGGCGCGGCGGCCATGCTCATCGCCGGCGCGGCGCCGGACGCCCGGTCGCAGGCCTTCGAGGACGCGCGGACCGTCGTCCTCCGCCTCGCCGAGGGCATCCGCCGGCGCTGACGGCTCGACGGATCCGTCGAGCGCTCAGCCGAGCAGCCGGTCGCAGAGCTCGATCAGGCGCGTGCGCAGGACGGCGCCGCGCTCGGCGAACCCGCGCTGGGCGGCGACGTAGGCCGCCTTGCCCTCGGGCGTCTCGATCGCGACCGGCTCGTAGCCGTGGGCACGCAGGTCGTAGGGCGAGGCCCGCATGTCGAGCTCCCGGATCTCCACCGCCAGCTCGAAGCAGTCGGCCACCAGCTCACCCGGCGTGGCCGGGCTCAGCTTGTAGGCCCACTTGTAGAGGTCCATGCCGGCGTGCAGGCAGCCGGGCTGCTCCAGCTCCGGCTGGCTCTCCCGGGTCGGCTGCAGCCGGTTGCGGCCGACGGCCTGGGGCGTGAAGAAGCGGAAGGCGTCGAAGTGGCTGCAGCGGATGGGGTGTGCCTCGACGACGGCGTCCGTGCCCTCCTGGCCGAGGCGGAGGGGAACCGGGTGCCGGGTGCCGGTGTCGCGGTAGACCATCGCCCACTCGTGCAGGCCGAAGCAGCCGCTGAACGCAGGCCGGGAGGCGGTCGCCGCGAGCAGCCGGCGGACGAAGCGGACGGTGTCCCCGCGGTCGGCTGCGAACGCCCCGACGTCGAGGCGCACGGCCTTCCCGTCGGTCGCGTACCAGCGCCACCCTTCGTGCGGGGCGGGAGCGGCGAGCGCGACGTCCGGGCCCGGGTGCCACCGGCGCAGGCGGCCGGGCGTCTCGGAGTAGTACGTGAAGAGGAAGTCCAGGACCGGGTGCGCCTCGCCGCGGCGGCGGCGCTCCCGGTGCGGCCCGGCCCACCTGTCGATCCGCGCCGCGTGCGCGACCGTGTGGGCCAGCCACTCCTCGCGCGGCAGCACGCTGGTGTCGAGGGCGGACGGCACCGCTCCAGGGTAGATAGGGCGATCGGCGCGGTCAGACCGCCGACGTCCCGGTGAGCCGGTGCAGCCGGAGAGCCAGCTGGACCTCGAGCGCGCGCCGGGGTGACGACCACTCCCGGCCCAGCAGGCGGCCCACCCGGTCCAGCCGCTGCGTCACGGTGTTGACGTGCACCTGGAGCGCCTCGGCGGCGCGGGCGGGCGAGCTGCCGGCGTCGAAGTACGCCTGGAGCGTGCCTTCCAGGTCGGTGCCGCGCTTGGCGTCGTACTCCAGCACCGGCGCGAGGGTCGCGTCGACGAAGGCGCGCACGTCGCGGCCGTCACCGACGAGCAGGCCGAAGAAGCCCAGCTCGTCGGCGCTCGCTGAGTCCCCGGCCCGGCCCAGCGCCACGAGCGTCGCCGCGCACCGTGCCGCTTCGGCCTGCGCCGGGGCGATCGCGGCCGGACCGCGGGCCGGCCCCGCCCCGCCGGCGGTCACCGTCCCGGCCCCCGCCCCGCCCAGGTCACGGCAGACCAGGGCGGCCGCGGCGCCCGGCTCCAGATCGGGGAGGCAGAGCACGACGGAGCCGTCGTGGGTGCCCGCCAGCCCACCCCGCGTCGCCGCCAGGTGCGTGGCGGCGGCCAGCGCGCGCGGTCGGCAGTGCTCCTCGACCCGTGCCACGACGACGGCGTGCGGGCGGTCGAGGTCGGCGCCCAGCCGGCGGGCCCGCTCCCGCAGCCCGTCGGGATCCCGGACGGCGGTGCTCAGCAGCTCCTCGAGCAGCTCGCCCCGCACCCGGTTCTCCGCCTCGCCGGCCGTCCGTCGGATCAGCAGCAGCAGCGCAGTCACCAGCGCGGCCCGCTCGAGGATGCGCTGGTCGGAATCGGACAGGTCGTCGTCCCGGTGCAGGACTAGGCCGCCGAGCAGCTCGCTGCCCACCGTCACCGCGGCCGTCCACCAGGTGCCGTCGCGGACGGTGCGGCCTGTCGAGCGGGCGAGCGTCAGAGCCGCCGCAGGGTCGGGTGGGAGCGGGTGCGCGGAGTCCGCCCCTCCCGCAGGGGTGGGCCGTCCCTCCTCGTCCAGGACGGTGAGGCGCCCGCCCAGCGCCTCGGTGACCGCGGCGGCGACGTCCTCCACCCCACCGCCCCGCAGGACGAGGTCGATGAACCGGTCGTGGGCGCCGGCAGCCCGCTCGACCGACGCCGTGTACGCCCGCAGCTCACGGCTGGCGGTCGACAGCTCGTCCAGCGCGGTGCGCGTCTCCTCCAGCAGCCGGGCGTTGTCCAGCGCGATGGCCGCGTGCGCGGCGAGCGAGCCGAGCAGCGACACCTGCGACCTGTCGAAGCTGCGCTCGGTCCGGTCGGCGGCGAACAGCACGCCGATGACCTGCGAGCCGCGGATGAGCGGGACGCCGAGGATCGCGACGAGCCCCTCGTCGTGCACGCCGTCGTTGATGTCGGCGGTGTGCCGGAACCGGGAGTCGGTGAAGTAGCTGGCGGTGGCGTACGGGGCCGCCGTCTGCGCGACCAGCCCACCCAGGCCGGCGCCCATCGGCAGCCGCAGCGCCTGGAAGCGGGCGGACACCGATCCGTCGGTGACCCGCATGTAGGTGTCGCCCCGTGCGGGGTCGTTCAGGGTCAGGTAGGAGACGTCGGTGCCGAGCAGGGAGCGCGCCCGTCGGACGATCGCGGTGAGCACGGAGTCGACGCCGCGCAGCGCGGCGAGGTCGTTCGCCGTGTCGAACAGCGCCGAGAGCTCCGACTCGCGGCGGCGGCGCGCGGCGAAGGCCTCCCGCACCTCGAGGGCCAGCAGTTTCACCCGCTCGAGCTCGGCCAGCTCTTCCGCGTCGGCTCCTGCGGCGCGGGCGCGGACGAGGGGCCGCTCGTACTCGATGGCGGCCGCGTCCGCGAGCAGCAGCTCGAAGTACTCGGCAGCACGCGACACAGGCGGCATCGTGCCCGCCGGCGCGTTCAGTGCGCGCTCCATCCGCCGTCCATCACGAGGGACGTGCCCGTGACCGATGCGGCGGCGGGGGAGCACAACCACGACACCGCGTCAGCGACCTCGGCCGGCTCGATGAGGCGCCTGACCGCCGCGGGCGCGAGCATCACCTGCTCCACCACCTCGTCCTCGGACAGCCCGTGCGCCCGTGCCTGGTCGGCGATCTGCCCCTCCACCAGCGGCGTCCGGACGTAGGCGGGGTTCACGCAGTTCGAGGTGACCCCGTGCTCGGCCCCCTCGAGCGCGATCACCTTGGACAGCCCCTCCAGGCCGTGCTTGGCCGTCACGTAGGCGGACTTGTACGCGGAGGCACGCAGGCCGTGGATCGAGCTGACGTTGACGACGCGACCCCAGCCCCGCGCGTACATGTGCGGGAGTGCGCCGCGGGCGAGCCGGAAGGGGGCCTCCACCATGAGCCGCAGGATGTACGAGAAGCGGTCGACCGGGAACTCGTGCACCGGGGCGACGTGCTGGAGACCGGCGTTGTTGACCAGGACGTCGACGGCCAGGTCGAGCGCGTCCACCGCGTCGAGGTCGGAGAGGTCGACGGCGGTGGCCGTGCCGCCCACCTCGGCCGCGACCGCCTTGGCGGCCTCCGCGTCCCGGTCCACCACGACGACGTCCGCCCCGTCCTCCGCGAGCCGGACGGCGCAGGCCCGTCCGATGCCCGATCCGCCGCCGGTGATGAGTGCGCGTCGTCCGACCAGGTGAGCCGCCATGACCGCGACGGTAGGCCGCCATCGCAGGGCTCCCCACGGGGCGACGGCACACACCCGACTGGCCGGCAGTGGGTGCGCGCCACACCACGCCGCGCCGAGCGATGCCACGGCACGGGTCACGGTGGCGCCGCCTGGCATGGGTCTAGCACACATGGCGCCGGTCACATTCGCGTCGATCACGCACATGGCCGGGGTGTGACCGCGGTCCTAGCGTCGTCCGGGACAGGCACCGCTCTCGACGAGGAGACCCCCCATGTCCGCACCAGCGCAGCCCCGAGCCGGCTTCGGTCGCGTCGTCGGCGCCAGCGTCATCGGCACCACGGTGGAGTGGTACGACTTCTTCCTCTACGGCTCCGCGGCCGCACTGGTGTTCCCGGCGCTGTTCTTCCCCGAGCAGTCGGAGTTCGCCGGCACCCTGCTCTCCTTCGGCACCTACGCCGTCGGCTTCGCCGCGCGCCCCATCGGCGCCCTCGTGTTCGGCCACTTCGGCGACCGCATCGGGCGCAAGAAGCTGCTGGTCATCTCGCTGCTCATGATGGGCGGCGCGACCTTCGCCATCGGCCTCCTGCCCACCTTCGGCACCGTCGGCGTCCTCGCCCCGCTGCTGCTCATCACGCTGCGCCTCATCCAGGGCTTCGCCCTCGGCGGGGAGTGGGGCGGTGCGGTCCTGCTGGTCTCCGAGCACGGCAGGCCGGAGAACCGCGGCTTCTGGTCCTCGTGGCCGCAGGCCGGCGCCCCCGCGGGCAACCTGCTGGCCACCGGCGTCCTCGCCCTGCTGGCCGCCTTCCAGTCCGACGCCGCCTTCGAGAGCTGGGGCTGGCGCATCCCGTTCCTGCTCTCGGCCGTGCTGATCATCGTCGGCATGTTCGTGCGCCTGGCGGTCAGCGAGTCGCCGGTCTTCCTGGAGGCGCAGCGCGTCGCCGCGGAAAAAGCGGCCGAGACCGGCGTCGCGGAGAAGGCCCCCATCCTCACGGTGCTCGCGCACTACAAGCGCGAGGTCCTCGTCGCGATGGGCGCCCGGATCGCCGAGAACGTCTCCTTCTACCTGCTCACGGTCTTCAGCCTCTCCTACCTGACCAAGGCCGAGGGGGCGGAGTCCTCGTTCACCCTCAACGCGCTGGTCATCGCCTCGGCGGTGCACCTGCTGACCATCCCGCTGTGGGGTGCGCTGTCCGACCGCATCGGCCGGCGCCCGGTCTACCTGTTCGGCGCCGTCGGCATCGGCGCGTGGGCCTTCGTCCTGTTCGGGCTGCTCGACGCGGACAGCTTCTGGCTCAGCGTCTTCGCCATCACGGTCGGGCTGCTGTTCCACGGCGCCATGTACGGCCCGCAGGCGGCCTTCTTCGCCGAGCTGTTCGGCACGAAGTCGCGCTACACCGGCGTGGGGATCGGCTCGCAGCTGGCCTCGCTGGTGGCCGGCGCCCCGGCGCCGCTCATCGCGCTGGCGCTGCTGGGCAGCTTCGAGGACCCGAACCCCACCCGGGTGGCGCTGTATCTCGTCGCCTGCGCCGTCGTGACGGTCATCGCGGTGCTCGCCTACGGGGAGACCAGCCGGCGGGACCTCGCCGCCGACCACGCGGTCGTCCCGAAGGCCGTGGGGCGCGCGACCGAGCGCGTCTGACCACCACGACGAACGGCCCCCTCGGACTTCCCGAGGGGGCCGTTCGCACGAGCGGGGCTAGTCGGGCTGGTTGCCCGGCCGGACGACGCCGTCGTCGGACTGCGCCTCGTCGTCGGTCGTGAGGGTCGTGGCGTCCTCGTCGGCCGGCACCCCGGCGTCCTGATCCCCGGCGGCGGGACCGTCGGTGGTGTCCGGGGACTCCCGGTAGCCGGTGGGGTCGGACTCGCTCATGCGTTGCTCCCGCCTGATCGCTGGGTCGGTTCGGACACCTCGCCCGACGCGCCGCCGCCGGCGCCGCGTGCGACATCGCCGTCCGCCCGGGCGGGCAGCTCGTCGCCGTGGGCGTCGTCCCGTTCGATCGCCTCGTCCGCGGTGAGGGGCACCTCGTCGAAGCTCGAGCCGGAGGCCCCGGTGGAGCTGTTGTCACCCGTCCCCGAGGCCGTGGGGACGTCCTGCTGGATCCGGTCGCTGCCCGGGGGGTCGGTCATGGGTGGTCTCCTGTCCGGCGGTCGTCTCCCGGAGGCCATGCCCGCAGTCCCGCGCCGGAAACGGCGAGCGGCCGCCGTCCCACGACGGGACGACGGCCGCTCGGCGGGGCGAAGCTCAGAAGGCGGCCTCGTCGACCTCCATCAGCGCGTTGTCGGTCTGCTCGGCGATGACCCGCTCCGACGACAGGCGCGGCAGCACCTGCGAGGTGAAGAAGCGGGTGGCGGCGAGCTTGCCCTCGTAGAAGAACCGGTCCTTCTCCGAGACCTCGCCGGAGAGCGCCGCGAGCGCGACCTCGGACTGGCGAATCAGCAGCCAGGCGGTGACGAGGTCGCCGACGGCCAGCAGCAGCCGGGACGTGTTCTGGCCGACCTTGTAGAGGCTCGACATGTCCTCCTGCGCGGCGGTCAGGTGACCGAACATCGCGGTGAGCATGCCCTGGACGTCCTGCAGGGCGGTCGCCAGCAGCGCCCGCTCCTCCTTGAGCCGGCCGTTGCCGACCTCGGCGTCGATCGTGGCCTGGATCTGGGAGGCCAGCCAGGTCAGGGCGACACCGCCGTCCTTGACGATCTTCCGGAAGAAGAAGTCCTGGCCCTGGATGGCCGTGGTGCCCTCGTAGAGGGTGTCGATCTTCGAGTCCCGGATGTACTGCTCGATCGGGTAGTCCTGGAGGAAGCCGGAGCCGCCCAGGGTCTGCAGCGACTCGGCGGTGAGCAGTTGGGTCGCCCGCTCCGAGCCGAAGCCCTTCACCACCGGCAGCAGCAGGTCGTTGACCCGCTCGGCCAGCTTGGCCTCCTCGCTGTCGCCCTTGCCCTCCGCCTCGGCCTGCGTGACCTGGTCGCGGAAGCTCGCCGCGTAGAGGTACAGCGCGCGCATGCCCTCGGCGTAGGACTTCTGCAGCATCAGCGAGCGGCGCACGTCGGGGTGGTGGGTGATGGTGACCCGGGGCGCGTCCTTCGACGTGGCCGTCAGGTCCGCGCCCTGGACGCGGCTCTTCGCGTAGTCGAGGGCCACCTGGTAGCCGGCCGACAGCGTGGCGATGGCCTTGGTGCCGACGAACATGCGGGCGTACTCGATGATCTTGAACATCTGGGCGATGCCGTCGTGCACCTCGCCGACCAGCCAGCCCTGGGCCGGCACGGGCCCGTCGCCGAAGGTGACCTCGCAGGTGGTGGAGACCTTGAGGCCCATCTTCTTCTCGACGTTGGTGACGTAGGCGCCGTTGCGCTCGAGCAGCTCACCGGTCTCGAGGTCGACGTGGAACTTGGGGACGACGAACAGCGACAGCCCCTTCGTGCCGGCCTTCGCGCCCTCCGGGCGGGCCAGCACCATGTGGATGATGTTGTCGCTGAGGTCGTGCTCGGCGGAGGTGATGAAGCGCTTCACGCCGGTGATGTGCCACGAGCCGTCGGGCTGCTGCACGGCCTTGGTGCGGCCGGCGCCGACGTCGGAGCCGGCGTCGGGCTCGGTGAGCACCATCGTGGCGCCCCAGCCCTTGTCGATCATGATGCGGGCGAGCTTCTTCTGGTCCTCGGTGCCCAGGTCGAACAGGGTCTGGGCGAACGCGGGGCCCGAGCCGTACATGAACACGGCGGGGTTGGCGCCGAGCACCATCTCGAACGCCCCCCAGGTCAGGGCCGCGGGGGCGCCGAAGCCGCCCAGCTCCTCCGACAGGTCCAGGCGGTACCACTCACCGGCGTTGAGCGCCTCGACCGACTTCTTGAACGACTCGGGCAGCTTCACCGAGTGCGTGCTCGGGTCGAAGACCGGCGGGTTCCGGTCGGCGTCGATGAAGGACGCCGCCAGCGGACCCTCCGACAGCTTGCGGATCTCGGCCAGCACACCGCGCGCGGTCTCGGCGTCCATCTGCTCGAACGGGCCGGTGCCGAACCGGTCCTTGGTGTCGAGGAACTCGAAGAGGTTGAACTCGAGGTCCCGCAGGTTGGCGGTGTAGTGCGTCATTGAGCTGGGCTCCCGTGCTCCGTGCCGGTGGATGGCGATGTCCTACTCGCCAGTAACAAACGCTATTACCCACCGGTAGCAACGAGCAAGTGGCCCCGCCGTGACGCGCCCAGTCGGGGTGAGGTACGGCCTGGTCAGCGGTTCTTCCGCCGCCCCCGCACGGCCAGGACGGCGGTCAGCAGCCACGCGAACAGCGCACCGAGGACGGCGGCGATGAGCAGCGCCAGGACCAGCGGCGCCCGGACGTCGGCGAACACCAGGCTGATGTCGACGGTCTGGGTGTTGAAGACGACGAACAGCACGAGGACGACGGTCACGAAGACGAGCAGGGCGAGCGCCAGCGTGCGGCCGATCGTGCGGCCGGTGTGCCGTGGGGCCTTGCCGGTGGCCGGCGCGGGACCGTCGGGGCCGGCCGAGGTGACCGGCGGCGGGGTGGAGCCCTGGTTGCCCGGGAAGCCGAGCGTGGGGTCGGTGCCGGGCGCGCCTGCGGGGCGGGGTTCGGGAGTGCTCACGTCCCAAGTGTGCTGCTCAGCGGCGCGCGCCGCAGGTCAGGCGTGCGCGTCCGGCTCGGTCTCGGCCGGCGGGTAGCTCGGCCCGGCGACCCCGCTGGCCGGCCCCTCCTCGCCGCCCTGCGACTCCGGGTCGGCGGGCGGGGCCGTCTCGGCACCGAGGGGCTTCGCGTCGCGGTCGTCGTCAGGTGCCGGCATCGTCATGCGGCCATGGTCGCCTCCCCCGGAGGCCGCAGCCAGTCGGCTCCCTCGCCGCCGAGATCGGGGAACCGGGGCTTCCGAGGGTCGCGTAGACCCCCACGACCCCGATCTCGCGGACGCACCGGGCCATCACTCCTGGAGGGCGGGGCCTGCCTCGTGGTTCGGGTGGCCGTGGGTCCGCTCGCCCTGCTTCATCCGGGCCTCGTAGACGTGCCGGTCGCCGCCGGCGAGCTCGTCGCGGGCGCGCTGGTCGAAGGCGCGGAACGTGCCCCAGTAGTTCTCGTCGAAGTCCTCGACGATCTGGAAGGTCCAGCGGTCGGCGATCACGTTGCGGCCGACGAGGTCGCGGTCGATGTCGTCGGCCAGCCTGGTGGCCCCTGCCTTGCCGAGCAGGTCGACGGCCTCCTGCAGGAGCCGGTCGGCCTTGCCGGTCAGCTGGTGGAAGCCGTAGAGCAGGCCCCGGGCCTGGTCGACGGTCTCGAGCGCCTCGGACAGCTTGCCAAGGCCCTCGACGGTGGTGTCGTCGAGGTCGGGACGGGTCCGGTCGTCGGTCACCCGCTCATCGTGCGGGGACCCCCGGCCGCCCGCAGGTCAGACCCGGTCGACCGCGATGTCGATGAGCCGCTCGGCCAGCTGGCGACCGTGCGAGGCGGGCCCGTCAGGACCCAGCAGCCCGCCGGAGAGGTACATGCCGTCGATGATCAGGTGGATCTGGGCGGCGAGGTCCTCGCCGTTGCCCGGCGCGACCTGCTCGGCGAGGCGCTCGAGGCGCATGTGCAGCTCGAACTTGTAGTCGGCGGCGGCCGACCGGGCCGGGTGCTGCGGGTCGTCGTACTCGCTGCTGACGTTGGTGAACGGGCAGCCGCGGAAACCGGTGCGCGTCACGTCGCGCTCGACGGCGTCGACGACCGACAGCAGGGCTGCGCGCGGGTCGCCCTCGAGCCGCACCAGCTCGGCGTCGATGAAGGCCAGCACCGTGGCGGCCTTGCGGGACAGGTAGGCGCCGACCAGGTCGTCCTTGCTCTTGAAGAGCCGGTAGACCGTCATCTTGCCCAGGCCGGTCTCGCGGACGAGCTCGTCCATCCCGACGCTGCGCGAGCTGCGGCCGGCGAACAGCCGCTCCGCGGTGTCCAGGACGATCGCCTGCCGCTCGGCGCGGCTGCGGCGGACGGGGGTCCCGGCGCCGGCGGCACCGAGGGCGTCGGCGGCGTAGGCGTCGGCGGAGAGGATCGGGGCGGCGGTCACGCAGCGATGGTGCACCAGCGGCGTGACGGAGCAGTTCGCGGCACGCCGTGGATGTAGCTCTGGGTAACCAGAGGTGAACGGGTTACCCGTGGCGGCGGGGAGCGGTGTTGCTCGTGGTGCTACGGAGAGTGACCGGCGGGGCGCTTCGTCCCGTCGGGCCCTCCGTCAGTTGCGGCGGACGCGGCGGGGGTTGGCCAGCATGCGGGCGACCGCGACGGCGGCCGGCTCCGGGCTGCGGGACTCCTCGGTCTGGGCCTCGGGGGAGTCGTCGGAAACTCGTACGTCGCGCTGCGTGTCCTCCATGTGTCCCAGCGTGCCCTTGCTTCGCGGCCGGAGAAACGTCCGACTGGCGTGATCCACCCCACGGGGCCTGAGATCTCGGTCACGTCGGCGCAGGTCAGCGGGCGGCGTCCAGGGCCTCGGCCAGCGCGCTGAGCTGGGCGAGCTGCCACCCGAGGAAGGACTCGTCCTGGGAAGCGGGCGACTCGGTCACCTCGACCACCGGCACCCCGGCGTCCTCGGCCGCCGACCGCAGCGTCTCCGCCGCGTCGCCGCCGGTCTGCTCGTTGAGCACCAGCACGCCGACCGTGCCGTCGGCGAGCGCGGACTCGAAGGCGCTCAGGTCCGCGGCCGCCGGCTCGTCCCCACGGGCCGCGCTGCGCCGGTAGCCCTCCGGCGTGGCGTCGACGAGGCCCAGGCTCGCGGCCATCCGGTCGAACACCGGCTCGGTCGCCGCGTACGTCCGGCCGCTGACCGTCGAGCCGAGCGCCAGGACGGCGTCCAGGTACTGCCGGAGGTCCGCCTGCCACGTCGCCGCGTTCGCCTCGAACACGTCGGCGGCGTCGGGCGAGAGCTCCCCCAGCTCCTCGGCCAGCGCCGGCGCGAGCGCGTGCACCGCCGCCGGCGCCGACCAGACGTGCGGATCGCCGGTCGCCGGGTCGTCGAGCAGGTCGGCCACCGCCAGCACGGCCGGTTCCGGCTCCTGCGCCGCGGCGGCGGCCTCGGCCCACCGGTCGTAGCCGGCCCCGTTCACCACCACCAGGTCGGCGTCCGCGAAGGCCGCCAGGTCGGCCGGTGTCGGTTCGGCCTCGTGCGGGTCGACGTCCCCGGTGGCGAGCACCGTCGTCACGTTCGCGCAGTCCCCGCCGACCCGGCGCGCGACGTCGCCCCACTGCCCGACCGAGACGACGACGTCGACGACCTCGCCGGTGCAGGTGTCGGGGTTGCCGCTCGCCACGGCGGCGGTGCTCTCGGGGGCGTCCTCGCCCCCGCACCCGGCCAGCAGCAGGGCGGTGAGCGCGAGCGGGACGAGGCTGGTGCGGAGGCGCGGCACGGGGGAGAACTCCTCGCTGGGATCGGGACGTCGGGCCCAGCATGGCCGACGCCCCGCCCGGACCCGTGTCAGCGGAAGGAGCCGACCAGCGGGTCCCACAGGTCCAGCGGCGCCGGATAGGACGCGTAGACGCTGAACCGGTCCACCACGCCGTCGTAGCGAGCGCGCACCTGCGCGGCCACGTCGTCCGGCTCGGCGACGACGGCGAAGGCGGCGAGAACCTCGTCGTCGACCAGGTCGCGCATCGCCGTCCACTTGTCCTCGCGACGGCCGACCGAGAGCGCGTGCAGCTCGTCGGCGAGGGACTCCCAGCCGTGCAGCTCGAGCACCGGGCGGTACGCCGGGGTGCTGCCGTAGAAGGCGATCGTGGCCTTCACCGCCGCGGCCGCCTCCGCCAGCTCCTCCTCGGAGCGCCCGGAGACCACCAGGCCCGGCAGCGTGACTGCTACCTGCTCCCGGGTGCGGCCGGCGGCCGCCAGCCCGTCCTCGAGGGCGGGGAGGGTCCGCTCGCGCAGGTAGCGCTCCGTCGTGAAGCCGTGCACCAGCAACCCGTCGGCCACCTCACCCACGAGCCGGGTCATCGCCGGTCCGACCGCGGCCAGGTACACCGGGGGTGGCCCCCACTCGTGCGGGGCGGGGGCGAACATCGGGGTCATCAGGGTGTGCCGGTAGTGCTCGCCCTGGAAGCGCAGCGGCGTGCCGTCCTGCCAGGAGGCCCAGATGGCGCGCAGCGCCGCGACGTACTCCCGCATGCGCGCCACCGGCGGGCTCCACGGCATGGAGAAGCGGCGTTCGACGTGCGCCTTGACCTGCGTGCCCAGGCCGAGCACGAACCGGCCGCGGGTGTAGCGCTGCAGGTCGTGCGCGGTGGTGGCCAGCGTCATGGGCGACCGCGCGAAGGCCACCGCGATCGCGGTGCCGACCTGGAGCCGTTCGGTCGCCTGGCCGGCGGAGAGCAGCGGCAGGAACGGGTCGTGGTCCACCTCCGAGGCCCAGACACCGGCGTAGCCGCGCGCCTCCAGGTCGCGGGCGGTGGCCGGGATGCCGTCGATCCCGGTGGACAGCAGGGCGGCGTCGAGGAGCACGGTGCCCGAGCCTGCCCGACCGCCTCGCCCGCTGGCCAGGGCGAGCCGGCCGCCCGTACGGTCGGCGCCGGGCCGGCACCGTCGCCGCCCCGGACGGAGGTGGGGATGAGCGACCGCGCCCGGCTGCTGGCCGCGCTGCTCGACGACCTGGCCGCCGAGGGGGCGGCCCTCGACGCGGCGGTCGCCCACCTCGAGGACACCGCCTGGCTCCTGCCCACGCCCGCGGAGGGCTGGACCGTGGCGATGCAGATCGCCCACCTCGCCTGGACCGACGAGCAGGCGCTGCGGGCGGTCACCGAGCCGGAGGAGTTCGCCGCGGCCGCGTCCGGGAGCGCCGCGGAACTGGCCGCCGCGGTGGACACCGCGGCCGCCGAGGGGGCCGCGGTCGACCCGTCGCTGCTGGTGGAGCGCTGGCGGACCAGCCGCGCGGACCTGGCCCGGGCGCTCGCCGCGCTGCCCGAGGGGGCGAAGGTGCCGTGGTTCGGCCCGCCGATGAGCGCCCCGTCCCTGGCCACCGCCCGGCTGATGGAGACCTGGGCGCACGGCCTCGACGTCACCGACGCGCTGGCGCTCCCGCCGTCGGTCTCGTCCCGCCTGCGTCCGATCGCCCACCTGGGGGTCCGCACCCGCGACTTCGCCTTCGCCCAGCACGGCCTGCCCGCCCCGGCCGAGCCGTTCCGGGTGGAGCTGACCGCACCCGGCGGCGACGTGTGGGCCTTCGGGCCCGAGGACGCCGCCCAGCGGGTCACCGGCCCCGCCCTCGACTTCTGCCTGCGCGTCACCCGGCGCCGGCACCGCGCCGACCTGGCGCTCGTGGCCACCGGCGACGACGCCAATCGCTGGCTCGACCTCGCCCAGGCCTTCGCCGGGCCCCCCGGCGTCGACCGCCCGTCCGCGACGGAGGAGGACGCATGACGCTGGACTTCGACGAGGGCGACGAGCTGCGCGCGCTGCGGTCCGCCGTCGCCGACCTCGGCTCCCGCTACGGGCAGGCCTACTTCCTCGAGCAGGCACGGTCCGGCGGGCGCACCGACGCGCTCTGGGCGGAGGCCGGGAAGGCCGGCTTCCTCGGCGTGAACCTGCCCGAGGAGCACGGCGGGGGCGGCGGCGGCATGGTCGAGCTCTCGATCGTGCTCGAGGAGCTCGGCGCCGCCGGCTGCCCGCTGCTGATGATGGTCGTCTCACCGGCCATCTGCGGCACGGTGATCGGCCGGTTCGGCACCCCGGAGCAGAAGCAGCGCTGGCTGCCCGGCCTGGCCGACGGCTCCACGACCATGGGCTTCGCCATCACCGAGCCCGACGCCGGCTCGAACTCCCACGAGATCACCACGGTCGCCCGGCGGGACGGCGACGGGTGGGTGCTGCGCGGGCAGAAGGTCTGGATCAGCGGCGTCGACCAGGCCGACGCGCTGCTCGTCGTCGGCCGGCTCGCCGACGGCCCTAAGGGGACGCTCCGGCCCGCGCTCTTCGTCGTCCCCACCGACGCGCCGGGGCTCACCGCCTCGCCGATCCCGATGGAGATCGTCAGCCCCGAACGCCAGTTCCAGGTGTTCCTCGACGACGTGCGGCTGCCCGACGACGCCCTCGTCGGCCACCCGGACCAGGGCATCGCGCAGCTGTTCGCCGGGCTCAACCCCGAGCGGGTCATGGCCGCGGCCTACTCGCTCGGCGTCGCCCGGCTGGCCATGCGGAAGGCGTCGGACTACGCCCGGGAGCGGCAGGTGTGGGGCACGCCCATCGGCGCCCACCAGGGGCTGGCCCACCCGCTCGCCGCCTGCCAGATCGAGATCGAGTGCGCCCGCCTGATGACGCAGAAGGCCGCCTGGTTGATCGACGCCGGCCAGGACGCCGGGCTGGCCGCCAACAGCGCCAAGTACGCCGCCGCGGAGGCTGCCGTGCACGCCGTCGACCAGGCGATCCAGACCCACGGCGGCAACGGCCTGTCGCAGGAGTACGGGGTCGCGGCGCTCCTGGCGATGTCGCGGGTCAGCCGGATCGCGCCGGTCAGCCGGGAGATGATCCTCAGCTTCGTCGCCCAGCACGACCTGCGGCTGCCGCGCTCCTACTGACCGGGGGTGTCGGCGCCCTGGCCCTGGTCGGCGTCCTTCCCCTCGGCCGGCTCCTGCGGGTGCGGGGTGCGACCGCCGGTCTCGTCGTCGCCGGGCGGGTCGCCCTCGGCGCGCTCGGACGTGTGCGGCGTGCGGCCGGGCTCGGTCATGGCGGTCCTCCTCGTTCCGTCGCTGACCGGCCTGTGCCCTCGTCGCCGTCCGGGAAACCCCTGCTCAGCCCACCGGGGAGGCCGCGGGCGTGCGGGGCAGCAGGGCTTCCACCGCCGCCGCGTCGGGCAGCGCGCCGCGGGCGCCCGGGCCGGTCGTCGAGAGCGCCGCGGCCGTCACGGCGAGGCGCACGGCCGCGGTCAGGTCGGGGTCGGTGGCGAGCGCCTGCGCGAGGGCGCCGCAGAAGCAGTCGCCGGCGCCGGTCGTGTCCACGGCGGTCACCGGCGGCGGCGCCTGCAGGACGACGGCGCCGTCCGGCGGCACCACCAGCGCACCGCGCGCCCCGAGCGTGACGACCACCGCGCACGACGCCACCGAGCGCGCGAGCGCGGCGAGCTCCGCCGGCGACCGCTCGCCCGGGTCCGCACCGGCGAGCTGGGCGAGCTCGTGCTCGTTGGGCACCAGCACGTCGACGTGCTCCAGCAGCCCGGCGGGCAGCGGCTGCGGGGGAGCGGGGGTCAGGACGACGGTGCCGGTGGCGGCCCGGGCGGCGGCATCCACGGTCGCCAGCGGGACCTCCAGCTGGAGCAGCACCACCCGCGCTCGCCGGACCGACTCGACGTCGGCGTCCTCGGGGGTGAGTTCGGCGTTGGCGCCGGGGACGACGACGATCAGGTTCTCGCCGCTGCCCTCCTCCACGGGGATGGTCGCCGATCCGGTCGGCACGCCCGGGGTGCGGTGCACCCGGCTCACGTTCACCCGCGAGCCCGCGAGGGCCGCCAGCTGCCGGTCCCCGGCCGGGTCCTCCCCGACGCGACCGACCATGTGCACCCCCGGCCCCAGCTCGCCGGCGGCCGCCGCCTGGTTGGCGCCCTTGCCGCCCGGTGCCAGCACCGCGGAGCGGCCGATCACGGTCTCGCCCCGGCCCGGGAGCCGGCCGACGGCGACGAGCACGTCCTCGTTCAGGCTGCCGACGACGGTGACGGACATGCGCGGACCTCCAGGTTGCGGGCGTCCAGCAGTACCAGACCGGCGGTTTCCGCCCGCTCCCGGAGCGGTACCGCCGACCCATGGCGACCGACGACGCTGACCAGATCCGCCGCGACTTCGGCGAGGCCGTGAACATGACCGCCTCCGAGCTGGAGAAGTGGCTGGGCAGCGACGAGTCGCAGGAGGTCGGCCAGAAGACCGGCGGCTCCGGCGAGTCCACCGGGCACGAGTCGGGACGGCGGATCGTCGAGCTGCTGCGCACGAAGAAGGACGACCTGACCGACGACGACCTGGCGCACATGCGCAAGGTGCACGGCTACGTCCAGCGGCACCTTGCGCAGGAGCCGAAGTCGGAGGACGTCGAGACCTCCCGCTGGCGGTACTCGCTCATGAACTGGGGGCACGACCCGCTGAAGCAGTAGGTTCGCCCGATGCGGCGCAACGACCCCGCGCAGTACGACCAGCTCGCCGACGAGTGGTGGCGGCACGACGGGGAGTTCGCCGCCCTGCACTGGCTGGCCGCCTCCCGCGCCGAGCACGTGCCGCCGGCCGCCCGCCCGGGCGCGGTGCTCGTCGACCTCGCGTGCGGCGGTGGGCTGATGGGCCCGCACGTCGCGGAGCTGGGCTACCGGCACGTCGGCGTCGACATCGGCCTGCGGGGGCTGGAGCTCGCCCGCGCCCACGGGCTGCTGCCGGTGCGCGGCTCGGTCCTGGCGGTGCCGCTCGCCGACGGGTGCGCCGACGTCGTCCTGGCCGGCGAGATCCTGGAGCACGTCGAGGACCACGCAGGCGTGCTCGCCGAGTGCGCCCGCCTGCTCCGCCCCGGCGGCGCCCTGGTGCTCGACGCGCTGGCGGCCGGGTGGCTGTCGCGGCTGATCAACGTCCACCTGCTCGAGCGCCTGCCCGGCGGGCCGCCCCGGGGGCTGCACGACCCGGCCCTGTTCGTCGATCGCCGGCACCTGCTGGAGGCCGCCGACCGGGTGGGTCTCGACCTCGAGCTGGTCGGCCTCCGGCCGTCGATGCGGGAGGCGATCGCGTGGAAGCTCGGCCGTCGGCGGCTCGTCCGGATGAAGCCGATCCGCTCCACGGCCGTCGTGTTCGCCGGCTACGGGCGCAAACGGTGAGTCGGCGAGCCGGTTGTGCGCCACGTACCGTCGGGTGCATGACGCCGAGCGCCGGGGAGCGCCTGTGAGCAGCGCGGTCGTGACCGGGCTGGGGTCGGCCCTGCCGGCCACCTTCGACCAGGACGCCGTCTGGGACGGCTTCTTCGCCCGGCACTACGAGGGCGTGCGCGCCGCGCGGCGGATCTTCCAGAGCTCGGGCGTGCGCCGGCGGCACGCGGTCGCCAGCCCGATGGACGAGGACCTGAGCTCGTGGGGGACCGGCGCCCGCATGGAGCGCTACGTCCAGGAGGCGCTGCCGCTGGGGAAGCAGGCGGTCGCCGGCGCCCTCGACTCCGCCGGCCTGGCGCCCGGTGACGTGGGCCTGTTCGCCGTCGCCACCTGCACGGGGTACGCCACCCCGGGCCTGGACATCCGGCTGGCCGGCGATCTGGGCATGCCCCTCGGGCTGCAGCGGCTGCTGGTCGGGCACATGGGCTGCTACGCCGCCATCCCCGGGCTGGCCGCGGTCAGCGACTTCGTGACGGCCCGGTCCCGTCCGGCCGTGCTCCTGTGCTGC
Source organism: Blastococcus sp. SYSU D00922 (assembly GCF_054050495.1). Taxonomy (NCBI): domain Bacteria; kingdom Bacillati; phylum Actinomycetota; class Actinomycetes; order Geodermatophilales; family Geodermatophilaceae; genus Blastococcus; species Blastococcus sp. SYSU D00922. Next base: position 105,903 of record NZ_JBJGZL010000001.1, read on the forward strand.
GAGCTGACCAGCCTGCACGTGCAGCCGGCGCAGCGGGACCTGGAGCAGGTGGTGGCGCACGCGCTGTTCTCCGACGCGGCCGCCGCCGTCGTCCTCGAGCCCGGCGCCTCCCGCGGCCGCCGGGTGGCGGGGATGGTGGCGCGCACCGACGCCTCGACCGCCGACCACATGACCTGGGACGTCACCGACCTCGGCTTCCGCATGGGGCTGTCCCCCCGGGTGCCCGACGTGCTCTCCCGGCACGTGGGCGGGGTGGTCGACGAGCTGCTCTCCGGCGCCGGGCTGCGGATCGAGGACGTCGCCGGGTGGGCCGTGCACCCCGGCGGCCCGCGCATCCTCGACGTCGTCCGGGACGAGCTCGGCCTGGCCGAGGAGCAGCTGGCCGCGTCCCGGCGGGTGCTCGCCGAGCACGGCAACTGCTCGTCGGCCACGGTCCTGCTCGTGCTCGAGGAGATGGCCGACGTCGACGGCCCGGTGGTGGTCATGGCGTTCGGGCCGGGTCTCACGCTCTACGCCGCGTTGCTGCTGCCCGCCTGACTCCCGCTCCGCCCCGCGAGGGCCTACGCTCTGTGATCGTCGTCACGGAGCGTGGGGAGGTGGCCGGTGCAGCCATCGACCGCGCCGGTGCGCGTGTTCCTGGTCGACGACCACGAGGTGGTCCGCCGGGGCGTGGCCGAGGTGCTCGAGGACGATCCCCTCATCACCGTGGCGGGCGAGGCGGGCACCGTCGCGGAGGCGCTGGCGCGGGTGCCCGCCGTCCGTCCCGACCTGCTCGTCGTCGACATGCGGCTCCCCGACGGCGACGGCGCGGACCTGTGCCGCCTCATGCGCGACAAGGTCCCGGGTCTGCGCTGCCTGGTGCTCACCAGCTTCTCGGAGCAGGAGGCCCTCGACGCGGCGGTCCGGGCCGGCGCCTCCGGCTTCCTGCTCAAGCAGATCCGCGGGCCGGCGCTGGTGTCCGCGGTGCACGCCGTGGCGGCCGGGGGCCGGCTGTTCGAGGACGTCGCCCCCGCGGCGCCCCGCGACCGCGGACCCGGCTCGGCCGGCTCCGACCGGCTCGGACTGCTCACCGACCAGGAGCGCACGGTGCTGCGGCTGATCGGCGAGGGCCTCACCAACCGGCAGATCGGCGCCCGGATGGGGCTCGCGGAGAAGACGGTGAAGAACTACACCAGCCACCTGCTGGCCAAGCTGGGGCTGGAGCGGCGCACCCAGGCGGCCATCCTCGCGACCGAGCTCCGCGACCGCGGCTGAGGTCAGCGCGGCATCGGGGCGGTCCAGCGGATCTCGGTGCCCGACGGCGAGGACGTGCAGGTCAGCTCCCCGCCCCGCCGCTCGGCCCGGTCGGCCAGGTTCGCCAGCCCGCTGCGGACGGTCACGGGGGGCAGCCCGCGCCCGTCGTCGGTGACCACGACGCACGCGGCCGTCCGGACCTCGACGGCCACCGTCACCCGGCGGGCCCGGGCGTGCCGGACGACGTTGGTCACCAGCTCACGCACGACCGCGACCAGGTCCAGCAGCAGATCCGGCGGCAGCTCCTCGTGCTCGCTGCGCAACCGCAGGTCGGGGCGGACCTCGTGCCCCTCGGTGATCGACCGGATCACGTCGGCCAGCCGCTGGCGGAAGGCCGTCGTCGACGAGTCCTCGGCCTCGCGCAGGTCCCAGATCGACGTGCGGATGCGCTCGATCGTGCCGTGCAGGTCGTCCACGCGCTGCGAGAGAGCGGCGGAGACGTCCCGCCGGTCGTTCTCCAGGGAGCGGCCCAGCCGGTCCAGGGACAGCGCGGTGGCGAAGATGCGCTGGACGACGTGGTCGTGCAGGTCGCGCGCGATGCGGTCGCGGTCGGCCTGCAGCTGCAGCGACCGCGTCCGCTGCTGGGCGTGGGCCAGCTCGAGGGCCACGGAGGCCTGCGCCGCGAACGCGGTCAGCAGGTCGAGCTCGTGCGGGAGGAACGCCGGGCTGCCCGCGGCGCGCATGGTGACCAGCACGCTCCGGCTCGGCCCGGTCCCGAGCGGGACGACGAGGGCCGGGCCGTACCCGGCCGTCAGCTCGACGACGACGGCGGCGCGGGTGCCGACGAGCGGCGTCGCGGCGATGTCGTCGATCAGCCGCGGTTCGCCCGCGAGCTGGGTCATACCGAGGTCGGTGCCGCCCAGGGGCACGCGCACGCCCTCGACCTCGTCGGCGGCGCGGCCCACGGCGGCGACGATGGTCATGGTGTCCGGGTCGTCCCGGGTGGGGGCGAGCACGCCGGCCATGTCGGCGTCGGTGAGCGCGGAGACTTGGGTGGACACGACCCGCAGCACGTCGTCGGGGTCGGCGCCCGACAGGAGCGCGGTCGCCATCTCGGTGGCCGCCTGGCTCCAGCGGCCGCGGCGCTCGGCCTGCTCGGCGAGCCGGGCGTTCTCGATCGCCAGCCCGGCCACGGCGGCGAGGGCCTGCACCACCTCCGAGTCGGCCGCGGAGAACGGCTCGCCGGTGCGCTTCTCGGTGAGGTAGAGGTTGCCGAAGACGGAGGAGCCGACCCGCACGGGCACCCCGAGGAAGGACCGCATCGGCGGGTGCCCGGGCGGCAACCCGCGCGAGGCGGGGTGCTCGCCCAGGTCGTCGAGCCGCAGCGGCACGGGCTCGGCGACGAGCAGGCCGAGGATGCCCTCGCCCTCCGGGAGCCGGCCGATGCGGGCCTGGTCGTCCTCGTCCATCCCGACGACGACGAACCTGTCCAGCCGCAGGCCGTCCGGGGTCAGCACGCCCATGGCGCCGTAGGACGCGTCGACGTGCTGCACGGCCGCCTGCACGATGTCGCGCAGCGTCGCCTCCAGCTTGCTGCCGGAGGCGACCGCACGCAGCGCGGCGGTCAGGACCGGCACGGCCAGGTGGTCGCCGGAGGACGACGGGGCAGGGTCGTCCGGCGGCGGGGCCAGGGGATCGGGCGGGGGCACGGCCCGAACGTAGGAGCCCTGGGCGGGGCCGGGAAGCGGTGCGCGAGCGGCCTCCTCGTGCCGCGGGGATCGGGTTGGCTCAGGCGCCACGGGCCAGCCGGCGCGTGAGGGGACGGGGGATCGCGTGGCGCAGCAGCGACTTGCCGCGGGAGCCGACGACGACGAGGTCCGCGCCCTGGGTGGCCGCCGACAGCGCCTCGAACACCGGCCGGTCCAGCACCGCGGTCCGGCAGCGACCCTGGACGCCGGTCTCGGCGATCGCCCGCAGGACGTGGGCCTCGAGACGGTCGTGGGCGGCAGCGCGGGTGCGCAGGTGCACCCGCCCGGACCCGCCGAGCGGGTCGCCGCCGGAGTCGTCGAGGACGTGCACCGCGACGACCGTCGCCTCGCGCCGGGCCGCCTCGCGCAGCGCCCACACCAGGCCGCCGTGCCCGGCGGCGGAGCCGTCGACCTCGACGATGAGCCACGGGTTCTGCCGGCGGGCCAGCAGCGGGGCGAGGCGGAGCGGCTCGACGTCGGCCACCGGCTCCTCGCCCGTCCGCGCCGCGGGGATGGCCGGCTGCGGGTCGGGCTCCGCGGTCGGCTCGGGGTCCCAGGGGGAACGGATGTCGCTCATGGGGCCGAATCGTGCTGGGGCGTCCAGCGATCTCCCAGGGACCAAGGGCCCGGCCCGGCGGCCGCACGAGGCGTACCGACCTCGTTCCGTTCCCGGTACTGCGTGTCCCGCACTCTGGGTGACGTCGTCGCGACAGCGTTTCCCCCGCCTGAGGCGCCCACCTACCCGGTGACCCATCCCGCGAACCGCTGGTCCTGCCGTTCTCCCCCCGTCGGGGTGGGTGTGCGAGGGGGCCGGCTCAAGGAGCACGCCCGGTCGGCCGATCGGAGTGGCATGAGCCTTCTCCGACGGGTGCGGGCGGCCAGCCTGCTGACGCGCTTCGGCGTGGTCAGCCTGGTGCTCACGGTGGCCGTGGGGGCGCTGCTCTCGTCGGTGCTGAGCGACGCGATCGCGGAGCGGGCCCGCCAGCAGGCCGAGTGGACCGCGATCGTCACCGTGCGCCTGGGGCTGCAGCCGCAGCTGACCCCCGAGGACCTCGCCGAGGGCTTCGACCCCGAGCGACTGGCCCGGGTCGAGCGCGCCGTCGCCGCCGCCGGCGGGAACCTGCAGGCGGAGGGCCGCCAGCTCGACGACCTCGACCCGGTCGAGCTCAACATCTTCAACCGCGACCGCACGGTCGTGTACTCGAACGAGCACGACCACATCGGGTCCACGTCGAAGTCCGACGAGCTCGACGAGGTGCTCGCCGGCGAGGTCGTGTCGGGCTTCTCGCACTCGGCCGACGACGGCGCCGGCAGCGAGGACGGCGAGCGCGTCATGCTCGAGGTCTACGTGCCGGTCCAGTACGAGGGCTCGACCACGCCCGACGGCGCCATGGAGCTCTACCTGCCCTACGCCCCGGTGGCGGCCGCGGTGGCCGAGGACGTCCGCACGATGACGCTCGTCCTGATCGCCTCCCTGACGGTGTTCTACGTCGTCGTCTTCCGCCTCATCGCCTCCGCGTCGGCGAAGCTGCGCCGGCAGGCCGACGCGCTGCGGACGTCCGCCGAGCGCGACCGGCACCAGGCCACCCACGACGCCCTGACCGGGCTGCCCAACTGGGAGCTCGTCCGGGACCGCCTGGAGCAGGCGCTGGCCGCCGCCAGCCGCTCCGAGGGCGAGGTGGCCCTGCTGCTCATCGACCTGGACCGCTTCAAGGAGATCAACGACACGCTGGGCCACAGCTACGGCGACAAGCTGCTCCGGCAGGTGGGACCGCGGCTGCAGTCGGTCCTGCGGGAGGGCGACACCGTCGGCCGCCTGGGCGGCGACGAGTTCGCCGTGCTCCTGCCCCTGGTGGACGGCGTCGGCGAGGCCGAGCAGGTCGCCGAGCGGCTCCGCGAGGCGCTGCACCGCCCGTTCGACGTCGAGGGCGTCTCCCTCGACGTGGAGGCCAGCGTCGGCATCGTCATCTCCCCGTGGCACGGCACCGACACCGAGGCCCTGCTGCGCCACGCCGACATCGCCATGTACGTCGCCAAGGAGGTCAAGGCCGGCGCCGTGGTCTTCGAGCCCGAGGAGCACGTGACCGCGCCGCCGCGGCTCACCGTCCTGGGCGACCTGCGCCGCGCGCTCGAGGGCGCCGACGAGCTGTTCCTGCACTACCAGCCGAAGTACACCCTCGACGGCGACCGGATCGAGGGGCTGGAGGCGCTGCTGCGCTGGCAGCACCCCACCCAGGGCCTGATCCCCCCGGGCGACTTCATCCCGGTCGCCGAGGGCACCGGAATCATCCTGCGGCTGACCGAGCACGTGCTCGACCTGGCGCTGGCCCAGATGCGCCGCTGGATCGACGCCGGCTCCGCGGTGCCCGTCGCGGTCAACCTCTCGACCCGGTGCCTCCTCGACCCGGGCCTGCCCGACCTGGTCCGGGGGCTGCTCGCGCGGCACGGCGTCCCGGCGGCCCTGCTGCGGCTCGAGGTGACCGAGAGCGCCGTCATGGGCGACGCGGCACGGTGCATGGACGTGCTCCAGCGCCTGCACGACCTGGGCGTGAAGCTCTCGATCGACGACTTCGGCACCGGCTACAGCTCCATGGCCTACCTGCGCCGCCTGCCGGTCGACGAGCTCAAGATCGACCGCTCGTTCGTCCTGGGCATGACGACCACCGCGCACGACGCCGTGCTGGTGCGCACCGCGATCGACCTGGGCCACAACCTGGGGCTCACCGTCGTCGCCGAGGGCGTCGAGGGCGCCGACCACGTCTCGGCGCTGCGCGACCTCGGCTGCGACATCGCGCAGGGCTACCACTTCGCCCGACCCATGGGGGCCGAGCAGATGAGCGAGCTGCTGAGCCGCGTCGGCACCCTCCACGAGGGGTCGCTCCCGCTCGTCTGACCCGGGCGGACCGGTGGATCAGCTCTCGCGCGGCCGCCACGGGCCGGTGGCCACGGGGAAGAGCCAGCGGCTGCCCGGCCACTCGGTGACGCACCACAACTGCTCGCCGGGCACCGACCACCCGACGTCCTCCGGTCCGGGCGGGAGCACCCCCCGGTGGCGGACCCAGCGGCCCGGCGCCCCCGCGTAGAGGTCGCCGGGCACGCCCCGGCCGGCGCTCGCGGTGGCGAACCACGTCGAGCCGTGCACCGCCGCGCCCTGCATGCGGTCCGGTTGCCGATCGTGGACCTCGACCGGCGCCATCCACCCCTTCCCGTCGGTGACGGGCAGCCCCGTCGCGGGGTCCAGGGCGTACCGGGCGAGCCGGGGGACGCCGCCCTTCCGCCGGTACTCGCCGACCACGAGCACGGGCCGGCCGGCGACCTCGCCCACCGACAGGAACGAGAAGCGCAACCGCTGCCGGACGGACCGCATCGGGAGCCGCAGGGACATGAGCTGGGGGAGCACGTACGCGTGGCCGTGGGCGCCCGCACCGCCGGCGCGCATGGCGTCCGGGAGCCGGAAAAGGCGGACGCCGAACACGGTGTCGGCCACGTACAGCAGGTCGCCCACGACGGCGATCCCGCCGGCGTGCACGGGGACGGTCCGGGTGGTCAGGACCCCGAGCAGACGCCGCGGCGCCACGAGCAGCACGTGCCGGTACCGCGGGCCGCCCGGGGAGCGCATGCCGACCACCGAGATCCGCGAGCCCGCGGTGCGGCGCAGGCCCTGCCGCTTCGCGTACCAGCTCACCAGGAGCACGCCGCCCCCGTCGACCGGAGCCACCCCCTGCGGCCACCACGCGGGGTCGTCGCGGTCGGCCGGCGCCCACGTCCAGCCCTCCCCCGGGGCGCGGCCGGGGACCGGGCACGGTTCCAGGGCGCGGTCGAGGTCGTCGAGGACGCCGTCCAGCCCCACGCGGGGCAGCCGCGCGCCGAGCCGCGCGACGGCGCCACCCCGCGGCCGCGTGGCCCTCAGCGCGTGACGCGTGCCCGTTCCCACCTGCGAGATCCTGGCGCGGCACGGGTGCCGCGGCACTCCGGAAACCGTCACGGAGCGTTCGCCCGTCGTATCCCGAGCGGCAGGATGGTCGTTTCCCCGCCATGCTGGGGGGTGATGACTGTCGAACGGCACGGCCGGCGTCCCCCCGAACCGGTCCCGGTGCCGGCGGAGAGGGCGGCCCCATGAGACCGGCGTTCGGGGGGCTCCGCGCAGCACGCGGTGAGCGGTCGACGGGTCGCCGGCGCGTGGCAGGCCGGGGCGGCCCGCGCTCGGAAGCGCGTGGCCCGCGCGGCCTCTTCCGCCGGACGGCCGCCCGCGAGGGCCGCACGGACCGGGGCGCGGTGGCCCACCGGCCCCGGCTCGCGGGATCGGCGGCCCGGCACGAGCACCACGCGCCGGTGGCCGCGCCCGCCCCGGAGCAGGGGCGCGCGACCGCGAGCCCGGCGTCCGGCTCGCGCAGCGGGACGATCGGCAAGGAGGCGGCCGGCTTCGCGGCCGTGGGTGCCCTCGGCCTGGCCGTCGACATCGGGGGCTACAACGCCCTGGTCTTCCTGGGCGGGTGGCTGGGCGACGAGCCGCTCGTCGCGAAGACGATCTCGCTGGTCGCCGGGACCACCGTCGCCTACTTCGGCAACCGGTACTGGACCTACGGGGACCGGCCGCGCGCCGGGTTCGCCCGCGAGTACACCCTCTACATGGCCCTCAGCGGCGTGGCCCTGGTGATCGCGCTGGCCTGCCTCGGCTTCTCCCGCTACGTGCTGGGGCTCACCACCCCGCTGGCCGACAACATCTCCGCGAACGGGATCGGGCTGGCCCTCGGTGGCCTCTTCCGCTTCCTGTCCTACCGGCGTTTCGTCTTCCCGCCGGCGCCCGCCTGACCCGGCGCGCTCACGGGGTGGTGGGGGACGCCTGCGGCCGACGCCGGAACCGTGCCGGGACGAGGCTGCCCGGCTCGTCGGTCCCGGGAGCCGGGGCCTCCTCGGGTCCGGCCGTCTCCCCTGGCGCCGCGGCCGGTGCCCGCCGGAGCTGACCGGTGCCCCAGGCGGCGAGCAGGACCGATCCGCCGCCGATCGCCAGCCCGGCGATGTCGTCGACGATGTAGTGCCAGCCGAAGTAGATGGTGGCGGTCACGGTCAGCGCGAAGAACGCCCAGAGGACCGACCGCACCACGACCGACCGCAGCACGAGCTGGGCGATCAGCGCGGCGGTGAAGATGATCGAGACGTGCAGCGACGCGAAGGCGGCGATGCTCTGGATGCGCTCGGTGCCCTCGGGGTCGCGGAGGACGAGCCAGCGCGACACCAGCAGGCTGTGCTGCAGCGCGGACGTCCCGGTCATGGGGAGGTCGTAGAACAGCTCCGGCTCCGCGTACACCGGCCCGCGGGAGGGCAGCAGGTAGTAGCTGAGCGTGCCCAGCGACCAGTTCAGGCACAGCGCCGTGACGTACCAGCTGGCCTCCCGGGAGCGCCCCGTCGTGACCAGGGCCAGGGCCAGCGACGCCGGCACGAACATGAGGAACGCCAGGTACACCCACGAGAGCACGTGCGCCGACGCACCGACCCCGAGCAGGTCGTGGAGGTACTCCGCCGGGGCCGTGCCGCCGGTCAGCGCCCGGTCGAGCTCGCCCAGCTCGTCGTCGACCAGGTCCGGCCGCAGGAGCGGCAGGAAGTGCTTGAGGTTCCGGTACGACACGTAGGTGACGTAGAAGGCCGCCAGGCCGATCAGCACGGGGACCAGCCGCCGCCACGGCCAGCGCTCCCGCGCGACCGAGACCACCTCCGCCGGCAGCGCGCGGAGCGAGCGGCCCCGCCACAGGGCGCGAGGCACCACGTCGACGGCCAGCATCCCGGCCACGATCAGCGGCAGGCGGACGTACGTCGGACCGAGGAAGCCGTCGGGGTCGCGCAGCGGGAGCCCCAGGTGGACGGCGCAGACCACCGCGACGGCGAGGGTGACGAGGGCGACCCCGACCGCGAGCCCGTAGGCGCCGAGGCGGACGCCACGAAAGGCGGACTCGTTCATCAGGGGCTAATTTTCCATGAATCGTCGGCCAACACACGTCGTCGTCCCGACTCGCCGTGGAGATCCAGAGAAACGGAGCGCCGTGAGGACGACCAGCCTGCCCGTGGCGCCCCCTGCGCCTGCACCCGAGCGGCGCCGCAGCGGCTGGTGGGCCTCCGGCTGGGCGGTCGTCGCGCTGGCCGCGGGCGTCCACCTCGCGCTGTGCTGGCTCTTCCGGGGCTTCGTGACCGACGACGCGTGGATCTCGGTCCGGTACGCGGAGAACCTGGGCGACGGCGAGGGCTTCGTCTGGAACCCGGGCGGTCCCCGCGCGGAGGGCTTCAGCAACCCGCTGCTGGTCGCACTGGAGGCGCTCGCCCACGCGGCGGGCTGGTCCGCGCCCGCCGCCGCCCGCGTCCTGGGTGTCGCCGCCGGGCTGGTCTGCGTGGTGCTCGTCTACGTGGGCGGGCGGCCGGTCGTCGGTGAGACGGCGGCGCGGATCGGGTCGCTGCTGACCGCGTGCAGCGCCCCCTTCGCGCTGTGGGCGGTGGGCGGGCTCGAGACGCTCCTGGTGGCCGCCGTCCTCACAGCGGGCACCCTGGAGGTCGCGCGCCCGGACGGGGGCCGGGTCGCGCGGGCCGCCGCGCTCTTCGCGGTCCTGCCGTGGCTGCGCCCGGAGGGCCTCGCCGTCGTGGCTGCCGTGGTGGCGCTGGGCGAGGGGCCGGGGCTGCTCCGGGCGGCGACCAGGCGGCCGGCGCTGCGGCGGGCCGCCCTCCTCGGCGGTGTCCCGCTCCTGTCGCAGGCGGTGCTGGAGGCGGTGCGGCTGGGGCTCTACGGCCACCTGCTGCCCAACTCGGTGCTCTACAAGTCCGGTGCCGGCGACGGGCTCACCGTTCTCGACAAGTTCCTCGACCAGGCGCTGCTGCCCACCGCGGCGGCGGTCGCCGGCGCGGTGCTCCTGTCCGGCCGGGCGCGGCTGCTCGCGGTGCCGCCGGTCGTCTACGTGCTCGGATCGGTGGACACGCTGGACAGCGCGAACGCCTACAGCAGGTTCTTCATGCCGGTCTGGCCGCTCATCGCGCTGCTGGCGGCGGTCGTCGTCAGCACCGTCGTCGTGCCCCTCGCGCTGCGACGAGGCCGGGTGCCGGCAGCCGCCGTCGTGGCCGCCACGGGGGTGGGCGTCCTGCTCCTGCCGCCGGGTGACGTCGAGAGCGTGCACGGGACGCAGCAGCGGTACACCGACTGCCGGGTGGGTGCGCGCGAGGACGCGATCGACTGGCTGCGGACCACCCCGGCGGACACCTCGTTCGCCATCTCCGACGCCGGGCTCGTCCCGGCCCGCGCCGGCGGGCGGACCGTCGTCGACAGCTTCTTCCTGAACGAGCCGCTGATCCAGGAGACCGGGCGGATGTCGCCCGGGGAACGGGCGGACCTGGTCCACCGGCGAGCCCCCGACGTGCTGGTGCTCGCCAGCCGGGACGCCGCCCGGTTCGCCGGCTACTACCCGACGGAGCGCGCGATCCACGAGCACCCGGGCATGGCGGCCTACCGCCTGGCGCACGTGGCCAGCGGCAGCGGTCCCGGGTGCCACTACCACCTGATGGTGTTCCGGCGATGACCGCGGCGATCACCGCGACGGCGTGGAACCTGCCGAACCTCCTCACCGGTCTCCGGCTGGCGGCGGTGCCCTTCCTGGGTGCCGTCCTCGTCCTGGAGGGTGACCGCGCCGGGGGCCGGTGGGCGGCGCTGGCCCTGTTCGTGGGCGCGTCGGTGACCGACCTCGCCGACGGGTGGCTCGCCCGGAGGTGGGGCCAGTGCACGCCCTTCGGCGCCCTGGTCGACCCCCTGGCCGACAAGGCGCTCGTCGGCACCGCGCTGATCTGCCTGTCCGGGCTTGGGCTGGTCCCGTGGTGGGCGACCGTGGTGGTCCTCGCCCGGGAGGCGGCGGTGACCGCGCTGCGGCTGGGGGTCCTGCGCCTCGGTGTCATCCCGGCGAGCCGGGGCGGCAAGGTGAAGACCGGCACGCAGACCGCGCTCGTCGTGCTGGCGCTCGTGGCGCCCGCGTGGACGGCGGGGCTGCAGGTGGTGGTCCTGCTGACCGTCGTGTGGACGGTGGTCACCGGCGCCGACTACGCGGTCAAGGCGGCGGGCATGGTGCGCGCGGCGGATCCGGCGCTGGCCGTGGCCGGTCAGCAGGGCGGCGCGGCGGCGAGTTCCCGCGTCACGTCCTGACGCAGCCACACCGGGTGGCCGCAGATCGTGGCCACCACGCGGTAGCGGCGGTCGACCAGCTCCCGCAACCGCGATCCCTCGTCGATGTGCCAGGCGTCCAGGCCGGTGACCTGCACGATCCACTCGGGTGCCCGCGGCCCGGCCAGCGTCTCCCGGAGGCGCACCTGGTCCGGGTCCGACGTGCGCATCGGCACGCTCCACAGGTGCGGGTACGGGGAGGGCATGTCGGCCGCCTCCAGGACCGACGGCAGGCCGTAGGCGACGAAGGCGCTGTCACCCGACGCCTTCGACGCGGCCAGCCACTCGCCGATCCGCTGGCTGTACCAGAGCGAGGGCACCGTCGCGTGCAGGACGGCGGAGGTGACGGTGCCGACGACGGCGAGGGAGACCAGTAGCCGGCCCGACGCGCGCATCCAGGCTCCGGCTCGCGTCACCGACGGCGCGACCGCCCCCGCGGCGAGCACCGCGACCGGCGCCAGCTGCAGCAGGTAGGGCGGCCAGTAGCTGCCGCCGGCGGCGATCGCCACCAGCCCGAGGACCAGCGTCGTGCTGATCGCGGTGCGGGTGGCGGTGTCCGGCCCGGGCCGCCGCGCGCCGAACCACGCCGCCACGAGGGGGAGGAGGCCGGTGACGACGCCCAGGACGACGAGCTGCCCGCCGCGACGGACGGTGGCCTCCGGGCTGCTCGACCAGATGGCGTCGAAGGCGGCGCTGCGGAAGCCGACGAGCTCCCGCCAGGCGCCGGCCGGTCCGGAGTCGACCGACGCCAGCCACAGGCCCACCAGGACCGACACGACGAGGACGCCGACGAGGGCCCCCGCGGCCACCTCGGCGGCGCGCCGGCGGGCCGGCAGATCACGTCCGCGGGACGCGACCACCACCAGGCAGACGAGGAAGAGCACGCCCTCCAGCAGGTTCTGCTTGACCAACGGCGCCGCGACGGCGGTCGCGCCCGCGGCGGCCGCCGTCCGGAACCTGGCCGCCGGGGTCGGGGCGTGCCAGGCGGTGAGGGCCAGGGCGAGCGAGACCAGGACGACGGCCGCGCCGAACAGCTCGCCGTCGGCCTGCTCGGCGGCGAGCGGCGGCGAGCAGAGCACCCCCGCGGCCACCAGAGCGGCCCACCGGCCGCCGGCCGGACCGGAGAGCAGCGTGCCCGCCCGCCAGGCCGCGAGCACGGACACGACGACGAACGGGATCGCCAGCACCCGGATCGCCTGGTCCCAGTCGGTGAGGGCGGCGGCACGGAAGATCAGCAGGAGGAGCGGCGGCCGGTCGACGAACCAGTCGCCGTAGAGGAACTCGCCGCCCGAGTGCCAGTGCCGGGCGACGAGCAGGTAGCCGCCCTCGTCGTTGCGCAGCGGACGGGCCACGAAGCTCGCGCGGGCCAGGACGACGGCCAGGCACAGGAGCAGGAGGAAGCGCCGCCCGGTGCGCGCCGGCGCCGGGGGCGCGTGCGTCGTCGGCACCAGCGCCACGGCGGCCATTGAAGCGGTCCAGGGCCGCCGGTGGGGAGCTCAGCAGCCCCGCGGCGGGCGTCCCCGGCGGTAGGGTCCGCCCGTGGCAGCCCTGGTGGCGGCGGCGGTCGTCGCGTTCCTGCACATGGCGTTCCTGGTGTACATGGTGGTGGGCGGGTTCCTGGCCCTGCACCGGTTCGCCTGGATCTGGCCGTCGGTCGGGGTGACCCTCTACTCGATCTACGTCACCCTCACCGACTTCACCTGCCCGGTGACCACGCTGGAGAAGTGGCTGCTCGAGGAGGGCGGCAGGACGCCGTACGAGGGCAGCTTCACCGCGCACTACCTGCGCGACACCCTCTACCCGGCGCAGTACGAGACGGCGATCTGGCTGACCGCGATGGGCGTCGCCGTCGCGTCGTACGTGCTGGTCCTGCTGCGCAGGCGGTGGCGTGGAGCGGGTGACGAGAATCGAACTCGCACTGTCAGCTTGGGAAGCTGATGTTCTACCATTGAACTACACCCGCGAACGCCCGCCAGACTACCTGGTGACAGTCGGCGAGCGGGAGCAGACCCCCTGATCAGCCCCGGTTCAGCGCCGCATCTCGGCGAGGAACCCGGTGGCCTCGGAGCGCAGCCGCTCGGCCATCTGGGACAGGCCCGTGATGTCGTCCCCGCCCGTGGCCAGGGACGACGAGCCGTCCACCGCCGCGGCGATCCCGTCGACCAGGCCGTTCATCTCGCCGACCGTCGTCCCGACCGTGCCCATGCCGACGGCGACCGCCTCCGAGGCCTGCCGGATCTGCTCCACCTGCGCGGTGACCCGCTCGGTGGCCCGGCCGGTCTGGTCGGCCAGGTCCTTCACCTCGGAGGCCACCACGGCGAAGCCCTTGCCCGCCTCGCCGGCCCGCGCGGCCTCGATGGTCGCGTTGAGGGCGAGCAGCCGGGTCTGGGCGGCGACCGCGTCGATCATCGCGATGATCTCCCTGATCTCCTCCGACGACCGGGTCAGCGAGGCGATGGTCGTCTGCGCCGTCGCCACCTCGTCGGCCGCGGCGCCGGCCGCCGCGGTGAGCCCGGACGCCGAGGCGCTCATCTCGGTCGAGGCGGTGGCGACCTGCTCCGACATGGCGAGGACGACGGACTCGAACGCGTCGGCCAGCCGCAGCCGCGAGGTCTGCGCCTCCGTGACCCGACCGGCGGTCTCCTCCATGGCCCTGCGGGCGGTGTTGATGTCGCTCGCGCTGGTGCGGAAGGCGCCCAGCAGGCCGCCCTCGAGCAGCCGGCGGTGGAACCGCCCCTCGGCGGCCGAGGTCAGCGCCGCGGACGACTCCCGGACGAAGGCGTCGGAGACGTCGAGCACCCGGTTGAGCGCGTGGTGCAGGGCGCGCAGCTCCGGCACCGTCCCGGCGCGCGGGTCGGGACGGCTGCGGGCTTCCAGGTCCCCACGGGCGGCGGCCTCGCACGTCTCGGTCAGCTGCCGCACGAAGGCGCGGTAGATCTCCAGCTCCTCGGCGTCGCCGCGCCCGGCGGCCCGTGCTCCCCGGATGCCCACGTCAGCGCTCCTCGCGGTTGATGACCGACCAGATGAACTCGTCGTAGGACCCGCCGTGCTCGGTCAGGACGTCGGCCAGCAGCGCGCTCGAGGCGGCCACGGCCGCCTTCGCGGTCGGGTGCCGGCGCTCCTCTGCGACCAGCCGGTCGTAGAGCGGCCGGATCGCCTCGACCGCGCGCGGGGAGGGCTTGCGCCGGTTCGAGTGGTAGCCGACGACCTCGCCGCCGGGTCCCAGGGACGGCGTCACGTGCGCCAGCACCCAGTAGTGCGCGCCGTCGGCGGCCAGGTTGTTGATGTAGGCGAACAGCTCGCGCCGCGCGGCCAGGGTCTCCCAGAGCAGGGCGAAGACGGCGCGCGGCATGTCGGGGTGCCGGATCAGGTTGTGCGGGTGGCCCACGACGTCGGCCATCGCGTACCCGCTGACCCGGAGGAAGACGTCGTTGGCGTAGGTGATCACGCCTCGCGGGTCGGTCTTCGAGACGATCAGCTCGTCGGCGGAGAACGTCCGCTCCACGCCCGTCGGCCGCAGCGTCCGGTGTGCGCCGCGCGCCGGCTGCGGCGCCGGCCGGGTGTCCAGCACGAGTCCTCCCCCAGGTGGTTCTCCACAGGGAGTCATCGGCAGCCCGGGGTGCCCGTGGGACCTGCGGATGCAGCTGCGCCCCGTCCGCATGGGGAAGTCGGACGGGGCGCAGCGGTCGGAGGAGGGTCAGATCGCGACCCCGGTGCAGGACGACGAGCAGTCCAGGGACCAGATGGAACGCAGCGAGTCGAACTTCGCCGACCGCACCAGGCGCTCCCCGGACGGGCCGGTGCGCACGACCGGGCCCGTGTCCGGCGGGGTGGTCCCACCGGGCGTCGTCCCACCCGGCGGGGTGCTCCCACCGGGGGTCGTGCCGCCGGGCGTGCTGGGCGTGGTCCCGCCGCCGGGCGCGGTCCCGCCGGGGGTGCTGCCACCCGGGGCGGTGCCGACCGCGTCGGCGTAGGTGAGCGCGTTGCTCAGCACGGTCGAGCGGCCGTCCGGCGCGAAGACCGAGACGTCGTAGACGCCGGCCACCCGGGCGGGCACCCGGAAGGTGACGCGGGTCGTCGTCGACGTGACGATCGTCGCGGTCGTGGTCGCACCGATCCGGACCGTCGGGTTCGTCGGCAGGGCCAGACCGGTGATCGTGACGACCGTGCCACCCGCGGAGTCCACGGCGTTCGGGCTCAGCGAGGTGATCCGGAAGACGCCGACCTCGGGGTACGTGGTCGTGCCAGGGACGGGCGCGTCCGGCGCTGACGTGCCGGGGTCGGTCGTGCCGGGGCCGGTGCCGCCCGGCGCGGTCGTGCCCGGGGTCGTGCCCGGCGTCGTGCCCGGCGCGGACCCACCGGGGCTGGTGCCCCCCGGGGCCGAGCCGCCCGGCGTCGAGCCGCCAGGGGTGCTGCCGCCCGGCGTCGTCCCGCCCGGGGTGGTGCTGCCCGGATCGGTGCCCGGGCCGGTGCCGGGGTCGGTGCCGGGGGTCGTCCCCGGGTCGGTGCCCGGGGTGCTGCCGGCGCCGGGGGTGCCCGGGAGGGCGCCGCCGGGGACGCTCGGCACGGTGCCCGGGGCGCTGCCGCCGGGGGTGCTGCCGCCGGGGGTGGAGCCACCAGGCGTCGAGCCGCCGGGGGTGGAGCCGCCCGGCGTGGATCCACCGGGGGTGGTGCCGGGATCCGTGCCCGGGTCGGTCGGCGCGGGGACGGCCGTGCCCACCAGCAGCGGGGCGGCGTACGTGCGGCCGACCGGGGTGCCGTCGCGGTAGGTCTGCACGGTGAGGACGTAGCGGCCGTCGCCGAGCTCCATGCTGGGGGACAGGCCGGTGCCGTCCAGGCCCGCCAGGGTGCCCAGCGGGAAGGCCGCGTCGCCGGCGTCGTCGGTGGTGACGGTGACGCCGTCGACGGTCACGTCCTTGCCCGACAGCGCCCAGATCGCGCCGGCGTCCTCCATGCCCAGACCGAGGACGACCTCGTAGTCGCCCGGGGTGCTCGGGCCGGTGATCCCGATGGCGGGGGAGACCACGCCGGCCGGCGAGGTCATGGCGGTGAAGGCGTAGCCGACCGACTCGACCGGCGCACCGGTCAGCCGGCTCATCGTCAGCCGCCCACCGGTCACCGACCGCCCGGCGAAAGCCGGCACGGTGTCCACGTCGTCGAGCAGCGCCTGCTTGACCTCGGCGTACCCGGCGCCGGGCATCTGCGCGCGGTACAGCGCGACGGCGGCGGCGACGTGCGGTGCGGCGATGGAGGTGCCCCCGACGAGGCGGTAGCCGCCGTCGTTCCAGGTGGTGAGCACCAGAGAACCCGGCGCGAAGAGGTCGACGTTCGTCGCGCCGTAGGCGGAACTGGCCGTGACCGTGTCCCCGGCCGTCGAGTTGCCCACCGTGACGATGTTCGGATCGGTCAGGCTGGCCGGGTACAGGATGTTCGTGTCGCGGTTACCGCTGTCGTTGCCCGCCGCGGCGACGACGAGCACGTCGTGGGCGGCTGCATACGCCACGGCGTCCTTCAGGGCCTGCAGGGCGGAGCCGGTGAACGCCCCGCCCCACGAGGCGTTGATGACGTCAGCGCCGTTGTCGACGGCGTAGCGGATCGCCCTCGCCCCCAGATTCACGTCGACGTGCTCACCGCCGCCGATGACCAGCGGCATGATCGACACCTCGGGCGCGACCCCGGCCGACCCCGCGCCGTTGCCGGCCCGGGCACCGACGACGCCGGAGACGCTCGCTCCGTGGCTGCCGTAGCTGCCGTTGTCCACGTCGGCGTTGTTGGCGTAGAAGTTCCAGCCGTGGCAGTCGCCGGCCAGCCCGTTGCCGTCGGTGTCGGTGGTGCCGCAGGTCTCGTCCGGGTTGGTCCAGAGCGAACCAGCGAGGTCGGGGTGGTCGGAGTCGAACCCGGTGTCGACGACGGCGACGACGCGCCCCGCACCTCTGCCGGTCGCCCAGCCGGCGGTGGCGTCGACGTCGGCGTCGGCGACCGGAGCCACGGGCTGGTTGTAGGAGTTCGTGCCCGTGTTCTCCAGGTTCCAGCCGTACTGCGGGAAGTACGGGTCGCTCACGGTGCCCAGCACGGGCACGGACGTCGAGAACTCGACGTGCGCGACACCCGGCACGGGCTCCAGGTCCTGGGGCCGGAGGCTCTCGGTCGCGGCCAGCGCGACCCCCTGCCCCAGCGGCTGCACGTGCGCCACTCCATCGACGGCGGCCACGGCCTCGAGCAGATCGGTGTCGGAGACTCCTGCCTCGGCGGTGAGGACCAGCCGGGTCAAGCCGTCGCCGGGACCGAAGTCGGTTGCGACCGCGACCGGCGGCAGGGCCTGCGCGGTCAGTGCGGCCGCGCCGCAGTAGCCGGCCACGGCGGCCGTCACCAGGGCGAGGGCCTGGACCCGCTTGCTCGTCATCCCTGACCTCCGGACGCCCTCCGCCGGACCGTCCGGTGGCGCCCGTCCCCGTCCGTGGGGGCGGACCTGCGTCGTCCCGGTCGTCAACGGCCTGCTCAGGGCCCGGGTTGAGAGCCGGCGGGCGGGGTTCGCCCGGAGGGGTGAAGGGCCGGTCCCTAGACTCCGCGCCATGCTGCTGAGCGACCGCGACATCACGGCCGCGATCGCCGAGGGACGCCTCGGCATCGAGCCCTACGACGCGGGGCTGGTCCAGCCCTCGAGCATCGACGTCCGGCTCGACAGGTTCTTCCGGGTGTTCAACAACGCCCGGTACACCCACATCGACCCGGCGCAGCAGCAGGACGACCTGACCACGCTGGTCGAGCCCGACGGCGACGAGCCCTTCGTGCTCCACCCGGGCGAGTTCGTGCTCGGGTCCACGCTGGAGGTCGTCACCATCCCCGACGACCTCGCCGCCCGGCTGGAGGGCAAGTCCTCGCTGGGCCGGCTCGGGCTGCTGACGCACTCGACGGCGGGCTTCGTCGACCCCGGCTTCTCCGGGCACATCACGCTCGAGCTCTCCAACGTGGCGAACCTGCCGATCACGCTCTGGCCGGGCATGAAGATCGGCCAGCTGTGCCTGTTCCGGCTCTCCAGCCCGTCGGAGCACCCGTACGGCTCGGCGGTGTACGGCTCCCGCTACCAGGACCAGCGCGGCCCGACGCCGTCCCGGTCCTACCGGAACTTCACGCGCGCGGAGACGCGGCGTCCCTGACGTGCGCGCTGGCCGGCGCCTCGACGCCGGCCACCTCCAGCACGTCCTCGCAGGAGGCGCTCGACGACCAGCCCGCGACGTTCCGTTCCACCTCGTCGTCGGCGTACCGCTCCCGCGTCATGAACCACCCGGTGACGGCGAGCACCAGCACCCCGGCGAGGACGAGCACGAACATCGGCACGTAGCTGCCGGTGGCGCCGAGCAGCACCCCGACCAGCAGCGGGCCCACGGCCGAGATGACGTACCCCCAGCTCTGCACGTACGTGGACAGGGCGGCGGTCGTCTCGGGCGTGCGGGCCCGCAGGCCGATGAGGGTCAGGATCATCGGGAAGCTCGCCATCGCGACCGAGAGCACGGCCATCCAGAGCCACGGTGCGGTGCGCGGGGCGGCCCACAGCCCGGTCCACCCGACGGTGTAGCAGGCCATGAACGTCAGCAGCAGCGGCCGCTGGAGGCGCGGCCGGACCGTGAGCGCCGGGACCAGGGCGCTGAGCGGGATGCCGATCACCTGGTTCAGGCCCAGCAGCAGCCCGGCGGCCGCGGCGGTCAGACCGGCGTCGCGGAGGTAGGAGGCCGTCCAGCCGATGATGACGTAGGCCTGCAGGCCCTGGACCCCGAAGAACACCATCAGCGCCAGGGCCATCCGGCTGTGCCGGAGGTCGCGCATCCGGACGGCGACGTGCGTGCCGCGGGACGCGCCGGGGGCCGCCCGCACGAACAGCCACGGCACGGCGGCCAGCAGGGCGAAGACCGCCCACACCCCCAGGGCCCACCGCCAGCCGTCGTCCCCGATCGCCGCGGCGATCGGCGCGGTGGACACGGCCGCCACGGTTGCGCCCACCGACAGGGCCGTGCTGTACGCGCCGACCATCAGCCCGGTGCGGGCGGGGAAGTAGCGCTTCACCAGGCTCGGCAGGAGCACGTTGCCCAGGGCCCCGCCGACCATCGCCAGCACGGTGCCGAGCAGGAACAGCCAGAAGGCCGGGGCGCTCGCCCGGACGACGAGACCCACCGCCATCGTGGCCAGCGCGGCGCTGAGCACGTGCGAGTCGCGGAAGCGGGCCGACAGCCCCGGACCGGCGAAACCGATGGCGGCGAAGCAGAGCACGGGCATCGTCGTGACCAGGCCGGCCAGGCCGCTGGAGATGCCCAGGCCGTCCTCGATCTCCCGGAGCACCGGGCCGATGCTGGTGACCGCGGTCCGCAGGTTCAGCCCGGTGAGGACGATCGCGACCCCGATGAGCACCGGACCCCGGGAGCGGCTGGGCGGAGCGGCGACGGGCGGGGCGGCGGTGCGGGTCACGTCCGCCCATGGTCCTCCCCGGTCAGCTGCCGGTGCCCACCACCCTCCCGAGCCGCGGGACGGCCTGCGGGACGCGGTGCCACACGGCCTTCTGGACGGCGAGCGTCGCGAGCGCGGCGAGGAGGATGCCGACGAGGTTGATCGCCAGCTGCGTGGTCGCCCGGAGGAACTCCGCGCCCCCGCCGAGCGCCAGGGACACCGCCATGTCCGCCGCGGCCGGGACGGTCGTGACCGAGATGAACACGCCCACCAGGGCGCCGCTCTTCGCGGACGTGAGCGAGAGGACGCCGGCGATCCCCGCCAGCACCGCGACGACGACCGACCACCGGTCGGGGGCGGTGATGAAGCCCGTCCCGGGCCGCTCCGCGGTGAGCACCTCCGGGCCGAACCAGCCCAGTGCCCGGCCCGCCAGCACGGCCACCGCGGTGACGGCGATCGCGGTGGCGAAGCCGACCGCCAGGGCGAGCCCCGCCTTGCGGGCGATCCGCGGCCGGCGGTGCAGCACCGCCACGGCCAGCGCGGCCAGCGGGGGGAACTCCGGACCCAGCACCATCGCACCGATCACCAGGACGGCCGAGTCGTTGATGATCGCCACGGCGGCGAGCAGCGTCGCGATGGTGAGGAAGGCCAGGTAGGACACCGACAGCGACGAGTCGGCGTCCGTCGTCCGCACCACCTGCTCCCACACGACGGCGTCCGAGCCCTCGCCGGAGCCCGCTCCTCGGCCAGCCGGGCCGAGCGGGAGACGGCGTCCACGCCGACCATGACTATGCCGCCGTCGCGGTCGACCCCCAGCTCTCGCAGCGCGCCGATGAGGGCGTCCGCGCTCTCCCGCGCGACGTCGGCGAGGACGAGGTCGCCGGCGGGGCTGACCGCCGCCCCGGGGAGCACGGCGAGGTGGGCGGTGCCCGGGTCCCGCTCGAAGAGCTCCTGGACGTCGGCGGTGCGGTCGGGCGGGACGGTGACCCGCAGCTGCATGAGCACGGGCGTTTCTACCCCGGGACGACGACGGCGCCCGCCCCCTGGTGGGGACGGGCGCCGTCGTGGTTCCTCAGGCTTGGCCGTGCTCGGTGGCCGCCGAGCCCTCGCCGACCGGGTCGGCCTCCGGCGAGGTGCCGACGTCCGGACCGGACGCGGCGCCCTGGGCGCCCACGCCGACCGGCGTCATCGAGCGCAGCAGGATCTGGCTGACGTCGAGGACCTCGACGTGCTCGGCCGCCTCGCCGTTCTGCTTCTTCGACGTGAGGGCGTCGCTGAGCATCGTGATGCAGAACGGGCACGCCGTGGAGATCACGTCGGGGTCGAGCTCGAGGGCCTCCTCGGTGCGCTCCACGTTGATGCGCTTGCCGATCTTCTCCTCCATCCACATGCGCGCGCCGCCGGCGCCGCAGCAGAAGCCGCGGTCCTTGCAGCGGTGCATCTCCTGGGTGGAGAGGCCCTGGACGGACTCGAGGATCTCGCGCGGGGGCGTGTAGACCTTGTTGTGCCGGCCCAGGAAGCACGGGTCGTGGTAGGTGACCTTGCGGTCGACCGGCGTGACCGGGGTCAGCCGGCCCTCCTCCACGAGCTGGCTGAGCAGCTGCGTGTGGTGTACGACCTCGTAGTGGCCACCGGCCTGCGGGTACTCCCGGCCCAGCGAGTTGAAGCAGTGCGGGCAGGTGGTGACGATCTTGCGCATGCCGGGCACCCGGCCCTCGAAGACGCCGTCGAGGACCTCGATGTTCTGCATCGCCTGCATCTGGAAGACGAACTCGTTGCCCAGGCGGCGGGCGGGGTCGCCCGAGCAGCTCTCGCCGTCACCCAGGACGGCGAACTCGACGCCGGCGATGTTCAGCAGCTCGGCGACGGCCTTGGTGACCTTCTTGGCGCGGTCGTCGATGGCGCCGGCGCAGCCGACCCAGAACAGGTACTCGATGTCGTAGTCGAGGGGCCCGTCGGCGACGGTGACCTCGAAGTCGAGCTCCTTGATCCAGTCGTTGCGGACGCTGGGCTGCATGCCCCACGGGTTGCCGCGGTTCTCGATGTTGCGCAGCATCACGCCGGCTTCCGACGGGAAGTTCGACTCGATCAGCACCTGGTAGCGGCGCATGTCCTCGATGTGGTCGACGTGCTCGATGTCGACCGGGCACTGCTCGACGCAGGCACCGCAGTTGGTGCAGCTCCACAGGACGTCGGGGTCGATGACCCCGCCCTCCTCGAGCGTGCCGACCAGCGGGCGGTGCGCCTGGGCGTCGTTGGTGCCCTCGATGCGGGCGTAGCCGCTGGCCCAGACCTGCTCGTCGCTGGGCTTGAGGACGTCGTAGTCCGGCGCAGTCTCCGACGCCGTCTTCTCACCGAGGAGGTAGGGAGCCTTCGCGTAGAGGTGATCGCGAAGATCCATGATCACCATCTTCGGGCTGAGCGGCTTGCCCGTGTTCCAGGCGGGGCACTGGCTCTGGCACCGACCGCACTCCGTGCAGGTGGTGAAGTCCAGCATCCCCTTCCAGGTGAAGTCCTCGATCTTGCCGCGACCGAAGACGTCGTCCTCGCCCGGGTCCTCGAAGTCGATGGGCTTGCCGCCGGAGGTCATCGGCTGCAGCGGGCCCAGCGCGACGCTGCCGTCGTCGTTGCGCTTGAAGTAGATGTTGAAGAACGCGCTGAACCGGTGCCACGCGACGCCCATGTTCAGGATCCGGCTGATGACCACCAGCCAGACGAGCGAGACGACGATCTTCACGAACGCGACGACCGACAGCAGGTCGGGGCTGTCCGGCAGCACCGTCGCCAGGGCGCCGGAGAGCGGGTGCGACCACGCGGGCGCCTCGGTCAGGTCGCTGGACACCTTGAGCGCGCGGATCAGCAGGATGCAGACGCCGACGGTGATGACGACGAACTCGACGAAGTAGCCGCGGCCCTCGTTGGAGCCCGCGAAGCGGCTCTTCCGGCCCTGCCGGCGCGGGTGGTCCTTCTGGCGCCGGTAGATCAGGTAGATGATCCCGAGGATCGTGCCCGCGCCGATGATGTCGGCGAACAGGTTCCACAGGAAGAACTCGCCGATGATCGGCAGGTGGAACGCCGGGTTCCACACCTCGCCGAAGGCCTCGACCAGCGTGAGGAACAGGCCGTAGAAGCCCACGAAGACGAACCAGTGGGCGGCGCCGATGGCCGACCACTTGAGCATCCGGGTGTGGCCCAGCGACTCGACGGCCAGCACCTTCAGGCGGTTCTTCACCGGCCCGAAGCGGGTGCCGTCGGGCTGGCCGGTGCGGATGATGCGCACCATCGCTCGCACCGCCCGGTACGCCATCACCGAGGCGACGATCAGGAACAGCACGCTGATCGTGCCCAGGACGATCTGCAACGGGCCCGTCATTCTCTTCCTCCCGCCACGCCACGAGGGCGTCGGCCGACTCCCGTCCGCCAGGCGGGGACGGGGGCACCTGTGTCGGTACGTGGTGCTGCGCGAGCCGTCGTCCGCACCGGCCGGGGCCGGGGCGGGGATCGCATGCGGGCCACTGCTGCCCGCACTGCCCCGCACGATAGCTGGCGCGGCCCGAGGCTACTCGCCGGTAACCAGGAGCGCCGCGCTCGGCACCGACACGCCGGTCGCCGCCCACCCGCGCTACTGCGCATCGTGCACTACCGTCCGTCGCGCCGCAGTGGCCGAGGACGGGTGGAGGTGCAGCGCGTGGACGCCAGCCAGCTGCTCAAGGGCGTGCTCGACGTCGCGGTGCTCGCCGTCGTCCGCGACGCGGACGGCTACGGCTACGACGTGGTGCGCCGGCTGCGGGCAGCGGGGCTGGAAGAGGTGGGCGACGCGTCGGTCTACGGCACGCTCCGCCGCCTCTACTCGGCCGGTGCCCTGACCTCGTACGTCGTCCCGAGCGACGAGGGGCCGCACCGGAAGTACTACGCGATCAACGACAGGGGGCGCTCGGTGCTGGAGGACTCGACCACGACGTGGCGGACGTTCGCCGACACCGTCGACGGGCTCCTGGGCGGCCAGGCGGTGGCGGCATGAGCACCACGGTGACCCGGCAGGCGGAGGACTACCTCGCGGCTGTCGAGCACGAGCTGGCCGACCTGCCGGCCGAGGACCGCAGCGCGCTGCTGGAGGACCTGGCCCTGCACCTCGACGCGGTGACCGCCGAGGACGACGACCGGCCCGTCGAGGTGCGCCTCGGCCCGCCCGCGCAGTACGCGGCGGACCTGCGGGCCGCCGCCGGGCTGCCGCCCCGGGGCGGTTCGGCTCCGCGCGGGGACGGCCCGGGGGACCGGTTGGCCGCTGTGCGCTCCGCCGTCGCGCCGGCGGCCCGGGAGGTGCGTCGCCTGCTGGTCGAGCTCCGCCCCGCCTGGTGGGTGCTGCGCGGGTACCTCGTCGTCCTGGTGCCCTGCCTCCTCGGGTCCGACCGGCTGGAGGACGTCCCCGTGCCGGCCCCGCTGCACAGCCACCTCCTCGGCGTGCTGCTCGTGGTCGCCGCCGTGGCGGGGTCGGTGCTCCTGGGCCGGCGCGCCCTGCCCACGGTGGCGCGGGTGGGCCTCGTGGCGGCGGGCGTGCTGCTCGTCCTCGTCGCCGCCGGCGCCGCGCTCGACCTCCGGGGCGACGTCAGGGACGGCCTGTCCGCCGCCGCGTGGACGCCGGGGCCGCCGGTGCCCGACGAGACCTACCCGCTGCTCTCGCGGTACGGGCCGGTGACCGACGTCCTGCCCTACGCCGCCGACGGGACCCCGCTGGACGGCGTGCTGCTCTACGACCAGGACGGCCGCCCGCTGCACGTGGGCTTCCAGGAGTGGTGGGCCGACCAGTGCGTCCGCCAGCTCGACCAGCCGCTGGCCGCCGACGGCGTGCCGGTGCCCAACTCCTTCCCGCAGGGCTACGAGCTGCTCGGCCTCGACGTCGACATCCACGGCGTCCCGGTGGTGCCCGGGCAGTGCGTGGCCGAGCGGGAGCGGCCGGAGGTCCCGCTGCCCGTGTTCCCCGCGGTCCAGGCCGCCGGCTGAGGCGCGGGTCGACCTCGCCGTAGGTCACCCGAGCGCGCGGTCGACGGCGTGACCCGGGTACCCGGGACGAGGTGGAGCGGCTGATCACCCCGCACGGCGGCGTCCCGTCGGGCGGGGTGCGGCCGTGAAGCGGCGCCCCGCGGGGCCCGGCGACGCGACGAGGTGCCGCAGGCGGTCTTCCGGTCGCGCCCACCGCAGACCCAGGTCGCCGTCGACGATGCGGACGACGCGGATGTCGAGGGCGCGGAGTTCGTCCTCGCGGCGCTTCTCCTCCCACAGGACCTGCTCCGGCGACCGGCCGCGCCACGGGTCGCTGTACTTGACGCGGCCGTCGAACTCGACGGCGACCGCCGCGTCGTCGTACCAGGCATCGACGACGGCGACGAGCCGGCCTCCGCTGCGGATCTCCACCTGGAGCTCGGGGGCGGGCAACCCTGCACCCAGCATGCGCAGCCGGCCGCGGGTCTCGAGCGGCGACTCGGCCCGGCCGTCGCTGAGCGCCACGGCGCGACCGGCGCTGAGGCCGCCGGGCCACGCGCGCACCGAGGCCGCGGCCGCCTGCAGCCCGGCGGGCGTCGTGCGGCCGGTGAGCAGAGCCGCGTCCATGGCCACCACGGCGTCGTCGAGGTCCCACTCGCGGGCGCAGTCGACCAGCGTCCGGGCGGCGGACGTGAGCCGCAGCGGAGGTGCCGGCAGGACGTCGCCCGGCGCCAGAGGCGCCCGGTTCATGCGGAAACCGCGTCCGTGCCGCCACGCCGTCGGATCGGTCAGCCGGACTGTCCTGTCGAGGTCGCGCCGGACGGGGAGGCCGAGCAGCCTCGCCGCCGACGCGTGGCTCACCACCGCATCGGGCCGTCCGAGCTCCAGGAGGACCGCGAGGGAGTCCAGCCGGTGGCGTTCCGCCGGAGCCAGGGTGCCGGGTCGCCCGCCGGGCCGGTAGACGCCCCGGCGCAGCCGCAGCCAGGCGCCGCTGTCGCAGAGCCGGCGGATCTCCGGCCGCCCGATCCCGGCACGGCCCGCGTCCGACGCCGTGACGAGACCGAGCTGCCGTTCGGCCGCTGCACGCAGGAGGGGATGCACCGGCGCAGTCTCGGGGAACGTCCGCCCGTACGGCCGGCGCCTGTGGACAGGGGCACTCGACCACGCCGTAGGGCAGCCATCAGCGCGGTCGACGCCGAGGTCGGGGACTTCGGCGCGCGGTCGACCGCGGGCGCCCGGGGGATCCCCGCCGCCCCCGGGAACACCGTCGCCACCCCTGCCGTTATCGTGGGCAGGAAAGTTGAGCGGACCCGGCGCAAGGCCGTCTGGAGTCCCTCGGCTACCGGATCAGGCACCACCCCCCGCACACGAACGGAAGAGAGGCCATCCCCATGGCTCGAGCGGTCGGCATCGACCTCGGCACCACCAACTCCGTCGTCACCGTCCTGGAGGGCGGCGAGCCGACGGTCATCGCGAACTCCGAGGGCTC
This sequence comes from Blastococcus sp. SYSU D00922, assembly GCF_054050495.1. NCBI lineage: Bacteria > Bacillati > Actinomycetota > Actinomycetes > Geodermatophilales > Geodermatophilaceae > Blastococcus > Blastococcus sp. SYSU D00922. Next base: position 131,977 of record NZ_JBJGZL010000001.1, read on the forward strand.
GCGCACCACCCCGTCCGTCGTCGCCTTCGCCAAGAACGGCGAGGTCCTCGTCGGGCAGTCGGCGAAGAACCAGGCGGTCACCAACGTCGACCGCACCATCCGCTCCGTCAAGCGCCACATGGGCACCGACTGGAAGACCGGCGAGATCGACGGCAAGCAGTACACGCCGCAGGAGATCTCCGCCCGCATCCTCCAGAAGCTCAAGCGGGACGCCGAGACCTACCTGGGCGAGCCGGTCACCGACGCCGTCATCACCGTCCCGGCCTACTTCGAGGACGCGCAGCGCCAGGCCACCAAGGAGGCCGGTGAGATCGCGGGCCTCAACGTCCTGCGCATCGTCAACGAGCCCACCGCGGCCGCGCTGGCCTACGGCCTGGACAAGGGCGAGACCGAGCAGACGATCCTCGTCTTCGACCTCGGTGGTGGCACATTCGACGTCTCCCTGCTCGAGATCGGGGACGGCGTCATCGAGGTCAAGGCGACCGCCGGTGACAACCACCTCGGTGGTGACGACTGGGACCAGAAGGTCGTCGACCACCTGGTGAAGACGTTCAACGCGTCCAACGGCATCGACCTGTCCAAGGACAAGCTCGCGATGCAGCGCCTCCGCGAGGCCGCCGAGAAGGCCAAGATCGAGCTGTCCGGCGCGCAGTCGACCAACATCAACCTGCCGTACATCACGGCCGGCGCCGAGGGCCCGCTGCACCTCGACGTCACGATCACCCGCGCCGAGTTCCAGCGCATGACGCAGGACCTGCTCGACCGCGCCCGCGCGCCGTTCAACCAGGCGATCCGCGACGCCGGCATCTCCGTGGGGCAGATCGACCACGTCGTGCTCGTCGGTGGCTCGACCCGCATGCCGGCCGTGTCCGACCTGGTGCGCGAGCTGACCGGGGGCAAGGAGCCCAACAAGGGCGTCAACCCGGACGAGGTCGTGGCCATCGGTGCCGCGCTGCAGGCCGGTGTCCTCCGCGGCGAGGTCAAGGACGTCCTGCTCCTCGACGTCACCCCGCTGTCCCTGGGCATCGAGACCAAGGGCGGCATCATGACCAAGCTCATCGAGCGCAACACCACGATCCCCACGAAGCGCTCGGAGATCTTCACGACGGCCGACGACAACCAGCCGTCCGTGCAGATCCAGGTCTTCCAGGGCGAGCGTGAGATGGCGGCCTACAACAAGAAGCTCGGCATGTTCGAGCTGACCGGCCTGCCCCCGGCGCCGCGCGGCGTCCCGCAGATCGAGGTCGCCTTCGACATCGACGCCAACGGCATCGTCCACGTCCACGCCAAGGACCTCGGCACGGGCAAGGAGCAGTCGATGACCATCACCGGCGGCTCGGCGCTCCCGAAGGACGACATCGAGCGGATGATGAAGGACGCCGAGGCGCACGCCGAGGAGGACAAGAAGCGCCGCGAGGAGGCGGAGACCCGCAACCTGGCGGAGTCGCTGCAGTACCAGACCGAGAAGTTCCTGGCCGAGAACGGCGACAAGATCCCGGCCGAGAAGAAGGACGAGCTCGGCGAGGCGCTGACCGACCTCCGCTCGGCGCTCGGCGGCTCCGACATCGAGGCCATCAAGACCGCCCAGGAGAAGGTCGCCCGGGTGTCCCAGGAGGTCGGCGGCGCGCTGTACGCCCAGAACGCCGAGGCCGCCGGTGCTGCCGGTGGCGAGGCCCCGACCGGCGACGCCGGCCAGGCCCCGTCCGCTGACGACGACGTCGTCGACGCCGAGATCGTCGACGAGGACACCGACAAGCGGGCATGAGCGAGCCGCAGGAGCCGCGCGTCGTCATCAACGACAAGCGGCGCATCGACCCGGTCACCGGGGCGGTGCGGGTGCCGGCCGGCGCACAGCCGGCCGGCACCTCCGGCCCCGCACCCGATCCAGCCGCCCCAGGGGAGCAGATGAGCGAGCACGAGACACCGGTCGACGAGCAGCCGACCCAGGCCCCGGCCACACCGTCCCCCGCGGCCGGTACCGGTGATCTGGACAAGCAGCTGGCCGAGCGGACCGAGGACCTCCAGCGGGTCACGGCCGAGTACGCCAACTACCGGCGGCGGGTCGACCGCGACCGGTCCCTGGTCGTCGACCAGGCGGCCGAGCGCTTCGCGCTGCAGCTGTTCCCGATCGTCGACGACATCGAGCGGGCCCGCGACCACGGCGACCTGACCGGCGCCTTCAAGGTCGTGGCCGACCGGGTCCTGGGTCTGCTCGACGGGCTCGGGGTGACCTCGTTCGGTGTGGCGGGCGATCCGTTCGACCCGTCGCTGCACGAGGCGGTCATCCACGACACGTCGTCGGAGGTCGACGTCCCGACGGCGACGACCGTGCTGCGGCAGGGTTTCCGCCGCGGCGACCGCGTTCTGCGCACGGCCATGGTCGCCGTCACCGACCCGGAGTCCCCCGCCCCGGCCGCCGAGCCGGCGGCGGAGGCGGCTCCGGACGAGCCGGCCGCGAACTGACCCGACCCACCGCGAGAGGGGGCGCCCGATGAGCACCCGGGACTTCATCGAGAAGGACTACTACGCCGCGCTGGGCGTCCCGAAGGACGCCGACGCCACGGCGATCAAGAAGGCCTACCGCAAGCTCGCGCAGGAGCTGCACCCGGACAAGAACCCGGGGAACACGGAGGCCGAGGCCCGCTTCAAGGACGTCTCCGAGGCCTACGACGTCCTGTCGGACACCAAGCGGCGGGCCGAGTACGACGAGGCCCGGCGGCTGTTCGGCAGCGGCGGCCGCCCGGGTGGCTTCCCCGGCGGGTTCCCCGGTGGCGGCGGCCAGCCGTTCGACGTCGGTGACCTGTTCGGCGCCGCCGGCGGCGCTGCCAGCCGCGGTGCCGGCGGGCTGGGTGACCTGCTCGGCGGCCTGTTCGGCGGGGCCGCTGGTGGCGCCCGCGCCCGGAGCCAGGCGGCGTCCGGTCCCGCGCGGGGCCAGGACGTCGAGACCGAGGCGACGCTCTCCTTCGAGGAGGCGGCGCTCGGCGTGACGGTGCCCCTGCGGATGCAGAGCCCCGGCACCTGCCCGACCTGCAACGGCAGCGGCGCCAAGCCGGGGACCTCGCCGCACACCTGCCCGGTGTGCCAGGGCGCCGGCGTGACCAGCCGCAGCCAGGGCGCGTTCGCCTTCTCCGAGCCGTGCCGCAACTGCCGCGGTACCGGCTCGGTGGTCGACGACCCGTGCCCCACCTGCGCCGGCAACGGCGTCACGACGCAGACCCGCACCATCACCGTGCGCATCCCGGCCGGTGTCAAGGACGGGCAGCGCATCCGGCTGGCCGGCAAGGGCGCGCCGGGACGGCGCGGCGGTCCGGCCGGCGACCTGTTCGTCGTCGTCCACGTCGCCGAGCACCCGCTGTTCGGCCGCAAGGGCGACGACCTGACGCTGACGGTGCCGGTCACCTTCGCCGAGGCGGCCCTCGGCACGACGGTGACGGTGCCGACCCTGGACGGCACGGTCTCGCTCAAGGTGCCGGCCGGCACCGCCAGCGGCCGGACCCTGCGGGTGCGCGGGCGCGGCGTGCACGGCAAGGGCCGGTCGGGCGACCTGCTGGTCACCGTCGAGGTGGCCGTGCCGGTCAAGCTGACCCCCGCCCAGCGCAAGGCGATCGAGAACCTGGCCGAGGAGATGGACGAGGACCCGCGCCCGCAGATCACCGCCGCGGTCCAGGCAGGAGGTGACCGGTGAGCAGCCCGCAGGACGCCGGACGCGCCGTCGCGGACGACGCGCCCGTCTTCGTGATCTCCGTGGCGGCCGAGCTGGCCGGCATGCACGCGCAGACGCTGCGCCAGTACGACCGGCTGGGCCTGGTCAGCCCTGGGCGCACCCCCGGCGGCGGGCGCCGCTACAGCCCGCGCGACGTCGCGCTCCTGCGCGAGGTCCAGCGGTTGTCGCAGGAGGACGGCGTCAACCTGGCGGGCATCAAGCGGATCATCGACCTCGAGTCGCAGGTCGAGGCGCTGCAGGCGCGGGTGCACGAGCTGCTGGAGGCGCTGGACGTCTCCGAGGCCCGCCGCATGGCCGCAGAGGCGGCCGTGCCCGCCGGCTACCGCCGCGACCTGGTACCGCAGAGCCGGCAGAGCGCCGCGCTCGTGGTCTGGCGGCCGCGGGGCCAGCGGTGACCGGCATGGACAAGCACGAGGCCTTCGTCCGGCTCGAACGGGAGATCGGTCTGCTGCTGCGCCGGGCGCGGGCCATCTCGGCGCGCCTGGCCGCCGAGCTGCACCCCGACCTGGACGGCGCCGCCTACGGGTTGCTGGCGCTGCTCCAGGACGCCGGCCCGCTGCGGGCCAGCGACGTGGTGACCCGGCTGGGCCTGGACAAGAGCACCGTCAGCCGCCAGGTGGCGCAGCTGGTGGACCTGGGTCTGGTGGACCGCGCCGCGGACCCGGTGGACGGCCGCGCCCAGGTGCTCACGCCGTCGGCCGAGGGCTCGGCCCGGCTCGCCCGCATCCGCGACGCCCGCCGGGCGCGCTGGGAGAGCGACCTGGGTGACTGGCCGGCGACCGACGTCGCGACGCTCGGCGAGCTCCTCGCGCGGCTGAACCGGCTGGGCGAGGCACGCGAGGCCGCCGAGCCCGACGCCGCGGGCTGACCTCACCCCGGAGGGCGATCCGGGCACACCTCCGCGCAGATCGTTGCAGACCGCAACCAAACAGGTGTATGGTTGCGGTCTGCACCTATTCGATCTCCTCCGAGGTTTCCCATGGCCATCAGTCCCGAGACCCGGGATCGGCTGACGTCGAGCGTCGCCCAGCTCGTCCGGACCGGGCGGCACGTCAGCTCCCGGGCCGCCGCGCAGCTCTACGGCGAGCTGCCGTCCTTCGGCTGGGCGCTCCTGCTCCCGCTGGAGCGGGACGGCGCCCAGCGCTGCAGCGCCCTGGCCGGCACGGCGGGCATCGACGTGTCCGTCGCCAGCCGCCAGATCGCCGTCCTCGAGCGGTCCGGGTACGTCGAGCGGCGTCCTGACCCGGTCGACGGCCGGGCCAGCCTGCTGAGCCTGACGCCGGCCGGCGTCGAGGCGATCGCCGCGACCCGCGCCCTGCGCCAGGAGTGGGCGCTGGGCGCCCTCGCGACCTGGGGCGAGGACGAGGCCCGGACCCTCAGCGATCTGCTCGACCGGCTCGTGGCCGACCTCGACCTCGCCGGATCCGCCCGCCCCGCGGTCCCCGCGCCCCGCTGACCCTTCCCCCACCCGCCAGAGAGCAAGGACCTCCCGTGACCAGCACCGTCCAGCGCCCCGAAGGGGTCGCCGTCCCCGATCCGGGCGCCGACACGCCTCGCGCCGAGCAGCAAGGCCAGATGACGCACCGGGAGATCCTCTCGGCGCTGTCCGGGATGCTCCTGGCGATGTTCGTGGCGTTCCTGTCCTCGACCGTCGTCTCGAACGCCCTGCCGACGATCATCACCGACCTCCGCGGCACGCAGAGCCAGTACACCTGGGTGGTCACCGCGACGCTCCTGGCCTCGACGGCCTCGACGCCCATCTGGGGCAAGCTCGCCGACCTGTTCAGCAAGAAGCTGCTCATCCAGCTGTCGATCACGATCTTCATCGCCGGCTCGATGCTCGCGGGGCTCTCGCAGTCGGTCGAGACGCTCATCGCCTGGCGCGTGCTCCAGGGCCTGGGCCTCGGCGGCCTGCAGGCGCTGGTCCAGATCGCCATGGCGGCGATGATCAGCCCCCGCGAGCGCGGCCGGTACTCCGGCCTGCTGGGCGGCGTCATGGCCGTGGCGACCGTCGGCGGCCCCCTGCTGGGCGGCCTGCTGGTCGACACCAGCTGGCTCGGCTGGCGGTGGTGCTTCTACGTCGGCGTCCCGTTCGCCGCGGTCGCCCTCGTCCTGCTGCAGCGCACCCTGCACCTGCCGGTGACCAAGCGCGACGTCCACATCGACTACCTGGGTGCCGCCTTCCTCACCGCCGGCGTCTCGGCCCTGCTGATCTGGGTGACCCTGGCCGGTGGCAGCTTCGCCTGGGCCTCCACCGAGACCGCGCTCTTCCTCGTCGGCGGCGGCGGCGCGATCGCGGCGTTCGTCGTGACCGAGCTGAAGGCCCGCGAGCCGATCGTCCCGCTGCGGCTCTTCCGCGACCGGACGACGACGCTGGCGATCGTCGCCAGCATCGCGATCGGTGTCGCGATGTTCGGCTCGTCGGTCTTCCTCGGCCAGTACCTGCAGATCTCCCGCGGCTACTCCCCGACGGCGGCCGGTCTGCTGACCATCCCGATGGTCGCCGGGCTGCTGCTGTCGTCCACGGTGTCCGGCATCCTCATCACGAAGACCGGCCGGTGGAAGCGGTTCCTGGTCGCCGGTTCGGTCCTGGTGGTCGTCGGCTTCGCCCTGCTCTCGCTCGTCGACCACGAGACCGACATGGTGCTGCTCAGCGGCTTCCTGTTCGTCCTGGGCGTCGGCATCGGCATGACGATGCAGAACCTGGTGCTCGCCGTCCAGAACACCGTCGCGGCCAGTGACCTGGGCGCGGCGAGCTCCGCGGTCGCCTTCTTCCGCAGCCTCGGCGGCACGATCGGCGTCTCGGTGCTGGGCGCCGTCCTCTCCACGCGCGTGGGCGACCTGATCCGGGAGGGGCTGGCCGGCGTCCCCGGCGCCGCGCAGGCCGCCGGTTCCGGCGACGTCGGGCTGGCGAACCTGGCCGACGCCCCGCCGGCGATCCAGACGCTGATCCGGGTCTCCTACGGCGACGCCACCGGCCGGATCTTCCTGATCTCCGCCGTGATCGCGGTGGTGGCCATGGGTGCGATCGTGCTGATCCGCGAGATCGCGCTGAGCACGCGCAGCGGCGAGGAGCGGCTGCGTGACGAGGCGGTGGAGGTCTCCGCCGCCTGAGCCCCGCGCGACGGAGGCCCGGTCCCCTCGGGGGCCGGGCCTCCGTCGTCCGGGTCGTCTAGGACTCGAGTGCGGCGTCGAGGGTGATCTCCTCGACCCCGGCCAGCGCCTTGCTCACGGGGCAGCCGGCCTTGGCCGCCTGGGCGGCCTTCTCGAAGCCGGCCGCGTCGAGGCCCTCGACCTCGCCGCGCACCGTCAGGTGGATCTTGGTGATGGAGCCGGCGCCCAGGGTCACGTCTGCGGTGACCTCGAAGGCCTGGGGCGTGCCGCCGGCCTTGGCCACCTCGCTGGAGAGCGCCATCGAGAAGCACGCCGAGTGGGCCGCCGCGATGAGCTCCTCGGGGCTCGTCGTGCCCCCCGCCTCCTCGGCGGTGCGCTTCGGGAAGGACACGTCGAACGTGCCGACCTTCGAACTCGAGAGCTCGACCTGACCGGAGCCCTCCTGCAGGGTGCCGTTCCAGGCCGTGCGTGCGCTGCGAGTGGGCATGTCGCCTCTTCCGTACCGGGCGCCGCCCGCTCCTGGACGGCGCGTCGGCGGAGCCCTTACCCGCCGATCGCCGGTGCTACCGCGCCCGGAGGTGGCTCAGCAGACGGCTTCGCCGCGGTTGACGCGCTCGGTGAGCAGCCGCAGCCGCTGCATCAGCTCGTCGAACTCGCCCGTGCTGAAGCCGATCGCGCCGATCATCTCCTCGGAGATCGCGAACGCCTTGTCCCGGAGGGCGCGGCCCTCGTCGGTCAGCGCGATGGAGACCGAGCGCTCGTCCTCGACCCGGCGGTGCCGGGTCACCAGGCCAGCGGCGGTGAGCCGCTTGAGCAGGGGGGAGAGGGTGCCGCTGTCGAGCGCCAGGCGCGAACCGAGCTGGCCGACGGTCTGGTGGTCGGTCTCCCAGAGCAGCATCATGACGAGGTACTGCGGATAGGTCAGGCCGAGGGCGTCGAGCATCGGGCGGTAGCGCGCAGTCACCGCCCGCGAGGCGGCGTACAGCGCGAAGCACAGCTGGTCGTCGAGCGCCACGCTCGGTGCCGGCAGAGCGGTCATGCCCCGAGTCTAGGGCGCCGGTCGGCGAAAGCCATGGTCCCGCCCAGGGCGTTCGTCCCGCCGGGTGGGGCCGGGCGGCGGATGGACGTGGCAAGGTTGAGCGGAACAGACTCAACTTGGTCGTCGTTGCACTGGTCGACCACCTGCCGCCGGAGGACCCGGCGGCCGAACGCACCACGACGGAAGGAAGCGCGTCCCCGACCATGGAGAGCAAGCTCACGACCCGGTCGCAGGAAGCCATCGCCGCCGCCCAGCGCCTGGCGGTCGCCCGGGGTCAGGCGGCCCTCGAGCCGCTGCACCTCCTCGCCGCCCTGCTCGAGCAGGCCGACGGCATCGCGGGCCCGCTGCTCACGGCGGTCGGCGCCGACCCCGCCGACGTCCGCGCGAAGACGGAGGCGGCCCTGCGCCGCATGCCCAGCGTCAGCGGGGCGACCGTGCCCGCGCCGTCGCCGTCCCGGGAACTGCTGCGCGTCATCAACGACGCCGGCGAGCAGGCGAGCGCCCTCGGCGACGAGTACATCTCCACCGAGCACCTGCTGGTGGGCCTGGCCGGCTCCGGTGGCGAGGCCGGCGACGTCCTGACCGGCGCCGGCGCGACCCGCGACACCCTGCTGGGTGCCTTCCGGACCGTCCGCGGCAACCGCAAGGTCACCACGCCGGACCCGGAGGCCACGTACCAGGCCCTCGAGAAGTACGCCGTCGACCTCACCCAGCGCGCCCGCGACGGGAAGATCGACCCGGTCGTCGGCCGGGACACCGAGATCCGCCGCGTCGTCCAGGTGCTGTCCCGCCGGACCAAGAACAACCCGGTGCTCATCGGCGAGCCCGGTGTCGGCAAGACCGCGATCGTCGAGGGCCTCGCCCAGCGGATCGTCGCCGGCGACGTCCCGGAGAGCCTGAAGGGCAAGCGCCTCATGGCGCTCGACCTCTCGGCGATGGTCGCGGGGGCCAAGTACCGGGGTGAGTTCGAGGAGCGGCTCAAGGCCGTGCTCCAGGAGATCACCGACTCCGAGGGCGAGATCGTCACCTTCATCGACGAGCTGCACACGATCGTCGGTGCCGGGGCCAGCGGCGACTCCGCCATGGACGCCGGCAACATGATCAAGCCGATGCTCGCCCGCGGTGAGCTGCGGATGGTCGGCGCCACGACGCTGGACGAGTACCGCGAGCACATCGAGAAGGACCCGGCGCTGGAGCGCCGCTTCCAGCAGGTGTTCGTCGGCGAGCCCTCGGTCGAGGACACGATCGGCATCCTCCGCGGGCTCAAGGAGCGCTACGAGGTGCACCACGGCGTCCGGATCACCGACGCCGCGATCGTCGCCGCCGCCACGCTGTCGGACCGGTACGTCACGGCCCGCTTCCTCCCCGACAAGGCCATCGACCTCGTCGACGAGGCCGCCAGCCGGCTCCGCATGGAGATCGACAGCCGCCCCGTCGAGGTCGACGAGGTCGAGCGCGCGGTCCGCCGCATGGAGATCGAGGAGATGGCGCTCTCCAAGGAGGACGACCCGTCGTCCCTGGAGCGTCTGGCGGCCCTGCGCGAGGAGCTGGCCAACCGCCGGCAGGAGCTGGCCGAGCTCACCTTCAAGTGGCAGCAGGACAAGACCGCCATCGAGCGGATCCAGCGGATCAAGGAGGAGCTGGAGACCGTCCGGATGGAGGCCGAGCGCGCCGAGCGCGACGGCGACCTGGCCCGGGCCGCGGAGCTGCGCTACGGCCGGCTGCCCGAGCTCGAGCGGTCGCTGACCTCCGCCGAGGAGTCGGTCGCCTCGGGCGAGTCGATGCTCAAGGAGGAGGTCGGCCCCGACGACATCGCCGAGGTCGTCCAGGCGTGGACCGGCATCCCCGCCGGCCGGCTGCTCGAGGGCGAGACGCAGAAGCTGCTGCGGATGGAGGAGGGCCTGGCCAACCGCGTCGTCGGCCAGCCCGACGCCGTCCGCGCCGTCTCCGACGCCGTGCGCCGGGCGCGGTCCGGCGTGGCCGACCCGGACCGCCCGACCGGTTCGTTCCTGTTCCTCGGCCCGACCGGTGTCGGCAAGACCGAGCTGGCCAAGGCGCTGGCCGAGTTCCTGTTCGACGACGAGCGGGCCATGGTCCGCATCGACATGAGCGAGTACTCGGAGAAGCACTCGGTCGCCCGCCTGGTCGGTGCGCCTCCCGGCTACGTCGGTTACGAGGCCGGCGGCCAGCTCACCGAGGCGGTGCGGCGCCGTCCGTACACCGTGGTGCTCCTCGACGAGGTGGAGAAGGCCCACCCGGACGTCTTCGACGTGCTGCTGCAGGTGCTCGACGACGGCCGGCTCACCGACGGTCAGGGCCGCACGGTGGACTTCCGGAACACGATCCTGATCCTCACGTCCAACCTCGGCTCGACGATCATCGCCGACCAGTCGGTGCCCGAGGACCGGCGGCGCGAGGCGGTCATGGACGTCGTCCGGACGCACTTCAAGCCGGAGTTCCTCAACCGGCTGGACGACGTCGTGGTCTTCCGGGCGCTGGGCAGCGAGGAGCTGACCGGGATCGTCGACATCCAGGTCGGCGTCCTGGCCCGGCGGCTGGCGGCGCGGCGGCTCACGCTGCGGGTCACCGACGCGGCGAAGGAGTGGCTGGCGCTCAACGGGTTCGACCCGGTCTACGGCGCCCGTCCGCTGCGCCGGCTCGTGCAGTCGGCGATCGGCGACCAGCTGGCGAAGGCGCTGCTGTCCGGCGACATCCGCGACGGCGACGAGGTCGTCGTGGACTGGCCGGCCGAGGTCACCGACGGCGCCAGCGGGCTGAGCGTCACGCGGGCGTAGCCCTCGGCACCCGACGGGCCCGCCGGATCCCAGCGATCCGGCGGGCCCGTCCGCTTTCCCCAGCCTGTGGACGACGCCCCCGGGTGGCGTGCTCCCCGGCCTAGCGTGCCCAGGCGGTCGCCCCGACCGCGGAGCCGAGGGAGGCGCGGGATGGACGTACGGACGGGCTTGTCGACGAGGTGGCGGCGGCTGGACGCCGAGCACTGGGTGCACGTGTGGGGCATGGTCGCCACGACGCTGCTGACCCTCTGGGCGGCGTGGGCGGTGCTCGCCGGCTGGCTCGCCGGCCTGCTCGTGGTCGCGGTGGTGCCCGCCGCGATCGCGGCCCTGATGGGCTGGCTCACCTCTGCCTGGCGGCGGGAGCGCCCGTGGGCGTGGTGGGTGTGGGCCGTCGGGACGGCGATCACGACGGCGACCGCCCTGAACGCGCTGGTCGCCGGCCGCACCGTCGCGCTCGTCCCCCTCGTCGCGAGCCTGCTGCTGCTGGCGTTGCTGTGCCACCCGGACAGCCGTGCGCGGATCGCGACCCCGCCACCCGTCGGGAGCGACGTCCCGCCGCGGCGGTGACACGAGTGGGCGATGCGCGGTGCGGCGCCGGTCGCTCCGCGTCGCGGTCCACCATGATCGCGGGGAACCGGAACGACGGGAGAGCGAGATGACGTCAGGACAGGGCGGTCCGTACGGGGACCCCTCGCAGCAGGGCCAGGGCGGCCAGCAGGACCAGCCGCCGTACGGGCAGCAGCCGCCCCAGGGCCAGCCGCCGTACGGGCAGCAGCCGCCCCAGGGGCAGCCGCCGTACGGCCAGCCACCGCAGGGGCAGCAGCCGCCGTACGGCCAGCCCCCGTACGGCCAGCCGCCGCAGTACGGGGAGCAGCCTCCGTACGGGCAGCAGCCGCCGTACGGGCAGCAGTACCCCGGGTACGCGCCCGCGCCGTCCGCCCCGACCGGCTACGGGGCGCCCGCTCCCGTGGAGCGGCCGACCACGGTGCGCGTCGGCATCGGGGCGCTCGTGGCCAGCCTGGTGCTGAGCCTGATCTCGGCGATCGTCACGTTCGCCGACTTCGACTCGCTCGTCGACGAGGCGTTGCGGCAGTCGACGGACCCGGCGATCACCGAGGACCTCGCCCGCACCGGCGTGCTGATCGGGGTCGTCATCACCCTGATCATCCTGGGGCTGATGGCGCTGTTCATCTGGTTCGCGCACAAGGGCCGCAACTGGGCGCGGATCGTCATCTTCGTGCTCGGCGGGATCAGCGTGCTGTTCGCCCTGATCGGCGCGGCGTCCGGCGTCGGCGCGACCGGCAACGGCTTCCTGACCTCGCTGTCGTGGTTCCAGACGATCCTGGTCGCGGTCGGCATCGTCGCCCTGGCGCTGAAGCCGTCCAACGACTGGTACCGCTACCGCGGGTGGCAGCGGGCGAACGGCCAGGGCTGAGCCCGCGGACGCCGGCGGCCCCAGGGTCGCCGGCGTCCGTTCCTCAGGCCGAGGCGCGCAGCTTCGGCACCCAGGCGCCGGTGGTGCGGGCGAGCAGGCTCGCGACCGCCGAGACCGACAGCACGAGCAACAGCAGCAGCGAGATGGTGACCCCGCCCAGGGTCAGCGCCGACATGAGCGAGAGCAGGGCGAGCAGACCGCTGGCGGCCAGCCCGAGCCACCGCGCCCACGGCTGGCGCCGCGGCAGGAAGATCGCGGCGAGGGCGAGCAGCAGGCCGATCGCCAGGTAGGGCACCAGCGACATGATCACGAACTGGCTGGCCTCGGACCGGGAGACGTCCTCGCCGTCCCGGACCAGCCGGTCGACCGCCTCGTCGTAGGAGTACCAGAGCAGCGCCGCGTTGGTCAGCAGCAGCGCGGCGAGGATGCCCATGACGATGACCGCGACCCGCACCGACGGGGGCATCGGCGGGCGCGACGAGGGAGCGGGCTCGGGCGACGGGGCGTTCGGCACGGTCACAGCGTGGCAGACCCGCACCCCCGGGGGCGCCGGGTCACCCATCCGGTTGTGCACCAGATAATTTCGCGGCCGACGAATCCGGATCGGCGGTGGCCCCCGAAGACCGTTCGTGACGACGTCCTTGACGGCCCCGGGCAGCGCCCCGGAGGACCACGCCGAGCAGCCTCGCGGCCGCCGCGCCCTCGCGGCCCTGGCCGGGCTCCTCGCCGCCGCCGTCGCCCTGGGCGTCGCCGAGCTCGTCGCCGGGCTCGTCGGCCCCGCCTCCTCGCCGGTCATCGCGGTGGGGGACGCGGCGATCACGCTCACCCCGGAGCCGGTCAAGGCCTTCGCGATCCGCACGTTCGGTGAGAACGACAAGATCGCGCTGGTCGTCGGCACCCTCGTCGTCATCGCGGTCTACGCAGTGGTCGTCGGCCTGGTCGGGCTGCGCGACCGCCGGCTCGGCGCCCTCGGCATCGCGCTCTTCGGCGGCATCGGCGTCCTGGCCGCGCTCACCCGCCCGGCGGGCGGCCCCCTCGACGCGCTGCCCTCGCTCTTCGGCGCCGTCGCCGGCGTCGTCGCGCTGCTCGCCCTCCTGGCTCCCCTCCAGACCCCTGCGCCGTCCGCCGCCGCAGCGGCACCCGACGACGCCCGGCACGCGGACGAGCGGGTGGTCGACCGGCTGCGCGAGGTCCTCGGCTCGACCGACCGCAAGGGTGCCGGGCTGGACCGGCGGCGGTTCTTCCTCACCGGCGGCGTCGCCCTCGGCGCGGCCGCCCTGACCGGCGGGGGAGGCCGGCTCCTCCAGCGGCGCTTCGACGTCGCCGCCGACCGCGCGGCGCTCGAGCTGCCGTCGCCGACGTCCCGCGCGGCGGCCCTGCCCGCCGGTGCCGACCTCGCCGAGGACGTCGACGGCCTGACCCCGCTGTTCACCGGCAACGGCGAGTTCTACCGCGTGGACACGGCGATCACGGTCCCGCGCATCCGGCCCGCCGACTACCGCCTGCAGATGGCCGGCATGTTCGACTCGCCCCGCAGCTACACGCTGGCGGACCTCTTCGAGCGCGACGACGTCATCGAGCGCGACATCACGCTGACCTGCGTCTCCAACGAGGTGGGCGGCACGCTCGCCGGGACCGCCCGGTGGATCGGCGTCCCGCTCGCCGCCCTCCTGGAGGAGAACGGCATCCGCCCGGGCAGCGACCAGCTGCTCTGCCGGTCCGAGGACGGCATGACGATCGGCGCCCCGACCCGGAACGCGCTCGAGGTCGAGGACGCCATGCTCGCCTTCGGCATGAACGGCGAGCCGCTGCCCGTCGAGCACGGCTTCCCGGTGCGCATGCTCATCCCCGGCCTCTACGGCTACGTGTCGGCGTGCAAGTGGCTGGTCCGCATCGAGGCCACCACGTACGACGCCGTCGACGCGTACTGGACCGAGCGCGACTGGGCGGCCGAGGGCCCGATCAAGATCGCCTCCCGGATCGACACCCCGGCCCCGCTGCGCACCTTCCCGGCCGGCCGGCGCGCGATCGCCGGCGTCGCCTGGGCCCAGACCCGCGGCATCGCCAAGGTCGAGGTGCGCGTCGACGAGGAGGACTGGGCGGAGGCCGAGCTCTCGCCGGAGGTCGACGCCGACCTGTGGCGGCAGTGGGTGCTGCCCTACGACTTCGCCGCCGGCCGGCACTCGATCACCGTGCGCGCCACCGGCGCCGACGGCGAGGTGCAGACCGAGGAGCGCGCGGCGCCCTTCCCCGCCGGATCCAGCGGCTGGCACACCGTCCAGGTGGTCGCCGGCTGACCCCAGACCCGCCCCGGCACCCGCCGGGACGAGATACTCCGGACCGCTCCCGCGGACCGGCGCACCACCCGCCCGCGACAATGCGGTCGCACGGACAGGACAAGGAGCACCATCACCGTGAAGAGCAACCTCCTCACCCGCGGCGTCCTCATGACCGCCGTCTCCACCCTCGCCATCACGCTCACCGCCTGTGGCTCGGACGACTCGTCCGACAGCAGCGCCTCGGCGGACACGAGCAGCAGCATGGAGTCGTCGGCGCCCGAGAGCAGCGCGGAGCCCATGTCCGACGAGCCGTTCGGCGCGGGCTGCTCGGCGGTCCCCACCGAGGGCGAGGGCAGCTTCACCGGGATGACCGACGACCCGGTCGCGACGGCCGCCAGCAACAACCCGGCGCTGTCGACCCTCGTGCAGGCCGTCACCGCCGCCAACCTCGGCGACACGCTGAACACCACCGACGACATCACCGTGCTGGCCCCGGCCAACCCGGCCTTCGAGGCGGTCCCGGCCGACGCGCTCAACGCCCTGCTGGCCGACACCGCCATGCTGACGACGGTGCTCACGCACCACGTCATCCCGGGGCGCCTGACCCCGGAGGAGCTGGCCGGCACGCACACCACGCTGAACAACGACGAGGTCACCATCGAGGGCTCGGGTGAGAACTTCACCATCGCCGGCGAGGGCACCGTCGTGGGCACGGAGGCCTCGGTGATCTGCGGCAACGTGCAGACCGCCAACGCCACCGTCTACATCATCGACCAGGTGCTGAAGCCCGCGGGCATGTGAGCCGCAGCGCCTGAGGGCCGTCGCCCGACTCCGGTCGGGCGGCGGCCCTTCGCCGTCCCTGTCTAGGGTCGGCCCCATGACGGCTCCCGCCACGCTGCCCGACCGTGACCGCCTGCTCGAGCTGATCGTGGAGCTCGCCGTCGTGCACGGGAAGGTCACGCTCTCGTCGGGGCGGGAGGCCGACTGGTACATCGACATGCGCCGGCTGACGCTGCACCACGAGGGCGCCCCGCTCGTGGGCCGCGTGATGCGGCAGCTGACCCGGGACCTGCGCTACGACGTCGTCGGCGGGCTGACCCTGGGCGCGGACCCGGTGGCGACGGCGATGCTGCACGCGGCGGCCGACGGCGAGGGCTTCCTGGACGCCTGCGTCGTCCGGAAGGCGGGCAAGGCGCACGGCCTCCAGCGGCGGATCGAGGGCCCGGACGTCGAAGGCCGGGCCGTGCTCGTCGTCGAGGACGTCTCCACGACGGGCGGCAGCCCGCTCACCGCCGCCGAGGCGCTCCAGGAGGCCGGCGCCGAGGTCATCGGGGTCGCCGTCATCGTCGACCGCGGCGGCCGCGAGGCCGTGGAGAAGGCCGGCTTCGAGTACCGCTCCGCCTTCACCCTCGCCGACCTCGGCCTCGAGTAGCCACCTGTGCCGAGATCACGCGATCTCGGCACATCGACCGGGCTGAGCCGCCGAGACCGCGGGATCTCGGCGGTGATGGGGCCGCGAGCTCCAGTCTCGTACGGTGTGACGGTGACCACTTCGTGGGTCGCCGAGCTGCAGGACGCGCTCGGCGCCGACAGCGTCCTCACCGATCCGGAGGTCACGGCCGCCTACGCCCGTGACCAGGCGATGCTCGCTCCGGCGGGCACGCCCGCCGCCGTCGTCCTGCCGCGGACCACGGACGACGTCGTGGCCGTCATGCGCACCGCCTCGCGGCACGGCATCCCGGTGGTCCCGCGCGGCGCGGGCTCCGGGCTGGCGGGTTCCAGCAACGCCGTCGACGGTGCGATCACCCTGGTGATGACCCGGATGGACGCCGTCCTGGAGGTCTCGCCCGCGGACCGGCTCGCCGTGGTCCAGCCGGGCGTGGTCAACAAGGCGCTGCGCGACGCCGTCGCGGGGGCCGGGCTCTTCTACCCACCGGACCCGTCGAGCTACGACTGGTGCACGATCGGCGGCAACCTCTCGACCAACTCCGGCGGGCTGTGCTGCGTCAAGTACGGCGTCACCACGGACTACGTGCTCGGCCTCGAGGTGGTGCTCGCCGACGGCCGCGTGCTGCGCACCGGCCGGCGGACGGTGAAGGGCGTCGCGGGCTACGACCTGGCCCGGCTGTTCGTGGGCTCGGAGGGGACGCTCGGCGTCATCACCGAGGCGACGCTCGCCCTGCGCCCCGCCCCGCAGCGGCCGGTCACGCTGGCCGCCACCTTCGCGACGACGGCGCAGACCGGCGAGGTGGTCGAGCGCGTCGTCACCACCGGCCTGGTGCCCAGCCTGCTGGAGGTCATGGACAACACCTGCATCTGCGCGGTCGACGACCTGCTGAAGGCCGACCTCGACCGCTCCGCCCGCGCGCTGCTGGTCGCGCAGTCCGACGCCGGGGGCGAGGCGGCCGCGCGCGAGATCGAGGCGCTCGCCGCGCTGTGCCGCGAGGCCGGGGCCGAGTTCGTGCACACCACGGACGACCCGGCGGAGGGCGACCTGCTGCTCCAGGCCCGCAGGGTGGCGCTGCCGGCGCTCGAGCAGCTGGGCAGCACGCTGATCGACGACGTCGCCGTCCCCCGCTCGCGGATCGCCGCGTTCCTCGACGGCTGCGACGCGATCGCCGCCGCCCGCGCGCTGACCATCGGGGTGGTCGGGCACGCCGGCGACGGCAACATGCACCCGACGATCTGCTTCGACCCGTCCGACGCCGACCAGCGCGAGCGCGCGTTCGGCGCCTTCGACGACATCCTCGAGCTGGGGCTGTCCCTGGGCGGCACGGTCACCGGCGAGCACGGGGTCGGCGCGATCAAGGTCGACTGGCTGGAGCGGGAGATCGGGCCTGTGGCGCTCGACGTGCACCGGGCGATCAAGGACGCCCTCGACCCGGCCGGCCTGCTCAACCCGGGCAAGGTGTTCCGGCGCGCGGCGGTGTGTGACCTCGCCGCCGTGGGTGAACTCGGCGGTCGCTGACCTGCCGGTCGACGCCCTCGGGTGACACGCTGTGGGCGTGGAACGGCTGGTGGTCATCGGGGGCGACGCCGCAGGCCTGTCCGCGGCCGCCCAGGCACGGCGCCTGCGGAAGGCGGACGACCTCGACGTCGTCGTCCTCGAGCAGGGGCCGGAGATCTCCTACTCGGCGTGCGGCATCCCGTACTGGATCGGCGGGCTCGTCGAGGACCGCGACCAGCTGCTCGCCCGCGCCCCGCACGAGTTCGCCGCCCAGGACATCGACGTGCGGATGGGTACGCGGGCCGAGGGCATCGACCTCGCGGCCGGGGAGGTCGTCGCCGCGGGCGGCGAGCGGCTCGGCTACGACCACCTGGTGGTCGCCACCGGCGGCAAGCCCTTCCGGCCACCGGTGGCCGGTCTGGACGCCGACGGCGTGCACGGCGTCCACCGGCTGGCCGACGGCGCCGACATCCGGGCGGCCATCGCCGCCGGGGCGAAGCGGGCGGTGGTGCTCGGCGGCGGCTACATCGGGCTGGAGATGGCCGAGGTGCTGCAGACCCGCGGGCTCGAGGTCACCGTCGTCCTCGCCGACCCGCTGCCGATGGCGCAGCTCGACGACGACATGGGGGAGCGCGTCTGCGCCGCCATGTGCTCGGCCGGGATCGACGTCCAGCCGAACCAGCCGGTCCGGGAGATCGAGGTGGGGCCGGACGGCGCGGTGCGCGCTGTGCGCACCGACGACGCGGCGTACGACGCCGACCTCGTCGTCCTCGGGCTCGGCATGGGCCCGGAGACGACGCTGGCGCGCGAGGCGGGCCTGGCCCTCGGCTCGACCGGCGCGATCGACGTCGCGCACACCCAGCGCAGCCGCTCGCACCCCGAGGTGTTCGCCGCCGGTGACTGCTCCCAGACGTTCCACCGCATCACCGGTGAGGCGATCCACGTCGCGCTGGGGACGCACGCCAACAAGCAGGGCCGGGTCGCCGGGTCGGTGATCGGCGGCCGGCCGGCGCGTTTCGCCGGCGTCCTGGGGACGGCGATGACGAAGGTGGGCGACCTGGAGGTCGCCCGCACGGGGCTGTGCACGACGCAGGCCGAGGAGGGCGGCTACGACTACCGGACGGAGCTGATCGAGTCCTCGACGCGGGCCGGCTACTACCCGGGAGCCGCGCCCATCGCCGTCAAGATCATCACCGAGCGCGGGTCGGGGCTGCTGCTGGGCGCCCAGATCGTCGGCGGGCCGGGCAGCGGCAAGCGGATCGACGTCTTCGCGACCGCGATCTGGGCCGGGATGACCGCCGAGACGCTGGCCGGGTCCGACCTCTCCTACGCCCCGCCGTTCTCACCGACCTACGACCCGGTGGTGGTGGCCGCGCGCGTCGCCAGCCGCATCGAGCAGGGGTGAGAGCGCCCCGGCGTCCCGGACCGGGCGGTCCGGCGGAATACTGATCATCGAGCAGCGCCGAATCCCAACCGAGGAGTGCCCCGCATGCCCATCGCGACCCCCGAGGTCTACGCCGACATGATCCGCCGGGCCAAGGAAGGCGGGTTCGCCTACCCGGCGATCAACTGCACCTCGTCCGAGACGATCAACGCGGCGCTGCGCGGGTTCGCCGACGCGGGCAGCGACGGCATCATCCAGTTCTCCACCGGGGGCGCCGAGTTCGGCTCCGGCACCCGGGTCAAGGACATGGTCACCGGCGCGGTGGCCCTGGCCGAGTTCGCCCACGTCGTCGCCGAGAAGTACCCGGTGAACGTGGCGCTGCACACCGACCACTGCCCCAAGGACAAGCTCGACGGCTACGTCCGCCCGCTGCTCGCGCTGTCGAAGGACCGCGTCGACGCCGGCCAGGAGCCGCTGTTCCAGTCGCACATGTGGGACGGCTCGGCGATCGACCTCGACGAGAACCTTGACATCGCCGAGGAGCTCCTCGAGAAGGCCGCCGCCGCGAAGATCGTGCTCGAGGTCGAGATCGGCGTCGTCGGCGGCGAGGAGGACGGCGTAGCCCACGACATCAACGAGAAGCTCTACACCGCCGAGGGCGACTTCGTGGCCACCGCCCGCAAGCTGGGCCTCGGCGAGCGGGGTGTCTACCTGCTGGCGGCCACCTTCGGCAACGTGCACGGCGTCTACAAGCCCGGCAACGTCAAGCTCCGCCCCGAGATCCTCAAGCAGGGGCAGGACGTCGTCGCCAAGGAGTTCGGCACCTCCGACGACAAGCCGTTCAACCTCGTCTTCCACGGCGGCTCGGGCTCGGCGCAGTCGGAGATCCGCGAGGCGCTGTCCTACGGCGTGGTGAAGATGAACGTCGACACCGACACCCAGTACGCCTTCACCCGTCCGATCGCCGGGCACATGTTCTCCAACTACGACGGCGTGCTGAAGGTCGACGGCGAGGTCGGCAACAAGAAGACCTACGACCCGCGCAGCTACCTCAAGGCCGCCGAGACCGGCATGGCCGCGCGCATCGTCGAGGCGTGCGAGGACCTGCTGTCCGCCGGCCAGTCGCAGGCGGGCTGATGTCGCACTCCCACGGCAACCTCCTGGGCGAGCCGGACCCCACGCTGCTGCCGGGCAACCCCGAGGCCGAGCGCGAGCTCGCCGAGGGGACCCCGGCCGCGGAGGTCGCCGCCCACCACCCGACGGTGAGCGCCGCGTGGGCCGCGCTGGCCGAGGCGGCGATCGACCGTCCCGAGCGGCAGCTCACGGACACGATCGAGGCCTACGCCTACGCGCGCACCGGGTACCACCGCGGCCTCGACGCCCTGCGGCGCAACGGGTGGAAGGGCTTCGGCCCGGTCCCGTGGTCGCACGAGCCCAACCGCGGGTTCCTGCGCTGCGTCACGGTGCTGGCGAAGGCCGCCGAGGCGATCGGCGAGCACGACGAGCACCAGCGCTGCATCACGCTGCTGCGCGACTGCGACCCCACCCTCGCCCCCTGACCGCTCACGGTCGGTAACACCCGGTTCCGCTGGCCGCGTACGTCTGACCAGCGGGTTCGTCGCCAAAGGTTTCCCGGAGGACCGTGACGGTCATCACTATCCGTGCACGGCGCCGACCAGGCGCCCACCGGAATGGGGATGAGCAATGGTGACCCTGTTGTGGATCCTTGCCGTGATCCTGGTGATCGCCGGGATCTTCGCGATCATCCGCGGTCAGCTGCTGTGGGGCATCGTCCTGATCATCGTGGGCCTGCTCGTCGGCCCGGGTGGGGTGAGCGTCTTCGCCTGAGCGCGCCCCGGGCCCTCCGGGGCCCGGGGCTACCGCTCGCCGAGCTCCGGGTGCAGCGCGGTGAGCGCCTCGGTGAGGGTGCTCAGCTCCTCACCCCCGGCCATCAGCGCGGTCAGCACGTCGGCGTCCACGTCGTCCCGGGTGAGGTTCCCGGCCACCTGGCCGCCGGCCAGCAGCAGGAAGCGGTCGCCGATGAGGTGCGCGTACCGCGGGTTGTTGGTGACGACGACGACCGCGAGGCCCTGCGCCCGCGCAGCCAGGATGGCCTGCCCGAACAGCGTCTGGCGGGCGATCGTCATGGGCGCCGTGGGCTCGTCGATGACCAGCACGCGCGCGCCGAAGTAGAGGGCCCGCGCGACGGCCAGGCTCTGCCGTTCCCCGGCCTGCAGCGCGCTGGCCGGCTGGTCGGGATCGAGACCGGGGACGCCGACCCGCGTCATCTCCCGCCGGGTCACCTCCCGGGCGCGCTCGAGGTCGAGCCGGCGCAGCGGCCACACGCCGCGGGTCGGCTCGGCGCCGAGGAAGAAGTTCCGCCAGACCGACAGCAGCGGGGCGACGGCCAGGTCCTCCCACACGGTGGCGATCCCCGCGGCGCGGGCCTGGGCGGGGGAGCGGAAGCGGACCGGCCGGCCGTCGAGCCGCAGCTCGCCCTCGTCGTGCCGCCGCAGCCCGGAGAGGACGGCGACCAGCGTCGACTTGCCGGAGCCGTTCTCGCCCAGGACGCAGGTGATCTGCCCGGCCGGCAGGACCGTGCTCACGCGGGACAGCGCGGGCACGTTGCCGTGCCGCACCGTGACGCCGCGCAGCTCCACCACCGGCACGGGCGGACCCCCCGTCTCGGCCGTCGCGCCGCTCACGACCGGGGCACCGCCTTCAGCCGCCGCCGCACCACGCCGTTGGCGACCAGGGCGACCAGGAGGAGCACGCCGAGCAGCGCCTGGAACCAGCGGGGGTCCCAGCCGGCCAGCGAGATGCCCTGCCGGGCGACCCCGTAGAGGAGGGCGCCGATGGCCGCCCCGACCGCCGACCCGTAGCCGCCGGTGAGCAGGCAGCCGCCGATCACCGCCACGACGACGAAGTCGATGCTCGTCCCCAGCCGCGCGTTGGTCACCGTCACGCTCTCCAGCCGCAGCAGGCCGAGCGTCCCGATCAGCCACCCGGCGCCCGCGCTGAGGCAGAAGAGCGTGATCGTCGTCCGGCGGACCGGGACGCCGAGCTCCCGCGCCGCCGTGCGCGCCCCGCCGCTGGCGAAGACCGCGTTGCCGAACTTCGTCCGCCAGAGCCCCCAGCTGGCCAGCGCCGTCACACCCAGCCACCACAGCACCGACACCTGGAAGCGCGCCCCGCCGATCTCCGCCGACGACCCGAACAGCGCCGCCGCGGACTCCCAGCCCGGCGCCTGGTCGAGCCCGCTCACCTGGGTGGAGCCCACGATCGCCTCGAAGCCGGCCAGGGAGGTGCCCTGGAGCACGAGGAACGTGGCGACGGTGACCAGGAAGCTCGGCAGCCCGGTGTTGACCACGAGGACGCCGTTGACCACTCCCAGGGCGAGCGAGGCGGCCAGCGAGACGAGCAGCGCCGGCCAGGTCGGCCAGCCGGCCGGGCCGATCAGCAGGGCGGTGAGCAGGGCGCTGGCGACCGCGACGACGCCGATCGAGAGGTCGAACTGTCCGGCCACGAGCAGCAGGGCGACCGCGACGGCGCCGATGCCCAGCGGGGCGGCGACGTCCAGCACCCCGGCGGCACCGGCGGCGGTGAGCAGGTCGGGGGACTCGATGCCGAAGACCAGGAGCACGAGGAGCAGGCCCACGAGCGCGGGCAGGCTGGGCCGGGCGAGCGCGCCCCCGAGGACCCGGCGGCCGCGGGAGAGCGGGACCGGTGCGCTCAGCGTGGGCAGGCGATCGGAGATCACCGGCACGCCTCGCGGCGGATCCCGGTCGGGGTGCGGGACGACGGCAGCGGGGACCTCCTCGGCGCGGTGATCGGACCAGTGTCCACGACCCGCCCGGTGCTCCGCAGCGACCCGCCCAGGTGTCAGGGCCGGAGCCGCCAGCGGACCCGGTCGTCGGCGTACCAGGTCCAGCGGTGCACCGGCCGGGGGAACGGGACGCCGTCCCGGGTGATCCGGGCCGGGTCGGAGGCGATCTGCAGCGCCCGGCCGCTGGTCTGCCGGGTCGGGCGCAGCGGCTGGAGCATCACCGTGACCCCGATGGTGTCGACCGCCCGCCAGTCGGGCCGGACGTCGATCCGGGTGATCTCCCCGTCGGCGACCTTGATGTCGTCGTGGTGGGCCTGCAGCCCGATCCGCCGGCTCAGCGACCGGCGGCCGTCGCCCGCCGCCTCGACCCGGCCGTGGTGCAGGAGGACGCCGCCGTGGTCGTCGCGCACGAGGCAGAGGTCGCGGGGCCCACCGGTGCCGACGCCGATGTCGCGGGCCAGCGCCAGCGAGGCCTTGTCGCCGGCGGGCTCCCAGGCCACCGGGACCTGGGCCGTGCGCTGCGCCTTGAGCAGCACGGTGAGGACGGCGGCGAGGCCCGCCACCGGACCGCGCACCCGCAGCGACTCCGCTTCCGCGGCGGCCGCGACGTCCTCCGGACGGGGGGCCTGGCCGGGGTCCAGACGGCGGAGATCCAGCTGCACGTCGGGCATGCCGATACCCTGCCACCTGGCTCTCCGGGACGTCCGGGTGCCGGAGTGCAGAGGAGAACCAGGACCCGATGCCGGCTGTCGTGCTGATCGGTGCCCAGTGGGGCGACGAGGGCAAGGGCAAGGCCACCGACCTCCTCGGCGGCCGCGTCCCCTACGTCGTCCGCTACCAGGGCGGCAACAACGCCGGCCACACGGTGATCACGCCGGACGGCGAGAAGTACGCGCTGCACCTGATCCCGTCGGGCATCCTCACCCCCGGCTGCACGCCGGTCATCGGCAACGGCGTGGTGATCGACCCCGAGGTGCTGATCGGCGAGCTCGCCGGCCTGGACGAGCGCGGCGTCGACACCTCCCGCCTGGTCATCTCGGCGGACGCGCACCTGATCATGCCGCACCACCGGGCCCTGGATAAGGTCACCGAGCGCTTCCTGGGCAAGCGCAAGATCGGCACCACCGGCCGTGGCATCGGCCCCGCCTACGGCGACAAGGTCGCCCGCACCGGCATCCGCGTGCAGGACCTCCTGGACCTCTCGATCCTCCGGCAGAAGCTCGAGGGCACGCTCCAGGAAAAGAACCAGATCCTGGTCAAGGTCTACAACCGCAAGGCGATCGACGTCGACGAGGTCGTCGAGGAGTACGCGGGATACGCGGAGATCCTCAAGCACCGGATCGCCGACACCCGCCTGCTCCTCGGCAACGCCCTCGACAAGGGCGAGTGGGTGCTCCTGGAGGGCTCCCAGGGGACGCTCCTGGACGTCGACCACGGCACGTATCCGTTCGTCACCTCGTCCAACCCGACGTCGGGCGGGGCGGCGGTCGGCTCGGGCATCGGCCCGACCCGCATCGAGCGGGTCGTCGGCATCCTCAAGGCCTACACCACGCGCGTCGGCTCCGGGCCGTTCCCGACCGAGCTGCACGACCAGTGGGGCGAGTACCTGCGCAAGCAGGGCGGCGAGGTAGGCGTGACCACAGGGCGCGACCGGCGCTGCGGCTGGTTCGACGCCGTCATCGCCCGGTACGCCACCCGCGTCAACGGGATCACCGACTACTTCCTCACCAAGCTCGACGTCCTGTCCGGCTTGGAGACGGTGCCGATCTGCGTGGCCTACGACGTCGACGGCGTCCGGCACGACGAGATGCCGATGACGCAGACCGAGTTCCACCACGCCACGCCGGTCTACGAGGAGATGCCGGGCTGGTTCGAGGACATCCGGAACTGCCGCACGTTCGACGAGCTGCCGGCGAATGCCCAGGCCTACGTCAAGCGCCTGGAGGAGCTCTCCGGTTCGCGGATCAGCGTGATCGGCGTCGGCCCCGGCCGCGACGAGAACGTGGTGATCAACGACCTGATCGGCTGAGCCGCCGGGCTCGGCGAGGCTGCGGGACGGTCCCCGCCGGGGGGGCTGCCCCGAGCAACTCGTCGATGGCCTGGGCGGCGTGCTCGGGGGAGTCGGTGATCAGGCCGTCGACGCCGAGGGCGAGCAGCTCGCGGGCCACGCCGATCGCGTCCCCCTGCGCGTCGGGCACCGTGCCGATCCGCAGGTGCTCGGGCAGGAAGGCGTTCTCCGCCCGCAGGGTCCAGGTGAAGACGGCCAGCGCCGCACGGTGCGCCTCGGCGACGAGCGGCGAGCTGCCGGCCACGAGCCCCCGGAAGACCCGCTCCACGCTCGGGGCGATGCCCTGCGCGTAGGTGGAGATCTCGCGCAGGCCGGACGGGGTGACCATGCGGTCGCCCTCGGCGTGGTCGTCGACGAGCTGGATGAGCTGGGGGCCGTGCTCGCCGAGGCTGGCGCGCAGGTCGCGCAGGACGCCGGCGTCGAAGGACTGCACCATGACCGGGCCGTGCTCGTCGGCCGCCCCCAGGCGGCGCAGCTCCTCGGTCACGAGCTCGGCCATCGGCAGCCCCTGCTCGGCGGACCAGCCGGGGTGCTTCAGCTCGGCGAGCACGCGGATCTGCCGGTCCGGGGTCGACCGGGTGGCGGCCAGGTCGACCACCTCGGCCAGCGTGAGGATCCCGAACTGGCCGTCGTAGGCGGCGTTGAGCGGGCGGTACTCGGGCATGCGCTCGACGGCGCGCAGGGTGCGCAGCTCGGCGAGGGCGAAGTCCTCGGCGAACCAGCCGGTGCACTGCTCGTCGCCGACGACCTTGGTGGTCCGGCGGGCGGCGAACTCGGGCCGGCTGCTCACGTCGGTGGACCACGAGAGCTCGCTCTCGTGGCGGACGACGAGGACGCCGTCCCGGCTGACGACGACGTCGGGCTCGATGACCTCGGCGCCGAGGTCGATCGCGAGCTCGTAGCTGGCGGTCGTGTGCTCGGGGCGGTAGGCGGGGGCACCGCGGTGCCCGATGACGACAGGACGGGGAAGGCGGGTCGCGTGGCGCTCTGCCAGCGACTCGGTCGCGCGCATGTCCTTCACGGAACCTTAATCGGATTGATACCGGGTGAACTGAAGCGAACGCGTCGCGCACAATTCGAAAGACACAACGCTGACCAGCGCTGCACCATGCGCACCGTGACCGATCTCTCAACCCTCGGGTGGGACAGGAGTGACGAACCGCCATCCGGCTCCGTCCTCGCCCGCGTCGCCCGCGTCGACCGCGGCCGGCTCACCGTCCTGACCGCCGACGGCGAACGGCGTGCCGTACCCGCCAGAGCGCTGCACGAGAGCGAGCTGGGCGGGCCCGCCGTCGGCGACTGGGTGGTGCTGCGCGGTGAGCTGGCCACGGAGATCCTCCCCAGGCGCAGCGCCTTCGTCCGCACCATGGCCGGCCGGACGTCGGCGGCCCAGGTCGTGGCCGCCAACGTCGACGTCGTGCTGGTCGTCGACGCGCTCACCGGTGACGCGCGGCTGCGCCGCGTCGAGCGGTACCTCGCCGTCGCCTGGAGCAGCGGCGCCACGCCCGTCGTGGTCCTGACCAAGGCCGACATGTGCGACGACGTGCCCGCGGCGGTCGCCGCAGTCCGGGAGGACGCCATCGGCGTCGACGTGCTGCCCGTCAGCTCGGTCACCGGTGAGGGGCTCGACGCCGTCCGCGCGCTGCTCGGCCCGGGCCGGACGGCGGCCATGGTGGGCCCCTCCGGCGTGGGCAAGTCCAGCCTCGCCAACGCGCTGGCCGGCCGGTCGGTCGCCGGCACCCACGAGATCCGCGAGGACGGCCGGGGGAGGCACACCACCACGGCGCGCGAGCTGCACGTGCTGCCCGGCGGCGGGCTGCTCGTCGACACCCCCGGCATGCGCGAGCTCGCCCTCTACGACGACGAGGACGGCATCGGGACCGCCTACGCGGACGTGACCGAGCTGGCCGAGGACTGCCGGTTCCGCGACTGCGGCCACCGGGGCGAGCCCGGGTGCGCCGTCGCCGCGGCGATCGACGACGGCCGGCTCGACCCCGCGCGCTTCACCGCCTGGCGCAAGCTCCAGGCGGAGGCGCACCGCCAGCGGCTGCGGGTCGACGCCCGCGCCCGGGCGGAGGAGCGCGCGCGGCTCCGGTCCTTCCACCGCGCGCTCAAGGACCAGCCCAACCGGCCGCGCGTGTAGCGCGCTCGGTAGCGTCGCCAGCCGTGCGCGTACTGGTGATCGGCTCCGGTGCCCGGGAGCACGCCCTGTGCGTCGCTCTGTCCTCCGACCCCGCGGTGAGCGCCCTCGCCTGCGCCCCCGGGAACGCGGGGACCCGTGCCGTCGCGGAGCCGCTCCCCGTCGACGTCGCCGACCCTGACGCCGTCGCGGCCCTCGCGATCGCGTGGCGGGCCGACCTCGTCGTCATCGGGCCCGAGGTACCGCTGGTCCACGGGGCGGCCGACGCCGTCCGCGACGCCGGCATCGCGTGCTTCGGCCCCTCCCAGCAGGCCGCGCAGCTGGAGGGCAGCAAGTCCTTCGCCAAGCACGTGATGGACGCCGCCGGCGTCCCGACCGCGCGCGCCTGGCCGGTCGGCGGGCCGGCCGAGCTGGAGACCGTGCTCGACGAGGTGGGCGCGCCGTACGTCGTCAAGGACGACGGCCTCGCGGCGGGCAAGGGCGTCCTCGTCACCGACGACCGCGATGCGGCGTCCGCGCACGGGCGCCGCATCCTCGACGCCGGGGGAGCGGTGCTCGTGGAGGAGTACCTCGACGGCCCCGAGGTCTCCCTGTTCGCGATCACCGACGGGACGACGGTGCTCCCGCTGGTCCCCGCCCAGGACCACAAGCGCCGCGACGACGGCGACGGCGGCCCGAACACCGGCGGGATGGGCGCGTACGCCCCGCTGCCGTGGGCACCGCCCGGCCTGGTCGAGGAGGTGCTCGCGACGGTGCTGCAGCCGACCGTCGACGAGATGGCCCGCCGCGGCGAGACCTTCAGCGGCCTGCTGTACGCCGGCCTCGCGCTCACCTCACGCGGCGTGCGCGTGGTCGAGTTCAACGCCCGCTTCGGCGACCCGGAGACCCAGGTCGTGCTGCCGCTGCTGGAGACGCCGCTGGCCGGGCTGCTGCACGCCGCCGCCACCGGCACCCTCGCCGAGCACCCGCCGCTGCGCTGGCGGGAGGGCGCCGCGGTGACCGTCGTCGTCGCCGCCCCGGGCTACCCGGAGGCGCCGCGGACCGGCTCGCCGGTCACCGGGGCCGAGGGCGAGGGCGTCCTGCACGCCGGTACCGCGGTCGCGGCCGACGGGACTGTCGTCTCCGCCGGCGGGCGGGTGCTCTCCGTCGTCGGGCTCGGCCCCGACCTGGCGGCAGCCCGGCAGGCCGCCTACGAGCGGGTGGCGGCGGTCCGGCTGGCCGACGCCCACTGGCGCACCGACATCGCGCTGGCCGCCGTCGAGGGGCGGATCACCCCCTAGCCGTCACCGCCGGGCGGGCCCGGTCGGGCCGCGGCTCCGGCGGCCGGGGCCCCTCGTGGCGGCGGCTGAGGTAGGTGCCGGCGACGTTCACGCAGGCCACCGTCGGGACGGCGATGAGCGCGCCGAAGATCCCGCCGATCAGCAGGCCGGCCGCGATGGCGAGCACGACCGCGAGCGGGTGGACGTGCACCGCCCGGCCCAGCAGCAGCGGCTGCAGGACGTGCCCCTCGAGCTGCATGACCAGGACGACGATCGCGAGGGCGATCAGGGCCTTGACCGGGCCGACCGAGACCAGGGCGACGAGCACCGCGACCGATCCGGCGAGGAACGAGCCGATGATGGGGATGAAGGCGCCCAGGAACACGAGCGCGGCCAGCGGGATCACCAGCGGCACGCCCAGGATCGCCAGGCCGATCCCGATGCCGACCGCGTCCACGAGCGCGACGACGACGGTGGCCCGGACGTAGGAGATCAGCGTCCGCCACGATCGCCGCGCCGCCTCGTCGAGGTACGCCCGGGCGTCGCGCGGGAACAGGCCGACCAGCCAGAGCCAGATGGACCGGCCGTCCTTGAGGAAGAAGAAGAGCGTGAAGAGCGCGAGGACGATCCCGGTGAAGACCTCGCCGACCGTCACCGCGGTGGTCACGGCGCCGGTCGCGAGGGTCTCCTCGTTGCTGACCAGGAAGTCCTGCAGCTGCCCGACCGCGTCCTCGAGCTGGTTGCGGGTGATGGGGAAGGTCCGGACGACAAAGCCCTCGACCTCCTCCAGGCCCTGGCTCACCTGGGCGGCGAGGTCGGAGAAGCCCGCGGTGAAGCGCTCGACGACCAGGGTGATGATCCCGGCGACGACCGCTAGGCCGACGAGCAGCATCGCCGAGGCCGCCAACCCCTTCGGCCAGCCCCGCCGGTGCAGGGCGGCGGCGCCGGGCTGCAGCAGCGCCGCCAGCAGCAGCGCCACGATCACCGGCACGATGACGACCGCGACGTAGGCGGCGGCGTAGAGCAGCACGTAGAAGCCGGCGATCACGACGATCAGGCGCCACGACCACGCCGCCGCCGCCCGCAGGGCGAACGGGACACCGTCCTCGGCTCCGTGGGGAGGTCGCGGGGGGCGGGGCTCCGGACGCCGGCGGCGCCCGCCCTCGGGTGTCGCCGGCTGGGGCGGTCCGCTGACCCCGCCCGGGCCCACGGCGCCGTCCAGGTCCGGGGCGCCGGGCTCGGGGCTGCCGAGCGGCGGCTCGCCGTCGTCGTCGTCGGGGCCCCGCACGAAGTCGATCGGCTCGGGTTCGCCGTCGTCGTGGTGGTGGTGCCAGCCGTGCGGGTCGTGCTCCCGGGCGGCCCGGATCCGCTCGCGGGCACGGGTGGTGAGGTCGCGGGCGCGACGCCGCATCGCTCACCTCCAGGTGGGGGCCGGTCATGATCACGCTAGCCCTGCGGGAGGATGTACCCGTGGCGCGACGAGCAGAGCAGTGGCAGGCGGTACCCGCATGATCGAGCGCTACACGCTCCCCGAGATGGGCCGGGTCTGGAGCGACCAGCACAAGTACGAGCTGTGGTGCCGGGTCGAGACCCTCGTGCTGGAGGCGCACGCCGCCGCCGGGCGGGTGCCCGCGGACGTCGTCGAGCCGGTGCGCAACGCCCCGCCGCCGACCCCCGAGCGGGTGGCGGAGATCGAGGAGACGACGCAGCACGACGTCATCGCCTTCCTCACCGCGTGGGCGGACAACACCGAGCCCAGGTCCGCCGCCGCGTACGTGCACCACGGCATGACGTCGTCCGACCTGCTCGACACCGCCCTGGCGGTGCAGCTGACCGACGCCACCGACGTGCTGCTGGCGAAGGCCGACCGACTGGTCGCCGCCCTGCGGGACCACGGCCTGGCGCACCGGGACACGATCAAGGTGGGCCGCACGCACGGCGTGCACGCCGAGCCCGACGTCTGGGGCCACCGCGTCGCCGACCTCGCCTTCGCCGCCGCCCGCTCCCGGGACCGGCTGCGCGCGGCGCGGGAGCGCGTCGGCGTCGTCGCCATCTCCGGCGCCGTCGGCACGTACTCGCTGATCGACCCGTCGGTCGAGGTGCACGTCGCCGAGGCCCTGGGGCTGCGGGCGGCCGACGCCTCGACCCAGGTGGTCATCCGCGACTCGATCAGCGAGTGGGTATCGGCCCTGGCGATCATCGCGACGGTCTGCGAGGCGGTCGCCCTCGAGGTGCGGCACGGGCAGCGCACCGAGGTGCGCGAGCTGTCGGAGGCGTTCGGCGCGGGCCAGAAGGGCTCCAGCGCGATGCCGCACAAGAAGAACCCGATCCGCTCCGAGCGCATCGCCGGCCTCGCGCGCGTCGTGCGGGCGGCGATCGTGCCGGTGATGGAGGGCATCCCGCTGTGGCACGAGCGCGACATCTCGCACTCGTCCACCGAGCGGGTCTTCCTCCCCGACGCCGCGATCACCACCGACTACCTGCTGAACCTGACGGCGGGCCTGGTCGAGAACCTGGTCGTCGACGTGCAGCGCATGCGCGACAACCTGGAGTCCACCGGCGGGCTGATCTACACGTCGTCGGTGCTGCTGGAGCTGGTGGAGGGCGGGCTGTCCCGCGAGGACGCCTACGCGCTCGTCCAGTCGGCGGCGATGGAGACGTGGAACATCGGGACGCCGTTCCGCGAGACGCTGCGCGCCCGGGCCGCGGCGTCCTCGGTGACGCTCGACGAGGCGCGGCTGGACGAGATCTGCCGGCCGGAGCGCTACGTGGCCAACCTCGGGCCGCTCTTCGACCGGCTGGCAGCGCTGAAGTGATCGATCTGCCGCTCGTCGCGCGCGGCAAGGTCCGCGAGATCTACGACGCCGGAGACGACCGGCTGCTGCTCGTGGCCTCGGACCGCATCTCGGCCTACGACCACGTGCTGCCCACGCCGATCCCGGACAAGGGCCGGGTGCTCACGCAGCTGTCGGTGTGGTGGTTCGAGCAGCTCGCACCGGTGCTGGCCGACTTCGGGGCGTCGCACCACCTGGTGTCGGCCACGGACGTGCCGGCCGACGTCGCGGGGCGGGCGATGCTCGTGCGGCGGCTGGAGATGCTGCCGGTGGAGTGCGTGGCCCGAGGCTACCTCTCGGGGTCGGGGACCGTCGAGTACCAGCGGACCGGGTCGATCCGGGACGTCGCGCTGCCGGCCGGGCTCCTCGAGGGGTCGCGGCTGCCGGAGCCGGTGTTCACGCCGTCGACCAAGGCGGAGATCGGCGAGCACGACGAGGCGATCGACTTCTCCGCGGTGGTCTCCGCGGTCGGCGCCGACCGGGCCGAGGAGCTGCGCGTGCTGACGTTGGCGCTGTACCGGCGCGGGGCGGAGCTGGCCGAGGCCGCGGGGATCGTCCTGGCCGACACCAAGTTCGAGTTCGGCGTCGCGCCGGGCGGCGGCCTGGTGCTCGGCGACGAGGTGCTCACACCCGACTCGTCGCGCTTCTGGCCGGCCGCGACCTGGTCACCCGGGTCGGTGCAGCCGTCGTACGACAAGCAGTACGTCCGCGACTGGCTGACGTCGTCCGGCTGGGACCGCGTCTCGCCCCCGCCGGAGCTCCCGGACGACGTCGTCGCCGCCACCCGCGAGCGCTACGTCACCGCCTACGAGCAGCTCACCGGCCTGCGCTTCACCTGACCCCTGCCCCTTGCCGAGATCACGTGATCTCGGCACATCAGGGCCCCCTGAACCGCCGAGATCACGTGATGTCGGCGGGGTTGTGGACGGCGGGGGCGGGCACCGGGCCGCCTGCGCGAGGGTGCCGTGGTGCCACAGCCGCGTCGACCCGTCGTCCGCCTGACCGGTCCGGTCACCAGGAGCGCCGCCCGGGCGGCCGGCATGGACGACCGTCAACTGCGCGAGGGCGGGTTCGTGCGGCTCTCGCGTGACACCTACGTGCCGCGCTCGCTGGCCGAGGACGTCGATGCGCGGCTGGCCGCAGTTCTCATGACGGCGCCAGCTGGTTCCGTCGCGAGCCACCGCGCCGCGGCAGCGATGTGGGGGATCGAGATCCCGCTGGTGGACCGGACCGACCGGCGGGTGGACCTGATCGCCCCGGGCCCGGGGCGAGCCGAGAGCAGGGCCGACCGCCGCCTGCACCGGCTCTCGCTGGCGGATGACGAGTGCACGCATCGACGTGGTCAACCGGTGACCACTCCGGCGCGGACCTGGCGGGACCTCGCTGCGGTTCTCGAGCCACCGTCCCTGCTCGCGGTCACGGACCAGGTCATCCGCGGCCTCGCTGGAGCCGCCGACCTCGCCGCGCAGCTCCGCCGGCATCCGCGCGGGCGCGGCTGCGCCAGGGCGGGGAAGGTGCTACCCCTCGCCGATCCGCGCGCCGAGTCGCCGATGGAGTCCGTGGTCCGTTGGCTCTTCCACGCCGGCGGCCTGCCGGCACCGGAGCTCCAGTACGTCGTCCGTGATGCGCGTGGCGCGTTCGTCGCCCGCGCGGACTTCGCCTGGCCGGCCCACCGGGTGCTGGTCGAGTTCGACGGCGAGGTCCACCGGGAGCGCGAGGTGTTCGTGAAGGATCTGCGGCGGCAGAATTTGGTGGTCGCGTCGGGGTGGACGATCCTCCGGTACACGTCGGCCGACGCGCTGGGGCGGCCGGACGACCTGGTCAGCGAGGTCCGTTCCGCCCTCCGCTCATGACGAGATCACGGGATCTCGGCGCATCAGGGCTCGCGATGTGCCGAGATCGCGCGATCTCGTCAGAGCAGCGGCAGAGTGGGGGCGAGAGAGCAGGGTCACCCGGGCGCTTCCCGCGGGGCCGGTACTCTCGTCGGCGTGTCCCGGGTGGTCGTCGACGTCGTCCTGAAGCCGGAGATCTCCGACCCCCAGGGTCAGGCGGTGCTCGGAGCGCTCGGCCGGCTCGGCCACGACAGCATCAGGAGCGTCCGCCAGGGCAAGCACTTCGTGCTCGAGGTCGACGGCACGCCCGACCGCGAAGAGCTCGAGCAGATCGCCGAGACCCTTCTCGCCAATCCCGTCATCGAGGACGTGGAACTGCACCTCTCCACCGACTGAACGGACGCACTTCCTTGCGCATCGGTGTCATCACCTTCCCGGGCTCCCTGGACGACGTCGACGCCGCTCGCGCCGTGCGTCTCGCCGGCGGTGAGCCGGTCTCCCTCTGGCACGGCGACCACGACCTCAAGGACGTCGACGCCGTCGTCCTCCCCGGCGGCTTCTCCTACGGGGACTACCTGCGCGCCGGTGCCATCGCCGCCCGCTCGCCGCTGATGCAGGACGTCGTCGCCGCCGCGGGCGACGGGCTGCCGGTGCTGGGCATCTGCAACGGCTTCCAGGTGCTCTGCGAGGCCGGCCTGCTGCCGGGCGCGCTGACCCGCAACAGCCACCTGCACTTCCGCAACCGCGACCAGGTGCTCGTCGTCGAGCGGGCCGACACGGCCTGGACGTCGGACTACGCGACCGGCCAGCGCATCGTCATCCCGGTCAAGAACGGCGAGGGCCGCTACGTGGGCTCCGACGCCGACCTCGACCGCCTCGAGGGCGAGGGCCGGGTCGTGTTCCGCTACGCCGGCGGCAACCCCAACGGGTCCAGCCGGGACATCGCCGGTGTCGCCAGCGAGAACGGCCGGGTCGTGGGCCTCATGCCGCACCCCGAGCACGCGATCGAGGACCTCACCGGGCCGAGCACCGACGGCCTCGGCTTCTTCACCAGCGTCCTGAAGGCAGTCGTCAACGCATGAGCCAGATCGACACCGTCGAGCTCGCGGCGAAGAGCCCGGACGACGAGCAGCCCTGGGCCGAGCTCGGCCTCAAGGCCGACGAGTACGCGCGGATCAGGGACATCGTCGGCCGCCGCCCCACCACCGCAGAGCTGGCGATGTACAGCGTCATGTGGAGCGAGCACTGCTCCTACAAGAGCTCCAAGGTGCACCTGCGGAGGTTCGGCGACCTGCCGAAGTCGGACGCGCTCCTCGTCGGCATCGGGGAGAACGCCGGCGTCGTCGACGTCGGTGACGGCTACGCGGTCACCTTCAAGGTCGAGTCCCACAACCACCCCAGCTACGTCGAGCCCTACCAGGGTGCGGCCACCGGGGTCGGCGGCATCGTCCGCGACATCCTCACGATGGGCGCCCGCCCGGTCGCCGTCATGGACAGCCTCCGCTTCGGCCGCGCGGACGCCGCCGACACGGCGCGCGTGCTGCCGGGCGTCGTCGCCGGCGTCGGCGGCTACGGCAACTGCCTGGGCTTGCCCAACATCGGCGGCGAGCTGCTCTTCGACGACTGCTACGCCGGCAACCCGCTGGTCAACGCGCTGTGCGTCGGCGTCATGAAGCACGAGGACGTCCGGCTGGCCAAGGCCGAGGGCGTCGGCAACAAGGTGATCCTCTTCGGCGCCCGCACCGGTGGCGACGGCATCGGCGGCGTGAGCGTGCTCGCGTCCGAGACCTTCGACGCCGAGGGCCCGGCCAAGCGGCCCAGCGTGCAGGTCGGCGACCCGTTCACCGAGAAGCTGCTCATCGAGGCGTGCCTGGAGATCTTCCAGCAGGACCTCGTCACCGGAATCCAGGACCTCGGCGGCGCCGGGCTCTCCTGCGCCACGAGCGAGCTGGCCAGCGCCGGCACCGGCGGCATGCACGTCGACCTCGACACCGTCCCGCTGCGGGACAGCACCCTGACGCCCGCCGAGATCCTGATGAGCGAGTCGCAGGAGCGCATGTGCGCCATCGTCGAGCCGGCCAAGGTGGAGCAGTTCCTCGCCGTCTGCCGCAAGTGGGACGTGCTGGCCACCGTCATCGGTGAGGTCACCGACGGCGACCGGCTCACCGTCGACTGGCACGGCGAGCGGATCGTCGACGTCCCGCCGCGGACCGTGGCCCACGAGGGCCCGGTCTACGAGCGGCCGATGGCCCGCCCGGCCGACCTCGACGCGCTCCAGGCCGACGACGCCGCGACGCTGCCGCGACCGACGACCGGCGCGGAGCTCCAGGCGCACTGGCTGGCCGTCGTCAGCAGCCCCGACGGCGCCGACAAGACGTGGGTCACCGAGCAGTACGACCGCTACGTCCGCGGCAACACCGTGCTGGCCCAGCCCGAGGACGCCGGCGTCGTGCGCATCGACGAGGAGTCGCACCGCGGCATCGCGCTCGCGCTCGACGGCAACGCCCGCTTCGCCCGGCTCGACCCCTACCTCGGCGCGCAGCTCAACCTCGCCGAGGCCTACCGCAACGTGGCGGTCAGCGGCGCCAAGCCCCTGGCCGTCACCAACTGCCTGAACTTCGGCTCCCCCGAGGAGCCCGCGGTCATGTGGCAGTTCGCCGAGGCCGTCCGCGGCCTCGCCGACGGCTGCCGCGAGCTGGGTCTGCCGGTCACCGGCGGCAACGTCAGCCTCTACAACCAGACCGGCGACGTGCCGATCAACCCGACGCCGGTCATCGGCGTGCTGGGCGTGCACGAGGACGTCCGCACGCGGGTGCCCAGCGGCTGGCGCAACCCGGGCGAGACGGTCCTGCTCCTCGGCGAGACCCGCCCCGAGTTCGGCGGCTCCGCGTGGGCGAGCGTCGTGCACGGCCACCTCGGTGGCCGCCCGCCGGCGCTGGACCTGGTGGCCGAGCGGAAGCTGGCCGACCTGCTGGGCGCCCTGGGCAAGGGCGGCCTGATCAGCTCGGCCCACGACCTCTCCGACGGCGGTCTGGCGCAGGGGCTGACCGAGTCCGCGCTGCGCCACGGCGTGGGCGCCCGCCTGCACCTGGCCGACGACGCGTTCACCGCGCTGTTCAGCGAGTCCACCGGCCGGGTCGTCGTCACGACCTCGGACCCGGGCGGCGTGAAGACGACGGCCCAGTGGGCCGGCGTCCCCGTCACGGAGCTCGGGACGACCGGTGGCGAGGCGCTGACCGTCGACGGCCTGCTCGACCTGCCCCTCGCCGAGCTGCGCGCCGCCTGGACCGCCACGCTCCCGGCGCTGTTCGGCGGGCCCGAGCACAGCACCCCGCTCACCGTCCCGGCGGGCACCGTCCCGACCAGCTGATGGCCGGCCGATGCCTGCGGTAGCGCCGATCCCGGCCGAGGACCTGCGCGCCGTCCTCGAGCCGGTGCGGGCCTGGCTGGACGGCGACGCCGAGCAGCCGCCCAGGAGCGTGGTGGGCGCCGCGGTGAAGACCAGCGCCCGCTGGCTCGCCCAGCAGGTGCCCGGCCGGTCGGTGGAGGTGCGGGTGCCGCCGCACGTCGCCGTCCAGTGCATCGAGGGCCCCCGGCACACCCGTGGGACCCCGCCGAACGTCGTCGAGACCGACGCCGCCACGTGGCTGCGGCTGGTCAGCGGCCGGGTGACGTGGGCCGACGCCGTCGCCGCGGGGAAGGTCACGGCGAGCGGGAACCGCGCGGACCTGTCGTCGCTGCTGCCGCTGCGCCCCCTCAGACAGCACTGAGCCCCGCCCGCTGGATCAGCGGACGGGGCTCAGCGGACGGGGTGGATCAGCCGCCGAAGAGGTTCGCGGCGGTCTTGACCGTCTGGTACAGCCCGTAGGCCAGCGGCGCCCCCACGAGGGCCCACGCGAACGCGATCAGCGCCGCGGGGGTGTGGGTCGGCTGCTGGTTCCCGGGGGAGGCAGGAGTGCTCATCGGACGGCGCTCGCTTCCGGGGTCGCAGTGGCGGGGGTGGTGCCGGCCTTGGGCTCGTGCCACTTGCTGGTGACGGGCTTGACCAGCAGGTTGGCGACGAAGCCGATCGCCAGGAGGCCGACCATGATGAACAGCGCCGGCCGGTAGTCACCGGCGACCAGCTCGCCCGGCTCGCCCTCGGCCATGTCGAGCACGCCGTTGACGATGAGCGGGCCGGCGATGCCGGCGGCCGACCACGCGGTGAGCAGCCGGCCGTGGATGGCGCCCACCTGGTAGGTGCCGAACAGGTCGCGCAGGTAGGCCGGGATCGTGGCGAAACCGCCGCCGTAGAACGAGATGATGATCGCGGCGGTGATCACGAAGATCCAGGTCGCCGTGCTGCCCAGCGTCGCCAGGACGATGTACAGGACGATGCCGACGCCGAGGTAGACCATGTAGATCGGCTTGCGCCCGATGTAGTCCGACGTGGACGACCAGACGAACCGGCCACCCATGTTGAACAGGGACAGCAGGCCGACGAAGCCGGCGGCGGCGGTCACGGCGACGGCCGAGGTGCCGCCCTCGCGGAAGAAGTCCTGGATCATCGGCGAGGCCTGCTCGAGGATGCCGATGCCCGCGGTGACGTTGCAGAACAGCACGATCCAGAGCAGCCAGAACTGCGGGGTCTTGATCGCGTTGCCCGCCGAGACGTTGTCCGTCGTGACCAGGGCCTTCTGCTTGACCGTCGACGGGTCGAAGCCGTCGGGCTTCCAGCCCTCCGCCGGGACCCGCACGATGAACGCACCGAACATCATGAAGACCAGGTAGACGGCGGCGAAGGTGAAGAACAGCGCCGCGACGGCGTCGCCGTTCGGCGCGGTGCCCGCGACGGCCGGGTCGTAGGACGGGTCGTACCAGCTCATCAGCTGGCGGGACAGCGGCGAGGCGATGAGCGCCCCTCCACCGAAGCCCATGATCGCCATGCCCGTGGCCAGACCCGGACGGTCGGGGAACCACTTGATCAGCGTGGAGACCGGTGAGATGTATCCGATGCCCAGGCCGATGCCGCCGATGACGCCGTAGCCGAGGTACACCAGCCAGAGCTGGCCGGTCTCGATGCCGAGGCCGCCGACGAGGAAGCCGGAGACCCAGAAGACGGCCGACGTGAACATGGCGGCGCGGGGACCGTTGCGGTCCACCCAGGTGCCGAACACCGCGGCGGACAGGCCGAGCATCACGATCGCGATCGAGAAGATGATGCCGATCGCCGTCAGCGTGGTGTCGAAGTGGGCGACGAGCGCCGTCTTGTAGACGCTGGTCGCGTAGGCCTGGCCGATGCACAGGTGGACGGCCAGTGCCGCCGGCGGGATGAGCCAGCGGTTGAACCCGGGCCGGGCGACGATGCGCTCCCGGGCCAGGAAGCTCGGTACTGCCACGGAAAGACCTCCGAGTCGGGAGGAGCACGCCCGGTCGGGCGCAACCCGGCCGCGCGCGGCGAGCTGCGTCGCGGCCGGTCGGAAAGTACGTCCGCACCGGGCTACTCGCGCGTTCAAACACCGGACGAGGTACCGGCCGTGACCGTTTCGTTTCGCGAAGCAACGGCCGGGGAAGCGGCCGGGCCCTCGGCGCGCGGCCCCCCTAGGCTCGTCGCATGGCCTACGAGGTGAAGGGCGTCGTCGCCCGCAGCAAGGGAGCTCCGGTCAGCATCGAGACCATCGTGGTGCCCGATCCGGGCCCCGGCGAGGCGGTGGTCGACGTCCAGGCCTGCGGGGTCTGCCACACCGACCTGCACTACCGCGAGGGCGGCATCAACGACGAGTTCCCGTTCCTGCTCGGCCACGAGGCGGCCGGGGTCGTCTCGGCCGTGGGCGAGGGCGTCACCAACGTGGCGGTCGGCGACTACGTGATCCTCAACTGGCGCGCCGTCTGCGGGCAGTGCCGCGCCTGCCTCAAGGGCGAGCTCCAGTACTGCTTCAACACCCACAACGCCGCGCAGAAGATGACCCTCTCCGACGGCACGGAGCTCTCCCCGGCGCTGGGCATCGGCGCGTTCGCCGAGAAGACGCTGGTCCACTCCGGGCAGTGCACGAAGGTGAACCCGGCCGCGCCGCCCACCGCCGCCGGCCTGCTCGGCTGCGGCGTCATGGCGGGTGTGGGCGCGGCCATCAACACCGGCGGCGTCCGCCGCGGCGAGAGCGTCGCCGTCTTCGGCTGCGGCGGTGTCGGTGACGCCGCGATCGCGGGCGCCAAGCTCGCGGGGGCGACGACGATCATCGCCGTCGACATCTCCGACAAGAAGCTCGAGTGGGCCACGCAGATGGGCGCCACCCACACGGTCAACTCGTCATCGACCGACGCGGTGGAGGCCGTCAAGGCCCTCACCGGCGGGTTCGGCGTCGACGTCGCGATCGACGCGGTCGGCCACCCGAAGGTGTTCGAGCAGGCCTTCTACGCCCGCGACCTCGCCGGCCGCGTGGTCATGGTCGGCGTCCCGACACCGGACATGGAGATCACCCTCCCCGCCATCGAGATCTTCGGCCGGGGCGGTGCGATCAAGTCCTCCTGGTACGGCGACTGCCTGCCCAGCCGCGACTTCCCGATGCTGATCGACCTCTACCTGCAGGGCCGCTTCGACCTCGACGCCTTCGTCTCCGAGACCATCGGTCTGGACGACGTCGAGGAGGCGTTCGCGAAGATGCACCGCGGCGAGGTGCTGCGCAGCGTGGTGGTCCTCAAGTGACCGCGCGGGTGGACCGGGTCGTCGTCCCGGGCGTCTTCAGCCTCGACGGGCAGGACTTCGACGTCGAGAACAACGTCTGGCTGGTCGGTGACGACGACGAGGTGCTGGTGATCGACGCACCGCACGACGCGGCGCCGATCGTCGACGCGATCGGCGGCCGGCGGGTCACCGCGATCGTGCTGACCCACGGGCACAACGACCACATCACCGCCGCGGTCGCGCTGCGCGAGGCGACCGGGGCGCCCATCTGGTTCCACCCGATGGACAGGATGCTCTGGGACGTCGTCCACCCGGAGAGCGAGCCCGACCGGGACCTGACGTCGGGCACCCGCTTCCAGGTCGCCGGCACCGAGCTGCTCACGCTGCACACGCCCGGGCACTCGCCGGGCAGCGTGTGCCTGCACGCGCCGGACCTGGCGACCGTGTTCACCGGTGACACGCTGTTCCACGGCGGTCCCGGGGCCACCGGCCGCTCGTACAGCGACCGGCCCACGATCGAGCACTCGATCCGGTCGGAGCTGTTCACGCTGCACGGCGGCACGGTGGTGAAGACCGGGCACGGCGACGACACGACGATCGCCGCGGAGCTGCGGAACCTCGGCTGACGGTCAGCCGTCCCGCGCGCCGCCCTGGCCGTCCTCGTCCGGGGCGGCGTGCTCCGGCGGCGACGTGCGCTCGAGCCGCTGCCGGATCGCGGCGACGTTGAGGGCGAGGTCCTCGAGCGCCTCGACGGCGCGCGTCGCCAGGGCGAAGGTCAGGTTCTCCCGCTGCTCCGCGGGGCTGGGCTCCCGGTACCGCGGATCGCTGCGCGACGGGCGGTCCCCGGCGAACGACTCGCGGAACCGGCGGGTCGCGTCGGACCACGGGTCCTCGCTGCGGCGTGCCTCCCCGAACAGCTCGCGCAGCATGCGCTGGGCCATGTCCAGGAACTCGCCCGGGTCGGGTCGGTCGCCGGCCATCTGCTCTCCTCCTCCGGCGGTGAGGACGGTGCACCGTGCCAACGGATCGGGCGGCGTCCGGGTTCCGCGTCAGGCCTCGACGCGCGCCGCGGCGGAGGCGAACCCGAGCCAGGTGTGCCGGTTGCCGGCCCAGCACCAGCCCACCTTGGGCGCGCCCCGGCGGTCGCGGCCGTCGCGTCCGGTGCCGTTGCTGATCCACAACGCGGGGGTGCGGCTGTCGAGCCGGCCATCGGGCTTCCGCAGCCGGGAGCCGATGGTCATGAAGCACCGGTTCCGCTCCAGGACCGACGGGCACTGGAGCAGCCAGTGGATCCCCTCGGTGAGGGTCAGCGGCGTCCGGCCTGCCCCGAGGATCGCCGGCAGGGCCTCGTCCGGGCTCCAGTTCGCCATGTCGTCGCCCCGGTCGAGGCCGCACACGGCGTAGACCCGACCGTCCGGGATGACGACGGAGGGCAGGGGGCCGAACGCGTCGACGTCGGTCATGTCCTCCACCACGAAGCCGGGGCGGTCGTCCAGCGAGAGCAGCGGGGCCAGGACGGACGCCGGGGCCCGCTCGGGGGTGAGGACGAGGAGCGCGTCCCCGGGCAGCCTCTCGGCGGCCGACCGGAGCTCCGCGGGGGAGAGGCCCGCCGTCTCGTGCACGCCGAGCGCGAGAAGCCGCTCGGCCTGGTCGGCGGGACGGGGCAGGGTCGATGTCGCGACGGGCACGGGGTACCTCCGGGTCGACGGCGGACACCGGTCAACGCGCCACGGGTGCGGTCGGTTCCCTCGGCGCGTCGTCCTCTGACCAGCCCGGATGCTCCGCCGCAGTGGCGATCGTCACCGGACCGGGACCCGGCAACGGCCCGGCCACCGGTACCGTGGACCCGTGCCTCGCGGTGATGGACGGCTGACGCACGACCTCGACCCCCACTCTCCCGGTCCCCAGGACGCCTGCGGCGTCTTCGGTGTCTGGGCGCCGGGGGAGGAGGTCGCGAAGCTGACCTATTTCGGTCTGTACGCGCTCCAGCACCGCGGTCAGGAGGCGGCCGGGATCGCGGTGTCCGACGGCGCCTCGGTCGTGGTCTACAAGGACCTCGGCCTGGTCAGCCAGGTCTTCGACGAGGCGACGCTGGGCAGCCTGCGCGGCCACCTCGCCGTCGGCCACACCCGCTACTCGACGACCGGCGCCTCCACCTGGGAGAACGCGCAGCCCACCTTCCGGACGACGGAGGCCGGGACCGGCCTGGCGCTGTGCCACAACGGCAACCTGGTGAACACCGCCGAGCTCGCCGTGGAGGCCGCGGACGCCGGCGTGCCCGGCGCGTTCGTGGCGACCAACGACTCCGACCTGGTCACCGCCCTCATCGCCGCCCGCCCCGACATCTCCGTCGAGGCCGCAGCCATGGAGGTGCTCCCCAAGCTGCGCGGTGCCTTCAGCCTCACCTTCATGGACGAGGACACGCTCTACGCCGCGCGCGACCCGCAGGGCGTGCGCCCGCTGGTGCTCGGCCGGCTGGAGCGCGGCTGGGTGGTCGCCAGCGAGACGGCGGCGCTGGACATCGTCGGCGCCTCGGTGGTCCGCGAGGTCGAGCCCGGTGAGCTGATCGCGATCGACGAGAACGGGCTGCGCAGCCAGCACTTCGCGGTCGCGGAGCCGAAGGGCTGCGTCTTCGAGTACGTCTACCTCGCCCGCCCCGACACCACGATCTCCGGCCGCGGCGTGCACGCCGCCCGCGTCGAGATCGGCCGCCGGCTGGCCAAGGAGCACCCGGTCGAGGCCGACCTGGTCATCCCCGTCCCGGAGTCGGGGACCCCGGCCGCCGTCGGGTACGCCGAGGCGAGCGGCATCCCCTACGGCCTGGGCCTGGTCAAGAACTCCTACGTCGGCCGGACGTTCATCCAGCCGTCGCAGACCATCCGGCAGCTGGGCATCCGGCTGAAGCTCAACCCGCTGCGCGACGTCATCCGCGGCAAGCGGCTGGTCGTGGTCGACGACTCCATCGTCCGCGGCAACACCCAGCGCGCGCTCATCCGGATGCTGCGCGAGGCCGGCGCGGTCGAGGTGCACGTGCGCATCGCCTCGCCGCCGGTCAAGTGGCCGTGCTTCTACGGCATCGACTTCGCCAGCCGCGCGGAGCTCATCGCCAACGGGCTCGAGATCGACGGCGTCCGGGCCTCGATCAACGCCGACTCCCTGGGCTACGTCTCCGAGCAGGGGCTCATCGCGGCCACCGAGCAGCCGGCCAGCCGGCTCTGCACGGCGTGCTTCACCGGCCAGTACCCGATCCCGCTGGCGGAGGAGGGCGTCCTCGGCAAGAACGTGCTCGAGGGCATCGGCCGGACGCCGCTGCCGATGGCCTCCCCTGACGCC
The DNA here is from genome assembly GCF_054050495.1 of Blastococcus sp. SYSU D00922. Taxonomy (NCBI): domain Bacteria; kingdom Bacillati; phylum Actinomycetota; class Actinomycetes; order Geodermatophilales; family Geodermatophilaceae; genus Blastococcus; species Blastococcus sp. SYSU D00922. The sequence goes on from NZ_JBJGZL010000001.1 coordinate 174,647, forward strand.
CAGCGGTCCGTGAGCGGCTGGACGGGTCAGCAGGCCGGCAGCGCCAGCGTCCCGGGCGGGGCCGAGGACGCGCTCAGCCGACCGTGAGCACCCCCTTCACCTACGCGGCGTCCGGCGTCGACATCGACGCCGGGGAGCGCGCCGTCGAGCTCATGCGGACGGCGGTCGCGCGCACCAACCGGCCCGAGGTCGTCGGGGGGCTCGGCGGCTTCGCCGGCCTGTTCGCCCTGGACACCGCGAAGTACGCGAAGCCGCTCCTGGCCTCCTCGACCGACGGCGTGGGCACGAAGATCGCCCTCGCCCGGCAGCTCGACCGGCACGACACCGTCGGCATCGACCTCGTCGCGATGGTCGTCGACGACCTGGTCGCCTGCGGTGCCGAGCCCCTCTTCCTCCAGGACTACGTCGCCTGCGGCAAGGTCGTCCCGGAGCGGATCGCCGCGATCGTCACCGGCATCGCCGAGGGGTGCACGCAGGCCGGCGCGGCGCTGGTGGGGGGCGAGACGGCCGAGCACGGCGACCTCATGGACGCCGACGAGTACGACCTCGCCGCGACGGCGGTCGGTGTCGTGGAGGCCGACGGCGTCCTGGGCCCGGAGCGCGTCCGCGAGGGCGACGCGGTGGTCGCCATGGCGTCGTCCGGGTTCCACTCCAACGGCTACTCGCTGGTCCGGCGGGTGGTGAGCGCCGCGGGGCTGGACCTGCACGCGACGCCGGCCGGGCTCGACCGGGCGCTGGGTGAGGAACTCCTCGAGCCCACCCGCATCTACGCCCGCGACTGCCTCGCGCTGGTCGAGCAGTTCGGCGTCGAGAACGTGCACGCCTACGCGCACATCACCGGCGGCGGGCTGGCCGGCAACACCGCCCGCGTCGTCCCCGACGGGCTGGAGGCGGTGCTCGACCGGGCCACCTGGGCCCTGCCGGCCGCGGTCCGGCTCATGGAGGAGCACGGCGTGCCCCGCGAGGAGTCCGAGCGCGCGTTCAACTGCGGCGTCGGCATGGTCGCCGCGGTCGCCCCCGACGTCGCCGACGCCGTGGTCGCGCGGCTCACCGCCGCCGGCGTGCCGGCCTGGGTGGCCGGCAGCGTGCAGCGCCGCACGGGCGACACCGCCGCGCGGCTGGTCGGCGCCTACCGCTGACGCGGACTTTCTGCACCGGAAGTCCCGAGAGCGAGCGCGACGACACCGCAGTGCCCGGAGGCGCTGCGGTGTCGTCGATCAGACGCTGAGGACCAGCGGCTCAACGAGGGCTGGCGGCCCAGTCGTCGTCCGCGTCGTCGTCCGCCCACTTGTCGGCGTACTCGTCGTCCTCGTCATCGTCGTCCGTGGCCCGCGCAGGCGGGGTGTAGGACGGCGTGGATCCGGCGAGCTCCCTCTGCAGAGCAGAGAGGTCGGTGTTCGGTGAGCTGTACTTGAGCTCACGGGCGACGCGTGTCTGCTTCGCCTTCGCTCGGCCGCGCCCCATCGGCTCGACCCCCTCGCTACGGAGTACGGGAACCCAGCCCCCGGGCTGGAACGGCCCGCGTGGCGACCCCGACTGAGTGACTATGTCCTGCGCAACCTTACGACACGGATCGGCGACGGGCACACGTCCCTCCCCCGGAGGAGCGGCACCCGTGTCCGACGCCTCAGCGGGGCAGGCGGATCGTGGCCAGGCGGCCCACCGATCGCATGCGCTCCTCGGCCAGCCGGTCGGCCGCGACGGCGGGGGAGACCCCCTCCTCGTCGGCGGCGGCGAACACCCGCAGGGCGACGTCGAAGATCCCGGTGGCCTTGGCCTGCGCCCGGGCGAAGGAGAACCCGTGCCGCTCGTCCTCGACCTGGATGACGCCGCCGGCGTTCACCAGGTAGTCGGGGGCGTAGAGGATCCCGCGGCCGCGCAGCTGCTCGGCGACGGCCGGGGTGGCGAGCTGGTTGTTCGCGCCGCCGCAGACGATGCGCGACGGCAGCACCGCGACGGTCTCCTCGTCGAGCGCGCCGCCCAGGGCGTTGGGGGAGTAGACGTCGTGCTCGGTGCGGATCAGGGTCGCGGTGTCGGGGACGGCCTTCACCTGCGGGTGCCGTGCCTGCACGCGCTCGACGGCCGCCGGGTCGACGTCGGTCACCACGACGTCGGCGCCGTCCTCCACCAGGTGCCCGATCAGGTGCGAGCCGACCTTGCCGGCGCCCGCCACGGCCACCGTGCGACCGGACAGCGACCGCGTGCCCCAGCAGTGCTGGGCGGCGGCCTGCATGCCCAGGAAGACGCCGTACGCGGTGAGGACCGAGGAGTCGCCGCAGCCGCCGAGGGCCTCCGACCGGCCGTGGGCGAACCGGGTCTCGCGGGCGACGACGTCGAGGTCGGCGTTGTAGGTGCCGACGTCGCAGGCGGTCAGGTAGCGGCCGCCGAGCGCCTCGACGAACCGGCCGTACGCGCGGAGCAGCGCCTCGGTCTTGTCGGTGCGCGGGTCGCCGATGATCACGGCCTTGCCGCCGCCGAGGTCGAGTCCGGCCAGGCTGTTCTTGTACGACATCGCGGCCGACAGGCGCAGCGCGTCCGCGATCGCCGCCTCCTCGCTCGCGTACGGGTAGAACCGCGTGCCGCCCAGCGCCGGACCGAGCGCCGTCGAGTGGATGGCGATGACCGCCTTCAGCCCGGACTCGGCGTCGCTGCAGAGGACGACCTGCTCGTGACCCGCGCTCAGTATCTCCACGTCCTGGAGGGTAGATCGCCGGTGACGTGTCGCCCGTCCGGAGGTCGGTGCGCGGGTCCGTCGGCGCTCGCGCGGGGTTGCGGGGCATGATTCCCCCGGAAACCGCGGGGCGAGGGCGCCTCCGCGCAGCTCAGGAGGACTCCCATGGCCCGACACCACCGACTGCTGGCGATCGCCGTGGCCGCACCGCTCCTCCTCGCGGCGTGCACGACCGGCGGGGACGAGTCGGACGGCGGCGGCTCCGGCAGCGGCGGGGGCAGCGGGGACGGCGACCTGAGCTTCGCCGTCATCACCCACGGCTCGGCCGGCGACGCGTTCTGGGACGTCGTGCAGAACGGCGCCGAGGCCGCCGGTGACGACCTGGGCGTCTCCGTCGACTACCAGAGCGACGGCGACCCGCAGCGGCAGGCGCAGCTGATCGACGCGGCGGTCAACCAGGGCGTCGACGGCATCGTGGTCTCGATGGCCAACCCGGACGCGCTGCAGGACTCGGTCGAGGCGGCCGTCGACGCCGGCATCCCGGTCGTGACCATCAACTCCGGCGGGGACCGGTCGGCGGAGTTCGGCGCCATCGGCCACGTGGGGCAGGACGAGACGATCGCCGGCCAGGGCGCCGGTCGGGAGCTGGCCGAGGCCGGCGCGGCGAACGTGCTGTGCGTCGTCCACGAGGCCGGCAACATCGGTCTGGAACAGCGCTGCTCGGGTGCCTCCGAGGGTCTCGGCAGCCAGGTCACCCCGCTGCAGGTGGACATCAACGACCTCCAGGGCGCCCAGTCGACCATCGCGTCGTCGCTGCAGAGCGACCCGTCCATCGACGCGGTGCTCACCCTCAACTCCGCCGTGGCGGCCGTGGCCGTCGCGGCCGCCGGCGACGCGGGCTCGGAGGCGCAGGTGGCCACCTTCGACCTGAACGAAGACGTCATCAGCGGCATCCAGGACGGCGACATCGCCTTCGCCGTCGACCAGCAGCAGTACGAGCAGGGCTACCTGCCGATCGTGATGCTCAAGCTGTACGCGGAGAACCTCAACACCGTCGGCGGCGGGCAGCCGGTGCTCACCGGGCCCGGGATCGTCGATGAGAGCAACGTCGACGAGATCGCCGACCTGGCCTCGGCCGGCACCCGCTGAGCACCCGGGAGGAGACGGCCGGGCCACCGCCGGCCCCGGCCGAGCGCCGGGCCGACGAGCGGCTGGCGGCCAGCGGGCCGCTGCGTCGGCTGCTGGTCAAGCCCGAGCTGGGGGCCCTGATCGGCGCCGTCGTCGTCTTCACCTTCTTCGCCGTGCAGTCCGAGGTGTTCCGCTCGGCGCGGGGCATCGCCAACTGGCTGGACCCGGCCTCGACGCTCGGGATCATGGCGGTCGCCGTGGCGCTGCTGATGATCGGCGGGCACTTCGACCTGTCGGCCGGCGTCATGACCGGCACGACGGCGCTCACCGTCGGCATCGTCGCCGTCGAGTTCGAGCAGAACATCTGGGTGGCCATCGCCGTCGCGCTGGTCATCGCCCTGGCGATCGGGTTCGTCAACGGCTGGCTGGTGACCCGCACCGGGCTGCCGAGCTTCATCATCACGCTCGGGACCTTCCTGATGCTCCAGGGACTCAACCTGGGGCTCACCAAGTTCTTCACCGGCACGGTCACCGCCGGCGGAATCGCCGACGTCCCCGGTTACGCGGCCGCGGAGTGGGTGTTCGCCTCCCGGCTCGAGATCGCCGGCACGGAGTTCCGCGTCGCGATCCTCTGGTGGGTGCTGTTCACGGCGCTGGCCACCTGGGTGCTGCTGCGCACCCGCTTCGGCAACTGGGTGTTCGCGACCGGCGGCGACGAGGTGGCCGCGCGCAACGTCGGCGTCCCCGCCCGCCGGACCACCATCGCGCTGTTCATGACGACGGCGGGCGCCGCCTGGTTCGTCGGCGTCACCCTCGCCGTCCGGCTGACCTCGGTGCAGGCCAACACCGGCATCGGGCAGGAGCTGATCTACATCGTGGCGGCGGTCATCGGCGGGTGCCTGCTCACCGGCGGGTTCGGGTCGGCGATCGGCGCCTCGCTGGGTGCGCTGATCTTCGGCATGACGCAGCTGGGCATCCCGTACCTGCGCTGGGACGCCGACTGGTTCTACTTCTTCCTCGGCGCCATGCTGCTGCTCGCGGTCCTGGCCAACCGCCTGGTCCGCCGCTACGCCGAGGCGGCCCGGCGATGAGCGCACCGCCCCTCCTCGAGCTCGAGGACGTCGGCAAGGACTACGGCTCGGTCATCGCCCTCGACGGCATCAGCACCACCGTGCGCGCCGGCGAGGTCACCTGCGTCCTCGGCGACAACGGCGCCGGGAAGTCGACGCTGATCAAGATCCTGGCCGGCGTCCACCGGCCCGACCGCGGCCAGGTGCTGCTCGACGGCGAGCCCGTCTCCTTCGGCGCCCCCCGGGAGGCGCTCGACGCCGGCATCGCCACCGTCTACCAGGACCTCGCGATGATCCCGCTGATGGCGATCTGGCGGAACTTCTTCCTGGGTGCCGAGCCCACGAAGGGCTGGGGCCCGTTCCGCCGGTTCGACGCTGCTACCGCGAAGGAGACCACCCGGCGTGCGCTCGCCGAGATGGGCATCGACATCCGCGACCCCGACCAGCCGGTGGGCACGCTGTCGGGCGGCGAGCGGCAGTCGGTGGCGATCGCCCGGGCGGTGCACTTCGGCGCGCGGGTGCTCATCCTCGACGAGCCGACGTCGGCGCTCGGGGTCAAGCAGGCCGGCGTCGTTCTCCGCTACGTCGCCCAGGCGCGGGACCGCGGCGTGGGCGTCGTGCTCATCACCCACAACCCGCACCACGCCTACCCGGTGGGCGACAGGTTCCTGTTGCTCAACCGCGGCCGCAGCCTCGGTTCCTTCGCCAAGGGAGAGGTGAGCCGCGAGGAGCTCACCCGGCTCATGGCCGGCGGTGCGGAGCTCGACCAGCTGGCGCACGAGCTGGAGCGGCCGGCCGGCTGAGCCGGATTGTCGACATACCGACAGTGCCGAGGCGGTGACTTACCGTTCTTGTTGCGGTGCGTCAACTGTTCCGCGTGTTGCCTTTGTGACTCATGGTGAGGCTGCGACTCTCGCTGGGCTCCAGACGCCCACCCTCTTCCCCAGGGAGCGAGTCATGTCCCAGCGCCGTCCGTCCGGACCGGCGACACCGACGGTCCCCGCACGCCGGGGCTCCCGCCGGCCGGTCGTGGGCCGCAGGCCCCGCCCCGTGCGCGCCGTCCTCGTCGCCGCCCTCACCGGCGCCGTGACCAGCGCGCTGCTGCTCGGTTCCGCCGGGCCCGCCGCCGCGGTCCCCGCCCCGCCGCCCAACCCGACCGACAGCCAGCTCGGCGACGCCCGCGCGCAGCAGGACGCCGCCGCGGCCGAGGTCGGCCGGATCGCCGCCCTCCTCGCCAGCGCCGAGGCAGAGCTCGAGCGCGTCGGCGTGCTCGCCGAGGCCGCCGGCACCGCCTACCTGGCCGCCGAGGAAGCGCTGATGCAGGCGCAGGAGCAGGCGGACGCCGCGGCCGCCGACCTGCAGGCCGCCGCCGACGCCGTCGCCGCGTCGGAGGCACGCATCGCGCTGTTCTCCCGCGACAGCTACATGAAGGGGTCGCAGCTGAGCACCACCGCCGCCCTCCTGGACTCGGCCGGGCCCGGCGAGCTGATCCAGCGGGCCGCGATCCTCTCCTACGTCGCCGACAACCAGCTCGACGTCCTCGGCGAGCTCGAGGTGGCGAAGGTGTCGCAGGCCAACGCGGAGTCCGCCGCCCGCGCGGCGCGCGACGAGATGGCTGCCGCCGAAGAAACCGCGCAGGCGGCGAAGGAGCAGGCCGACAGCCAGCTCGCCGCCCAGCAGGGCGCCTACGAGCAGGTCGCGACGCAGAAGGCGGGCTACGAGGCGCAGCTCCAGGCCGCGCAGATCCACCTCCTCGAGCTGCAGGGCGCGCGCGACGCCTACCAGCAGTGGGTCGCCCAGAAGCAGGCCGAGGAGGCCGCGGCGGCCCGTGCCGCCCAGGAAGCAGCCGCCCGGGCCGCAGCGGCGGCAGCGGCGGCGGCGGCGCAGAACAGCGGTGGGGGATCGTCGGGCGGTGGGTCCTCCGGCGGTGGCGGCGGTGGGGGAGGCGGCGGCGGTGGTGGCGGCGGCAGCTACGTCGCGCCGACCTACGGCCGGGTGAGCAGCTGCTACGGCGCTCGGTGGGGGGTCACCCACTACGGCGTCGACATCGCCGCTCCGATCGGCACCCCGATCTACAGCACGACATCCGGGGTGGTGAAGCGCGCCGGCGCGGCCACCGGCTTCGGCCAGGCGGTCTACATCCTCGGCGACGACGGCTACGTCACCGTCTACGGGCACGTGAACCGGTACTTCGTCTCGGCCGGCGAGCGGGTGTCGGCCGGCGAGCAGATCGCCGAGGTCGGCAACCGCGGGGAGTCGACCGGGCCGCACCTGCACTTCGAGGTGCACTCGGGCGGCCAGCTCTACAGCAACCAGATGAACCCCGTGCCGTGGCTCAACAACCGCGGCGTCTACATCGGGGGCTGCGGGGGCTGAGCCCCCCACGGACAGCTGCGGCCCGCCACATCGGGGATGAGTGGCGGGCCGCAGCCGATCGTCCGCAGGGCTCAGCTGCTGGGGGCGGCCGTCTCGGTCGAGTCGACGTCGAGGTCGCACTCCTCGGACAGGTAGGTCTGGACGTTGGTGGCCGACGACGTCAACGAGCCGATGACCTCGCTGGTGCGCTGCTCCAGCGTCGCCTGGGCGTTCGGGTCGGTGACGTCGACCTCGGCAAAGGCCTGGGCGAGCTGGTCGATGCCGTCGGCCAGGGCCGCCCAGTCGCTGCTGATCTCGCTCGGGGGCTCGACCCCGCGGACGTTGTCGGCGGCCGTCTGCAGCGCGGACGCCAGCGCGGCGGGGTCGTTCTCCGTGCCGGAGAGCGCGGGCTCGACCTGCTCGAAGGCCGCGGCCGCCTCGGAGCAGAACTCGGAGTCGGTCTGCTCGGCGGTGGTCTCGGCGGCGCTGGAGCTGCTCGCGCTGGACTCCGACGACGCGGTGTCGTCGTCGGAGCCGCCGCACGCGGTGAGCAGCACGACGGCGGCAGCCAGGGAGAGGCCGGGAAGGGTTCGACGCATGGGCGCGAGGCTAACCGCCGGGTGCGCGGCCGCGCAGCCGCACGGCTAGCGTGCCCCGCGTGGACGCCCCGGCTGACCCGCGCACCTCGTGGGCCCTACCCGTACCGGGCGGCATGCCGCGGACGGCGGAGCTGGAGCCCCTGGTCACCCGCGTCCTCGCGCCGAATCCGTCCGGCATGACGCTCGACGGGACCAACACCTACGTCGTGGGCGGACCGGGCAGCGGCCAGGCGGTGCTGGTCGACCCGGGGCCGGACGACGCCGCGCACCTCGCCGCCGTGGAAGCGGCGCTCGGGGCCCGGGGTGCCCGCTGCGTCGCCGTCCTGGTCACCCACCACCACGGCGACCACGCGGAGGCGGCCCTGCCGTGGGGCGAGCGCTTCGGCGCCCCGGTCGCCGCGGCCACGCCGGCCGTCGCCGGTCCCCGCGGCCGGGTGCTCGAGCACGGCGAGCGGCTCGGGCTGGCGGGCACCAGCATCGACGTCGTCGCCACGCCCGGGCACACGAGCGACCACCTCGCGTTCCGGCTGGAGTCGGGGGCGGTGCTGGTCGGTGACCACGTCCTCGGCCGCGGCACGTCCGTGGTCACCCACCCGGAGGGCGACGTCGTCGCCTACCTCGAGTCGCTGCGGCGGGTCCACGACCTGGGCCCGAGCGCGCTCTACTGCGGCCACGGCCCCGAGCTCACGGAGGATCCCGGCGCGGTCCTCGACTACTACCTGGCCCACCGCGCCTACCGCGAGCAGCAGCTGCTGGCGGCGCTCGCCGCGGGGGCGGGGACGGTGGACGAGCTGGTCGCCGCCGTCTACGCGGAGGTGCCGCGGCAGCTGTGGCCGGCCGCCGCGCAGTCGACCCGGGCCACGCTGGCGAAGCTGCACGCCGAGGGACGCGTCGAGCAGGGGCCGGGGGACACGGTGCGCCCGGCATGACCGAGGTCCCGGTCGTCACCAGCAGCGCGAGCGAGCGGGACCAGCGCCGGGCGGCCGCCGCCCTGGCCGCCGCCGGGCTGCGGGCGGGGGACCGGCTGCTGGTCTCCGCGGCGGCCTCCCCGGCGCTGCTCGCCGTCGTCGCGGGTGCCCTGCGCACCGGGATCGTGCCGGTCGTCCTCGATCCGGCGCTGCCCGCGGACGAGCGGGCCGCCCTCGCGGAGGACGCCGATCCGGCGCTGGACGTCGGGTCCGAGCCGGACCGGCTCCTGACCGGGACGGAGGAGGCCGACCTCGCCGAGGTGCCGCTGGCCCGGCCCATGCACTACACGTCCGGGACGACGGGACGGCGCAAGGGCGTGTGGTCGGGCGTCCTGGCCGAGGACGACGCCCGGGCGCTGGCCGCCGAGGAGATCGAGCTGTGGGGCTTCGGACCGGCCGACCGGCACCTGGTGCTCTCGCCGCTGCACCACAGCGCCCCGCTCCGCTTCGCCGTCCACACCCTGCTGGCCGGTGGCGAGGTGCTGCTGCCCGGCCCCTTCGACGCCGCCCGGGCGACCGCGGCCATCAGCGCCCTGCGGCCGACGACGACGTTCTGCGTGCCCACCCACCTGCAGCGGCTCGTCGGCCGGGACGACGTGGACTGGTCCTCGTTCCGCCGCCTGGTGCACGCGGGCGCCCCGTGCCCCGAACCGCTCAAGCGCGCCGTCCTGGCCGCGCTCCCCGAGGGCAGCGTGTGGGAGTTCTACGGGTCGACCGAGGCCCAGTTCACGGTCTGCTCGCCCGAGGACTGGCTCGCCCACCCGGGCAGCGTCGGCAGGGCCCGCCCCGGCCGGCGGCTGGAGACCGACGACCGCGGCCAGCTGTGGTGCGCCGTCCCCCCGTGGGCGCGGTTCGAGTACTGGCGCGCGCCGGAGAAGACGGCGGCGGCCTGGCGCGGCGACCGGGTGACGGTCGGCGACCTCGGCCGGGTGGACGACGACGGCCTGGTCTGGCTGGACGGGCGCCGCGAGGACCTGGTGATCTCCGGCGGCGTCAACGTCTACCCCGCCGAGGTCGAGGCGGTGCTGGACGCCCACCCCGACGTCGTCGAGAGCGCGGTCTTCGGCGTCCCCGACCCGGAGTGGGGCCGGCGCGTGGTCGCGGCCTACGTGGGGGCCGCCGACCCGGCGGCCCTGGCCGCCTGGGCGCGCGAGCGGCTGGCCCCGGCCAAGCGGCCCAAGCAACTGCACCCGGTCGACGAGCTGCCGCGCACCTCCACCGGCAAGGTGCGCCGGCTCGACCTGCCGGGGGTGCTCGGGCTGCCCGATGCCTGAGGAGCACGACGTCGTCGTCGTGGGGGCCGGGACGGCGGGCTGCGCGCTGGCGGCCCGCCTGGCCGACGCCGGTCGCCGCGTCCTGCTGCTCGAGGCCGGGGTCGACCACCGGCAGGTCCCGGCCGAACTCCTCGACCCCACCTCCATGCGGGCCTCGGTCCCCGGCCACCCGGCGAACTGGGACCTCGAGGCCGAGCTGACCCCGGGCCGGATCGTGCGGGTGCCGCGCGGGCGGGTGGTCGGCGGCTCCAGCGCCCTCTACGCGGGGTCGTTCATCCGCGGCACCCGGGCGGACCTCGACGGCTGGGCCGCGGCCGGCAACCACCTGTGGTCCTACGACGCGGTGCTGCCGGCCTTCCGCCGGCTGGAGGCCGATGCCGACTACGGCGACCGTCCCGGCCACGGCGCCGACGGCCCCGTCGCCGTCGCCCGGCCGCGGGACGGGCATCCGCTCGCCGACGCGTTCGCCGTGGCGGCCGAGGAACTCGGCCACCCCGCCGAGCCGGACAAGAACGGCGACCAGCCGCCCGGCTACGGACCGGTGCCCCTGGCGGTGTCCGGTGGGCGGCGGGTGAGCACGGCGACCGCCTACCTGTCGCCCCGCCGCGGGTCGCCGGAGCTGACCGTGCGCGGCGGAGTCCGGGTGCGCCGCGTGGTGGTCGAGGACGGCCGGGCCGTGGGCGTGGAGACGGCGCACGGCGTGGTCCGCGCCGCCGAGGTGGTGCTGTCGGCCGGAGCCGTCGGGTCGGCCCAGCTGCTGCTGCACTCCGGCATCGGTCCGGCCGACGCCCTGCGCACGCTCGGGATCCCGGTCGTGGCCGACCTGCCCGGCGTGGGCGCGGGGCTCACCGACCACCCGCAGGTCTACGTGCCCTTCCTCCCGGCGCGACCGCTGCCGCCCCCACCCGGCGGGCTGCCGCTGCACGGGGTCCTGCACGCCACGGCGGAGGAATCGGCCCCGCCGGGGGATCTCGAGGTGCTGCCCTGGCTCGTGCCGTTCAGCCGGATCACCGGCGCGCCGACGGGCGACGAGCTGCTCGTCGGCGTCGGGCTGCAGCGGGAGGAGTCCCGCGGTCTGCTCTCCCTCCGGAGCGCCGACCCGGAGCGGCCGCCGCGGATCGAGTACCGGTACCTGGGGGAGGAGCCAGACCGGGCGCGGCTGCGCGAGGGGGTCCGCCTGGCGGTCGAGCTGCTGCGCACCCGGGCGCTGGCGGGCCTGGTCGAGGGCGTCGAGGTGCCCGGCGCCGACGACGAGCTGGACGCCTGGGTGCGGGACCGCCTGACCACCGCCGTGCACCTGGCCGGGACCGCCCGGATGGGGCCGCCGGACGACGAGGGCGCGGTCGTGGACCAGGAGCTGCGCGTGCGGGGCGTAGCCGGTCTGCGCGTCGTCGACACGTCGGTGGTCCCCCGGCCGGTCTCGCGCGGGACCGCCGCCACCGCCGTGATGATCGGGGAACGGGCCGCCGAGCTGATGACCGCCCGTTAGTCGTCGAACGGGAAACCGGGCGGGAACTGGTCGGCGGGCAGCTGGTCGGGAGGGATCTGGGGGACGTCCGGCGGCGGCGCCTCGGGCGGCGGCCCGCCGTCCGGGGGTGCAGGCGCCGGGGCCGGCCGCGGTGGCGGCGGCGGGTTGGGGTCGTTCAGCGGGATCCCCGCCGGCGGGAAGGGGACCGGCGCCTGCGCGGACAGGATCGGGAACATGGCGTCGCGCCAGATCGGAGCGGCCAGCCGGCCGCCGTAGCCCCCCAGGTCCTCGTTCTGCTTCGGGTTGAGCAGCATGACGCTCGCCGCATACTGCGGCGTGTAGCCGACGAAGGCCACCGAGTACCGGTTCTGGCTGGTGCCGGTCTTGCCGGCGATCTGGTGACCGGGGATCGCGGCGCGAGTCCCGGTGCCGATCGGCAGAGCGGTGTCGCCGACCAGGATCTGGTTCAGCGTGGTGGCGACGTCGGGGCGCACCGCCTCCGGGGTGCAGGCCGGGGCGGTGTTCAGCGGTGCGCCGTCCGGTCCGGCCAGGGGGGCGCCGTCCCGGTCGAGGATCTCGGTGACCGGCGTGGGGGCGCACTGCGTCCCGGACGCCGCGAGCGTGGAGTAGGCGCTGGCCAGTGCCAGCGGGCTGGTCGCCTCGGCCCCGAGCGTGAAGGAGCCGCGGTTCTCCGACACCACCTGGTCGGCCACCGGGTCGAGGGAGAACAGGCCCATCCGCTGGGCCGTGCGGACCGGTCCCTCCACGCTGCCGAGCTCGTCCTCCAGCGCCACGAAGTAGGTGTTCGAGGAGCGGACGAGGGCCTCCGTCATGGACAGGGTCCCGGGGTAGCGGCCGGCGTTCTGGACGACGTAGGGCGCCCGCCCGTTCTTGTAGACGCGCGAGACGTAGGGATCGCCGGTCGTGATCGTGTGCCACGGCGGGATCCCGCGCTCGAGGGCGGCGGCGGCCACGAAGACCTTGTAGGTGGACCCCGCGCCCTGGCTCGCGACGAGGTTGAGGTTGACCGACTCCTGCGTGGGGTCGTTCGCGTCGTAGCCGAAGCGCCGGTTGACGCTCATCGCCAGGACCTTGCCGGTGCCCGGCTCCACCGCCGTGAACATCGCGGCCAGGGGGTCGTCGAGGGCCAGGTCGGCGGTCACCGAGCGGTCCCCCGACACCTGCAGGTCCGGCCGCAGCGTCGTCCGGATCGTGAGCCCGCCGGTCTCGAGCTGCTCCTGCGTGATGCCGAGCGTGCCGGTCAGGTGCCGCTGCAGGAAGTCGCAGAAGAACGCGCCGACCAGCGCGTCGACGCAACCGTTCGGCGGCTGCTCGGTCGGGTTGACCACCACGGGCTGGCCGAGGTTGGCGTCGAGCTCCTCGTCGGTGATGTGGCCGAGGGAGTGCATCCGCTGCAGCACCTGGTCCCGCCGGACCCGGGCGCCGTCCGGGTTCGCCACCGGGTCGTCGTTGGTCGGTGTCTGCACCAGCCCGGCCAGCATGGCCGCCTGCGGCAGCGTGAGGTCGACGGCATTCACGGCGAAGTACCGCTGGGCGGCGGCCTGGACGCCGTAGGCGCCCCGGCCGAAGTACACGATGTTCAGGTACCGGGTGAGGATCTCCTCCTTGGAGTACTGGCGCTCCAGCGCGAGGGCCAGCCGGGCCTCGCGCAGCTTGCGGCCGACGCTCTCCTCGGTCGCCGCCGCGCGCTCCTCGGGGGTGGTCGCGGTCTGCAGCAGGGTCTGCTTGACCAGCTGCTGGGTGATCGTCGAGCCGCCCTCCATCACGCTGCCGGCCATGAGGTTGCGCATCAGCGCCCGGGCGGTGCCCTCCACGTCGAGGCCGCGGTGCTGGTAGAAGCGCGAGTCCTCGATGTCGACCAGGGCCTGCTTCATCACGTCGCTGATCGCCTCGGGCGGCACGGGCGTGCGGTTGTGCCGGTAGAAGTAGGTGATCAGCGATCCGTCGGCGGCGAGGACGACGGAGTTGCCGGCCGGGGTGGCGTCACCCAGCTCGACCGGCAACGGGTCGAGCAGGTTGCCGTTGGACCGCACGATCAGCCCCGGCCCGAGGATCCACGGCAGCAGGAGGGCCGCCAGGAGCGCGCCGGCGACCGGGACCGCGACGAGCAGGAGCAGCCGGGCCGCGTGCAGCCGCGGACGGTCCCGCCCGGCCATGGACCACCTCGCCGACGCCGTGCCTGCAACGTGCCGACATGGTGAACCCCGGAAGCGGTCCGGAACAGGCCGTATGCCGCATCGAGACCGAACGGGACGGCGTGTCGGGCGGCGCGTGCTCCACGGCGGACCGCCGGGTGACGCAGGGAGTCGATCACCGGACGCTGCGTGACGCGCCCGGAGGGAGCCGGGCCGTCCCGGCGACGCGCGACCGCAGCCGCCGGGACGCCGGAGCTCAGGGGGTCAGCGGACCGCGGGCAGCTCGCTGGTGGTGGTCGACAGCGGCGACCACGCGTCCGGGTGGGGGCGGCCCGCATCGGCGACCCACGTCCGGGCCGGCGCGGGCGAGCCCGCGGTACGGGTCTGCGGCCGGGCGCTCAGGCTCACGATCAGGGCGAGGAGGACGAGGAGTCCGACGAGGACACCGCCGATGACCAGGAGCGTGGAGAGCATGCACAGAAAATATGCGCGGGACCGATCCGTGTCAGGCCGTCGACTCGGGAAGATCTCACCGAAGATCGCCGGAAGGTTGACACACTTCGCCGCTTGACGCGGCAAGCACCCGGTCCACCCGGGCACATCCCCACAGCACGGGTGGTCGGTGTGCCGGTGCGCTCCGCGTGGGTAGGACGGCGCGGTGCGAGCGGTGCGACGGGTGGCGGGAGCGGTGACCGGCGGTGCCGGGCGGCTGGTGGCGGTGCCCCTCGGGGCCATCGCCCGGTGGCGGGACGGCAAGCCGATGCACCCGCGCGGCGCCGTGTTCGACGCCGTCCTGGACCGGCGGGGCGGCGACCTGGGTGTCCCCTGGCTGGACGCCCGCGCCAGCGACCGGGTCGTGGTGCGGTTGTCCCGGGGGGCCGGGCTGCCCGCTCCGCTCCCGGACCTGCTCGGGCTGGCCGTCCGGCTGCCGGGCGACGGGACGCCGGTGGACCTGCTGCTCACGACGACGGGACGGGGCCCGCTGAGCCGGCTGGTCCCGGTGCCGCGCAGCGACACCGCCGCCGTCTACTCCTCGATCATGGGCTACCGCTCGGCCGCCGGGTCGTTGCGGCTGGCCGCGTTCCCGGAGGCCGACGACGTGCCGTCGGACCCGCACCCCCTCGCCGGGGCCGTCTCCCGGGACGGTCTCCGGTTCACCCTCGCCGTGGCCACGGGCCTCGGCCCGTGGCGGCCCTTCGCCCGGCTCTGCCTCACCCGTCCGCTGCCCGTGCTCGATCCCGACATCCGCTTCGACGCGGTGCAGAACCCGCCGCCGGGCCTCACACCCGACGGCCCCATGGCCCGGTTCCGTGCGCCGGCGTACGCCCGCGCGCGGGCGGAGCGGAGCGCTAGGCGGTCGGCGTGACGGCGAGGGCGTCGTCCAGCAGGGCCCAGGGATCGGCCGCCGCCCCGTCGGCGCGGGCCGCCCGGTCGGCCGCCTCGCCGAGCGCGCCGCGGATCCCGTCGCCGAGCTGGGTGACCAGCGGCCGCAGCATCGGCCAGACCGCGACCCCCAGCTCCGTCCGGACCGCGTCCGCCGCGCCGCAGAGCCGCGCGGCGGCGCGGGCGTCGCCGGTGAGCAGGGCGAGGGCGGCCAGGCCGTCGAGGGCGTAGGCCAGCCCCTCGCGGTCCTGGCCCGCGCGGTGCAGGGCAGCCGCCTCGGCGAGGCGGGACCGGGCGCCGTCGACGTCGCCGGACATCAGCGCGTCGAGGCCCAGCTGGTCGAGCAGGGTCGCGGTCAGGTGGTCGTCGCCCAGCTCGCGGGCCAGCCCGAGGGCCTCCTCGTGCGCGCGGACGGCGGCCGGCACGTCCCCGGCCAACAGGGCGACGTCGCCGTGCGGGACGAGGGCGAAGGCCACCGACCAGGTGTCACCGCTGCGGCGCAGCGCCGCGACCGCCTCCTCGTAGAGCCCGGGCAGCGCCGGGTCCTCGGCGGTGCGCGTCATCGCCACCCCGACCAGCCCGAGACCGAGCAGCCACGGGTCTCCGCGCTCGCGGGCGTCCTCGACGACCTCCTGCAGCAGCGGCGCCGCGTCGTCCAGCCGGCCGAGCGCGATGCGCATGGTCCCGCGCGCCCACCGGAGGAGGGCGGCGGACTCCGGGCGGAGGCCCGCGGCCGACGGCAGCCGGGCGGTCTCCTCCGCGACGGCGGCCATCGGGACCAGCAGCCCCCGCGCCCACCACCAGCGCGCGAGCGGGGCGGTGAGGGCGACCGCGAGCTCGGCCCGGTCGGTGGCCACCGCCCAGCGGACGGCCTCCTGGAGGTCGGTGGTCTCCGCGTCGAGCCGGGCCAGCCAGATCGCGCGGTCGGGGCCGGCGAGCCCGGCCCCCGCGGCGGCGCTGACCGTGGCGAGGTGCCGCGCCCAGCGCTCACGAGTGGCCTCCTCCTCGCCGCGTTCCCGCAGCCGCTCCGCCGCGAAGGCGCGCACGACCTCGAGCATCCGGAAGCGGGGTTCGCCCTCGCCGGTGTCCGACGGCATGACCAGGCTGTGCCCGACGAGCGCGGAGAGCACCTCGGGGACGTCGAGGTCGTCGTCCACCACGCCGACCGCCTCGACGGTGTCGATCGTGGCGCCGGTGGGGCACACCGACAGCCGGGCGAGCAGCGCGCGGGCGTCGTCGTCGAGGAGGTCGTGGCTCCACGCCACGGTGGCGCGCAGCGTGCGCTGCCGGTCGGGGACGTCGACCTCCGCCGCCCGCATGTCGAGCGCCCGGTCGAGGCGGCGCAGCAGCAGCGCGGGCGGCATCGTGCGCACGCGCGCGGCCACCAGTTCGATGGCCAGCGGCAGGCCGTCCAGACGTCGCACGAGCTCGGCGACGGCGTCCGCGGAGCTCTCGAGGCGGAAGCCCGGGTCGGCCTGGCGGGCGCGCTCGGCGAACAGCTGCACCGCAGGGCTGGTCCCGCCGTCGGCTCCGGGGACCGCCAGCGGTCCCAGGGGGACGTCGTGCTCCCCGCGCAACCGCAGCAGGCTGCGGCTGGTCGCCAGCAGCTGCGTCTTCGGGCAGCGGGACAGCAGCACGCCGAGGTCCTGCGCGGCGTCGAGGACCTGCTCGAGGTTGTCGAGCAGCAGCAGCACCCGGCGGCCGGCCAGCCGGTCGGCGACGACGTCTAGCACGGGCCGCCGTCCCTCTGCCTCGACGCCGAGCGCGGCCGCGATGGTCCCGGCGACGTCGCGCGGGTCCCGGACGGACTGCAGGTCGACCAGCCACACCGCGTCCCGCTCGGCCGCCAGCTCCTGGGCGGCCTCGACCGCCAGCCGCGACTTGCCGATGCCCCCCGGCCCGCTCACGGTCACCAGCCGGACGGCGGGGTCGCGCAGCAGGCCGGTGACCAGGGCGAGCTCGTCGCGGCGGTCGACCAGCGGCGTGGCCGGCACCGGGAGCCAGCCCGCGGCCAGCCCGGGCAGCGGCGGCGGCCCGGGCGCCGCGAACCGTTCGGTCATCAGGACGGCGAGGTCGTCGGCCACCCGCTCGCCGAGGTCGTCCGGGTCGTCGTACGGCGTCGTGGAGGCGCCGCTCTCCGCCTGGATCCGGGCGATGAGCGCCTCGAGCCGCGGTTCCCGCTCCGGCGCCCGGCGGCGGACGTAGAGCAGCCGCGGGCGGCCACCGGACAGCTCGTACTCGTCCTCCAGGCCGGAGATCCCCATGTCGGGAGCGATCCAGCCGTACCGCTCCCCGTAGATGCCGACGAAGACGTCGCTCTGCTCGAGGTAGGCGCGGTACAGCTCGCGCGGGGGGTGGGCGCGCGCCCCGAGGTCGAACATCACCGGGGTCAGGTGCAGCCGGCGCACCGCGGCACGGACCGCCGCCCGCTCGGCGGCCAGCTCCTCGAGGGTGGAGGAGACGAAGACGCGCAGCCGGCGGTCGGGGGTGGCGATCGGCTCGCGGGCGTCGCCGGACCCGAGGGTGTCTGCGGCCACGAGGCCTCCCGTCGACGCCCGACCGTGCCGCGGAGTCTAGGGATCCCCGCGGGGGCCGGAAAGGCGGTGACAGGCGGCGCCGGCGGTGGTTCGATCGTGCCGCTCGACAACCGTGCACGGGGGCCCGATGTGCTCGGGAGGCCCAGGTGAACCCTGCCCCTTCGACGACGTCGGCACCGCCAGGCCACCGTCCGGTGCACCCGGGGATGCGGACGCTCCTCGCATCCTTCGCGGTGCTCACCGCGCTCGCGACCGGCGCGCTGTTCGTGCTCGCCGAGAACACGGAGGAGACCTTCGCCTGGACCATCCAGCCGCCGCTCACCGCGGCGTTCATCGGCGCCGGGTACGCGGCCGGCTTCGTCCTCGTCGTCCTGTCGCTGCGGGACCCCGTGTGGGCGCACAGCCGGGTGGCCGTGCTGACGATCTTCGTGTTCGTCGTCCTCACCCTGGTCGCGACGCTGCTGCACATCAACCGGATGCACTTCGACGACGACTTCGGCGACCTCGACGCGCTGGCCAAGGGGGCGGCCTGGTTCTGGCTGGCCGTCTACGTCGTCATCCCGGTCGCCATGGCGGTGCTCCTCGTGCACCAGGAGCGGCAGCCCGGCGAGGACCCGTCGCCTCGGCACCCCGTGCCGGTCGTGCTGCGCTGCGCGCTGGCGGTCGAGTCGGCGGTCCTGCTCGTCGTCGGCGCCCTGATCTACCTCGACCCTGCGACGGCCACCTGGGTGTGGCCGTGGGACATGCCGCCGTTCACCGCGCGGGTGGTGGCGGCCTGGCTGCTCGCCTTCGGCCTGGCGACGGCGCTGGCGGCGGTGGCCGGCGACCTCCGCCGGCTGCGCACCGCGGCCATCGCGTACACGGTGTTCGGCGCGCTGGTGCTCGTCGCCGTCGCCCGCTTCCCCGAGACGCTGGACTGGGACGAGGCGCCGGCCTGGATCTTCGTCGGCATGGCCGCCGCGGTGGTGCTCACCGGCGCCGCCGGCTGGCGGCTGGCACCTCCGGCGACCCGGCGTCATGGCTGAGGAGCAGAAGGCGGCCCTCGTCGTCCTCACCCGGGACGACGCCGCGCGTGCCGCGCTGAGCGCCGAGCTGGAGCGCCGCTACGGCCGCGACTACGCCGTCGTGGGCTGCTCGGTGCCCGACGACGTCGTCGCCCGGCTACCCGAGGGGCTGCCCGTCGCGGCCCTCCTCGGCGGGCTGGGCGGCGCCGACCCGGACGGGCTGGAGGTGCTGCGCTCCGTGCACCGCGAGCACCCCGGCGCGATGGCGGTCGCGGTGGTGCGGTGGGGCGACTTCGACACCGCGCGACCCATCTTCGAGGCGTTGACGCTCGGCCAGCTCGACCGGTGGTCCTACGTGCCCGAGGTGGTGGGCGACGAGGAGTTCCACAGCGCGGTCACCGAGATCCTGGAGGAGTGGGCGGCCCGGCAGGGCGGCGGCTTCGAGGCGGTCCGCATGATCGGCGACCGCTGGTCGGAGCGGGCGCAGCACCTGCGCGACACCTTCACCCGCAACCGGATCCCGCTCGGGTTCTACGACGCGGGATCCCCCGACGGCGCGGCGATGCTCGCGGGCCTGAAGCTGGACGACCCCCGGCTGCCGGTGGTCCAGCTGCGCTTCCGGCCGGAGCGGCCGGTGCTCGAGGACCCGTCCGACATGGAGATCGCCGACGCGTTCGGGTTGTTCACGCCGCTGGACACCGACGCCGTGTTCGACCTGGTGGTCGCCGGGTCCGGGCCGGCCGGGCTGGGCGCCAGCGTGTACGCGGCGTCGGAGGGGCTGAAGACGCTCGTCCTCGAGCCCGAGGCGGTCGGCGGGCAGGCGGGCACGAGCTCGCTGATCCGCAACTACCCCGGCTTCCCGACCGGGATCAGCGGGAACCGGCTGGCCTTCAGCGCCTACCTGCAGGCCTGGGCGTTCGGCAGCACCTTCCACTTCATGCGGTCGGCCCGGTCGATCGCCCCGGAGGGGGACCTGCTGCGGTTGTCGCTGAGCGACAGCGCCTCCGTGCTCACCCGGGCCGTCGTCGTCGCGACCGGGGCGAGCTGGCGGCGGATCGGGGTGCCCGAGCTGGAGGCCCTGACCGGGCGCGGGGTCTTCTACGGCGCCGCGGTCAGCGAGGCGCCGGCGATGCGCGGCCGCCACGTGTTCGTGGTCGGCGGCGGCAACTCCGCCGGGCAGGCGGCCGTCCACCTGTCCCGCTACGCAGACCGGGTCACGGTGCTGATCCGGCGCGCGTCGCTGGTCGAGACGATGTCGGACTACCTCATCCGGGAGCTCGACGCCCTCCCGAACGTCGACGTGCGGCCCCGCGTGCAGGTGGTGGGCGGGACCGGCGGCGACTTCCTCGAGACGGTGACGATCCGCGACCTGGACAGCGGTGAGGAGACCGTCGAGCCCGGCGTCCTCTTCGTCCTGATCGGCAGCGAACCGCGGACCGGCTGGCTGGCGGGCGCCCTGGCGCGCGACCGGTGGGGGTTCCTGCTCACCGGGTCGCAACTGCTGGGGGACGACGTGTCGCCCCGGTGGCCGCTGGAACGGCCCCCGGCGCTGCTGGAGACCAGCATGCCGGGCGTCTTCGCGGCCGGGGACGTGCGGTCGGGCTCGGTGAAGCGGGTGGCCTCGGCGGTGGGGGAGGGCGCGCTGGCGATCACGCTCGTGCACGCGCACCGCGCGGCGACGGCGGGCGCGCGCAGCTGAGCGTGGGTTCCCGCTCACCCGATGGAGTTGCTCACGTATCGGCCGGTGGATGACGGGGTAGGGCCGAGCTGACCGGCTCGAAGGATCGTGGCCGGGCGCTGACACCACCGCGCAGCACGTGCTGCCGCAGTGCTCGACCGCACGAGGAGCCGACCAGCCCGATGTCGACCGACCCCCCGGAAACCGGGGGGCCGTCCCGCAGGGGCGGCCCCGTCCGCGTGGCCACCGTCCCGTTCGCCGATCCCTACGTCGACGCCGTCCTCCCGCCCGACGTCGTCCGGGTGGGGCCGTCGGGCGAGCTCAGCCCCTGGCTGGACGTCGCCTACCTGACCGCGCACGCCCGGGACGTCGACGTCCTGCACCTGCACACCGGGCAGGCGCACGTGGCGGCCGCGGCGGTGCAGTGCTGGGCGGAGACGGTGCGGCGGCTGGGCATCCCCCTGGTCGTCACCGTGCACCGGGTCGGTACCGGGGCCGGCTGCCCGCGAGATCCCGCGATGGACGCGCATCTGGAGGCCGTGCTGTCGACGGCGGAGGTGGTCCTGACCCTGACCCGCGGCGCTGCCGACGAGATCGCCGAGCGCTTCGGCCGGACGGCGATCGTGGTGGCGCACCCGTCGGTGGCCCCCGCCGACCCGCAGCTCGGGTCGGAGCGGGGGCTCGTGGGGCTGCGGCTGGGCCGGATCTCGTCGGCCGTCCCCGACCCGGGCGCGCTCGTGCGGGCGGCCCTCTCGGGAGCGGTGTCCGGCGGCGGACGGCTGCGGGTGCTGGTGGACGCGGTCGACGAGCCCTGGATCGGCAGCGCGGTGCGCAAGCTGGCCGCGGCGGGTGATGTCGAGCTGGTCGTGCACCCCGCCGAGGACGGGCCGGCGCAGCTGCAGCAGCTGCACGTCGCCGTCCTCCCCGAGGCCTGCGGGAGCCACTCCCGCGAG
This sequence comes from Blastococcus sp. SYSU D00922, assembly GCF_054050495.1. Lineage (NCBI taxonomy): Bacteria > Bacillati > Actinomycetota > Actinomycetes > Geodermatophilales > Geodermatophilaceae > Blastococcus > Blastococcus sp. SYSU D00922. The sequence continues at coordinate 195,891 of NZ_JBJGZL010000001.1, forward strand.
CTGGAGGTCTGCCGCGACGTCGGCACGCGGGTCGTCGCGCCCGGCTGCGGCTGGTTCGCCGGCCAGTGGTCGGACGTCGTGGCCTTCGGCAACCACGAGCAGGGCCGCCTGGACCCGGTGTCCCTCACCGCCGCGGTCGGTGCCGCGCTGGCCCGGCCGATGTCGCGGCCGGCCGACCGCCAGTGGCGGGACGAGCAGCGGACCGCGATCAGGCAGGTGCACGCCGACGTCTACGCGCAGGTGGCGGCCGACCGCAGCTGGGTGTGAGCTCGGGAACCCCGCGGGCGGCGAACCGGCGCTAGGGTCGGCAGCGCACCAGAGGGGTGGCAGAGGCGCGGGGGCCTGAGCAGCGGAGCGTCGCGGTGGGCCCACCTGCGGTCGTGCGGGATCCGCCCGCCACGCACCACCCGCCGCTCGCGGTCGTCCTGGCCGCGGTCGCCGGTGGCTACGGGCTGGGTTCGCTCACCGCCTTCGTTCTCTTCCAGGCGTCCGACGTCGGCGCGGTCCTCTTCCCCTCGGCCGGGGTGACCCTCGCGGCGCTGGTGCTCTCCCCGCGCCGGCGGTGGCCCTGGCTGCTGGCCACGGTCGCGCTCGTCGAGACGGCGATGGACCTCGCCTTCGGCCTCCGGCCCCTGTCGGTGCCAGGCTTCGTCCTCGCCAACGTCGCCGAGCCGCTCGTCGGGGCGGCCCTCCTCCTGCGTCTCGCGCCGTCGCCGGACCTGAGCCGCAGGCGGGACCTGGCGGCCTTCGTCGGGTGCGCCGTCGTCGCCGGGCCCTTCGTGGGCGCGCTGGTGGGTGCATCCACGAACGCCGTCGTCCTGGGCCGGAACTGGCTGGACGCCTTCCTGCCCTTCTGGGCCGGCGACGGTCTCGGCGTCCTCACCGTCGGCGGCGCCCTGCTCACCTGGCGGGCCGGCTGGCACCGGTCGGCGGCGCGCACGCTCGTGGAGCGGGCCGGTGTGGTCGCTGTGACCTGCCTGGTCACCGTCCTGGCCTTCTGGCCGGACACCGTCCCGCTGGCCTACCTCCCGATCCTGCTGCTCGTGTGGTTCGCCTTCGTCCACGGGGTCCCCGCGGTGGCGCTGGCAGGGGTGGGGATGGCGCTCACCGCCAACGTCGTGACGGCAGCCGGCTGGGGGCCGTGGGCGGCGCTGGCCGGCACCCCGAACCTCGAGATCGCGACGCTCCAGCTGTTCCTGGCCGTCGCGATCCTCAGCGCGTGGCTGCTCGCCGTGGAGATCGCCGCGCAGCGACGGGCCCGGTCGCGGTCACAGCAGGAGATCGCCGCGCGGCGCAGGGTGGAGGCGCTGCAGGAGGTGACCGCGGGCCTGGCGCGGGCGGCGACCTCCGAGGCCATCGCGCTCGTGGTCATGCGCCGTGGGCTCAGGCTCATCGCGGACGAGGGCGCGGTCGGCGTCCACTCGGCCGACGGCAGCCGGCTGCGGCTCTGGGTGACCCAGGCCGACGGGCAGGTCCAGGCCGTCGGGGAGCTGTCCGTCTCCAGCCGCTCCCTCATCACCGCCGCCCTCCGTGCCGGGGCCCCGGTGCGGGCGCAGACGAGGGCGGAGATGGATGCGCTGTACCCCGACAGCCTGGCCGTGCGGCGGGATGCCGGGATCCACAGCGCCCTGGCCGTCCCGGCACGGATCGGCGACGTCACGGTGGGCGCCCTGGCGTTCGGCTTCACCGCCGAACGGGCGGCCGACGCGGACGTGGCGGCGCTCGCTGCCACCCTCGCCGAGCTGATGGCGCAGGCGTTGCTGCGGGCCCGTCTCTACGAGGAGGAGCGCGAGGCGGCCCACCAGTTGCAGCGTGCGCTGCTCCCGTCGGTGCCCGAGGAGCTGCCGGGCATGCGGGTCGCCGGGTGCTACCGGCCGGCCGACAAGGACAACGACGTGGGCGGCGACTGGTACGACGCGTTCGCGCTCCCCGGGGGGCGGACGGGGTTCGTGGTCGGCGACATCGTCGGGCACGACCTGCGCGCGGCGGCGGCGATGGGCCGGCTGCACGCGGTCCTGCAGGTCTTCGCCGCGCGGGAGGGCAGCAGCCCGCAACTGGTCCTGCACGGGCTGGACGACGCCTGCCTGCGCATCCCGGGCGCCCAGTTCGCCACCGTCGGGTACGGCGACTACGACCCGGCGACGTGCCAGCTGCGCTACGCCTGCGCGGGTCACCTCCCGCCGCTGCTCGTCGTCGACCACCGGGCGGAGTTCCTCATGGGTGGTCGCTCGACGCCGTTGGCCGTCCAGGCCGGGGTCCGGCGCGAGGCATCCCTGGAGGTGCCCCCGGGGGCGATGCTCCTGTGGTACTCCGACGGCCTGGTGGAACGGCGCGACTCCGACCTCGATGCCGGGATGGAGCGGCTCGCCGCGGTCAGCCGGTCGCTGACCGGGGACGAGCCCCGGGTGTGGTGCGACGCGGTCATCGAGGAGCTGGTCGGGGGTCATGCGTTGCACGACGACGTCGTCCTGATCTGCCTGCGCCTCGGGGGGCCGCCCGCCGTCGGGGCATCGCCGCTCGAGGAGGAGCCCGAGGAGCTCGTCGCGGGCGGGCCGGTGTCCACGGCGCAGCCGCTCGGGCTGGTCCCGCCGACGCGGAGCGCTCCGGAGGTGGTGTCTGTGTGGGCAGGGGCGGGGTCGAACCGCCGACCTCTCGCTTTTCAGGCGAGCGCTCGTACCGACTGAGCTACCTGCCCCTCCCGGTGTCTCCACCGGAGAGCGACCCTGACGGGACTCGAACCCGCGACCTCCGCCGTGACAGGGCGGCGCGCTAACCAACTGCGCTACAGGGCCTTGCTTGGTCGTGCTGTCGTGCGTGCCCCCAACGGGGTTCGAACCCGTGCTACCGCCTTGAAAGGGCGGCGTCCTGGACCACTAGACGATGGGGGCTCGTAGTTCGCCGGGGGCGGGAGAAACAATACATGGCCTTCCGGCGCACTCCGCGCCGGGGCCGGGGAGGCCTCACCCGAGGGAGGCCCGCAGCTCCACGGAGTCGTCGGTGACGCTGGAGCACTCGAGCTCGAGCGGGCCCGCGGTGACGCTCTCGCCCTCGGCGCAGGAGACGCTGACGTCGCCCACGCCGAGCGAGGCGCGGCCGTCCTGCACGCCCCCGAAGGTGAGGGTCGTGCCGAGCACGTCCGCCTCGGCGCCGTCACCCGACAGCGTCACCGTGCAGCCGCTCGTCGAGCAGCTGACGCCGTTGGAGGTGAAGGAGCAGGCGGACAGCGGCAGGAGCAGGGCGCCCGCCAGCAGCGGTGCCGCGATCCGGGGGGCCGTCGACGTGAGGGGCATGGCACGAGCCTAGGTGCGCGGGGTCAGTCCGACGGGGACGCGGGCGTGGCCGGGCCGTCGGGGGACGCCTCGTCGGGCTCGCCCTCGGGCTGGGGCGGGAAGCGCCGCTGGATGGTCACCTCGGTCTCACCGAGGCCGCCCAGGGTGATCTCGTCGTACGCCTGGAGGCCCCCGGTGCCGGCATCCAGGTACAGCACGGTGCAGGTGAGCGGCTCGGGGAACTCGCCCTGGAGCGCGCGCAGCCCGGCACCTCCCGTGGAGCCCTCCACCATCAGCAGCGTGCCCTCGTCGAACGAGGCCACCCTCCGGTCGTGGGTGTGCCCGGCCAGCACGAGCGGGACGTCGCCGTCCAGGGGCCGGCCCTGCTTCGGGTCGTGGACCATCGTGACCGCCGGCGGCTCGGGCAGGGTCTCCACGTACTCGAGGAGCTCCTCGCCGGACTCGTAGAGCACCTCGTCGCCCGCGTCGTCGTCCCCGGTGCCCTTGTCCGGCGTGAACCGCGGGTCGGGGATGCCGGCGATCTCCAGGCCGGCGACCGTGGTCGAGGACCGGTCGAGCACGACCGCGTTCGGCTGGGCGGCGACCAGCGCGGCCGTCGTCGCGGAGTCGTGGTTGCCGCGGATGTAGACGTAGGGCACGCCCAGCGTCCCCACCGACGTGATCAGCCGGTTCTCCGGCTCGCTGCCCCAGTCGGTGATGTCCCCGGTGTCGAGCACGGCGTCGACGCCGAACTGGTCGACCACCTGGGCGACCAGGTCGAACCCCGCGGGGTTGAGGTGCAGGTCGGACACGTGCAGCAGTGACACGGTCGCGCCGTCGCCGGCGGGAGCCGGCAGGGCGGAGAGGGCCGAGTAGAGCGTGCCGACGTTGCCGACGATGTCCTCCAGCGAGGCGCGGTAGGCGTCGAAGCGGGCGGCGATGTCCTCGGCGCTGCCGATGAGGCTGGTCGCGTTGACCATCAGGCCGGTGTAGGTCGGCTGGGAGATCGCCTCGGGACGCCACGTCGCGGCCCCCAACCCGCCCGTGCCCAGGAGCAGCACCGTGGTGATCCCGACGGCGATCAGGGGTTCCTTGCGCCGCCGGGTGATGGCCAGGCTGGTGACGGCTGCCCCCGCGAGCGCGAGCCCGGCCGTCGTCCACACCAGGCGGACGACGGCCGACTGGAGGTCGTCGGTGACCCGGTCGACCACGCCGGAGAGACGCACCGGGTCGCTCGCCAGCTGCTGGGCGCGTTCCTGGTCCACCCGCTGGAGGGCGACGTCCAGCCGCAGCGGGCCGTTGTAGACCTCGACCGCGATCGTCCCCAGCGGAGGGACGGCGACGGTCGCACCGCCACCCGCGGGCCGGAACGCCAGCGTTGCGTCGAACGGGCCGATGGGCGCGGAGATCCGGCCGAAGAGCGCCACGGCGACCATCGCGCCGGTGAGGGCGATCGCCACCCGCAGGGCCCAGCGCCCCGCCACCCGGGCGCGGCCGGGCCAGGGGGAGGGGGTGGGCGCGGTGGGCTCGCTCACCGCGTCCACGTTACTGAGCGGCGACGGCTTCCGTCGGGCGGAAGATCCAGCGGAGCGCGGCGAAGCGGATGAGCCCGATCAGGCCCGTGACGGCGGCGACCAGGCTGATCTGGAGCACCGGGTGGGCGGAGCCGACGGCCGAGTCGAGCCAGCCGAGCGCGATGCTGGTGGTGACCAGGCCGAACAGCGAGACGCCGCCCGCCTCGATCTGCGCGGCCAGCCAGCCGACCCGCTCGTCGGCCCGGAAAGTCAGCCGGCGGTGCATCTCGTTGGCGAGGACCGTCGAGACGACCGTGGCGACGATGTGCGCCGTCAGGTAGCCGAAACCCTGGAGGCCGAGGAAGAGCAGGGCGTAGACCGCCGTGGAGGAGCCGCCGACGAGCACGAAGCGCAGGAACTGGCCGAGGGTGTCCTCGCGACGCACCTGCTCGGAGACGGCGTGCGCGACGTCGTGCGCCACCTCGCCCGCCGTGTGCGCGTGGCCGTGCGGGAGGTCACCGGGCAGTTCGGTGTCCTCCGGCCGGCGGCGCAGCAGGGACGGGCAGGTCACGACGGTCCTCTCGGGTTCGGGGCGAGCTGGGTCAAGGCTCCTCTTCGGGCTAACCCTTGTCACGCGAAAACATGCCGCCTCACCCTGACAGTTACCTGTCTGTTCGATCACGATCGGCTGCCGACGGTCCCGGTTCGAGGGGCGTCACCTGCACGAACCGGGGGTAGGGGAGCGCCCATGAGCCTCATGGGGATCCTCGACCGCGTTGCCGACGTCCAGAGTTTCGACAAGGTCATCGAGCCGGCGCGCAAGGCGGTCAACGCCGCGCTGCGTCCCCAGGCCTTCAAGGACCTGCTGCACGGGACGTGGCTCGGTCACGCCCTCCATCCGGTGCTCGTGCAGGTGCCGGTCGGCAGCTGGGTGTCGGCCGGTGTGCTCGACGCCGTCCCCCCGCTGCGCCCCGCCGCGACGGTCATGATCGCGACCGGCGTCACCGCGGCGGTCCCCGCGGCGCTGAGCGGTGCCGCGGACTGGTCGGAGCAGGACGCGGGGGTGCGGCGGCTCGGCGCGCTGCACGCGGTGGCCAACGTCGCGGCGCTGGGCCTCTACGTCGGCTCGCTCGCCGCCCGCCGCAACGGCAGGGGCACCCTCGGGCGGGTGCTGTCCTACGCCGGCCTGGGCATCGCGACCGGATCGGCGGCGGTCGGCGGGCACATGTCGTACGCGCAGTCGTCGGGCGCGTCGCACTCGGCCACCGCTGCCCGCGCGCTCACCACCGACTGGATCGACCTCGGCCCGCTCGACGACCTCCCCGAGGGGCGCCCGGCGCTGCGCACGGGCAAGGGCAGCAGCGTCGCCGTCCCGCTGGCCGCCGTCCGCCGCGGCGCCCGCGTCGACGTCTTCATCGGGGCCTGCTCGCACCTCGCCGGGCCGCTGCACGAGGGACGCGTCGAGGAGGTCCGGGGGCAGGAGTGCCTGGTCTGCCCGTGGCACGGCTCGGCGTTCGACCTGGACGACGGCTCGCCCCGCCGCGGTCCGGCCGCGAACCCGCAGGAGAAGCTCGAGGTGCGGATGGAGGCCGGCCGCGTGATGGCCCGCCTGCCCGGACGCAACCGGTAGGCCGCTCCGGGGGCCTACGCTCCGCGCCGTGAGGCGGACGGCGGTCGCACTGCTGGTGGGGCTGACCGCTGCCTGCGGGACGACGTCGTCGCCGTCGGCTGCTCCCTCGTCCTCGGCGGCCCCCACGGCCGACGCCGTCCCGGTCGTACCGGGGATCGAGGCGGAGGCGGTGCGGCTGCGCACCGACGAGGCCGTGGGCGGCCGGTTCCAGGTGCGCATCACCGCGTCCCAGGAGTTCACCGTCACCTCGGTCGCCCTGGACTCGCCCGGTTTCGCCGCCCTGCCGCCCGCCGCCGAGACGGCGGAGTTCGAGCCGGGGCGGGTGATCGACCTGCCCGCCCCCTACGGCGCGCCGGTGTGCGACGCGGAGCCCCTGCCCGCCGCGGCGCGGCTGACCGTCGTCCGGCCGGGCGGCGCGGAGGAGACGGTGCGCGCGCCGCTGTCCGCGGACGTTCTCCAGCTGATCCACGACGAGGAGTGCGCCGTCGAGGTGGTGACCGAGGTGGTGGACGTCGCCGTCAGCGACCTGGCCGAGGAGGGCGACGCGCTCGTGGGTGCGCTGACCCTGACCCGTCGGCAGGGCGACGACCCCGTGGTGGTGAGCACGCTCGACCGCAGCGTCCTGGTCGAGGCGAGCGCGGACGGCCTGCCGCTGGAGCTGCGCGCGGGGGTGCCGAGCGCGCGGACGGACGTGTCCTTCACGCCGGCGACCTGCGACCCGCACGTGCTGTCGGAGACGAAGAAGCCGTACGTCTTCCCGCTGATCGTCCGGGTGGGGGACGACGAGCCGGTGGCGATGGACCTCCCGCTCGACCAGGCGGCGAAGGACCGGCTGGCGGCCCTCGTGCAGCGGGTCTGCGCCGTCGGGCGCTGAGACCGGGGGAAGAAGCCGGCCCGGCCGCCCCGGGGGGAACGGGTCAGCCGGGCCGGGGTCGATCCCGCCGGGCCGACCGGCGGAAGCTCTGCTCCGGCCGTCCGGCCCGAGCGGTGATGACGGTACGTAGTCGCCGCCGACCCGCGGCATCCCCTGAACGGGTGCAATGCGCGGGCTCCCGGTGACCGAGCGCACACCCGACCGGGTTCGCGGGCGGCCGGCGTGGGCACCGGGTGGGGGTGTTCTTCCTCTTCTCCAGCCGGCTCGGCTGCCTCGGTTCGCTCCTGGTGTCGGCCGTGCTGACGCTGGTCCTCCTGCTGGTGCTCGACGTCCTCTGACGGCTACAGCGCGGAGGCGAGCAGGCCGATGCCGAGCGCGGCCATGACGACGGCGATCAGCGCGTCGAGGACCCGCCAGGCCGCCGGACGCGCGAACAGCGGCCGCAGGAGGCGCGCGCCGTAGCCGAGGGCGCTGAACCAGACGATGCTGCCGATCGCGGCGCCCGCGGCGAACCACCAGCGGCTGCCGCCGCGGCTGTCGGCCACGGAACCGAGCAGCAGCACGGTGTCGAGGTACACGTGCGGGTTCAGCCAGGTCAGCGCCAGGCAGGTCACGACGGTGGCCACGAGCCCGTTGCGCAGGCCGCCGGTCTCGACGGCGATGGACGCCGGGCGGAGGGCGCGGCGGGCGGCGAGGACGGCGTAGCCGAGCAGGAACGCGGCGCCGGCGAGGCGGATGGCGGTGATCGCATCGGGCAGGCGGGTGCTCAGCCACGAGTTGCCCGCCACCCCGGCGACGATCAGCACCGCGTCCGACACCGCGCAGATGACCACGACGGCGGTCACGTGCTCGAGGCGCAGCCCCTGCCGGAGGACGAAGGCGTTCTGCGCCCCGATCGCCACGATCAGCGAGAGGCCCAGCCCCAGCCCGGCCGTCGCGGCCAGCAGTCCCGTCGTCACGGGGACCACGCTAGGAAGACCGCTTTCGACAGTCCAGCTACGTTTCCTTCACTGCCGTTAGCATCGCTGTCGATGGACGTCGAGCTGGCGCAGCTGCGGACCCTGGTCGCCGTGATCGACGAGGGCACGCTCGAGGCCGCCGCCCGGCGGCTGCACGTGACGCCGTCAGCGGTGTCGCAGCGGCTGCGGGCGCTGGAGGTCGCCACCGGCCGGGTGCTGGTGCAGCGCGGACGGCCGGCGACCGTCACCGCGGCCGGCGAGCCGGTGCTGCGGCTGGCGCGCCAGGTCGGCCTGCTCGTCGACGACGCCGGCCGGCAGCTCGACGCCGCCGAGCCAGGGGGTGCGCCGGTCGTGCCGATCGCGGTGAACGCCGACTCGCTGGCGACGTGGGCGCTCCCGGCGCTCGCTCCGCTGGCGGACCAGCTGCGCTTCGACCTGCACAGCTCCGACCAGAGCCACACCAGCGAGCTGCTGCGGGCGGGGACCGTGATGGGCGCGGTCACCTCCGACGCGGAGCCGGTGGCCGGCTGCCGGGTGACGCCGCTGGGCCGCATGCGCTACCTCCCCTGCGCCGCGCCCGCGTTCGCCGACCGGTGGTTCCCGGACGGTCCGGGCGCCGCGGCGCTGCAGCGGGCACCGGTGGTCGTGTTCGACCGGCGCGACGACCTGCAGCACACCTACCTGCGGCGGCACCTCCGGTCGGTGTCCGAGGTGCCGCTGCACTACGTGCCGTCGTCGGCGGACTTCCTGTCGGCCGTCGCACTCGGCTTCGGCTGGGGGATGCTGCCGGAGCTCCAGCTCGCGGAGGGGCCCGGCCCGGTCACCTCGTTCGACCCGGACGGCGCCGTCGACGTCCTCCTGTACTGGCAGCAGTGGCGGCTGGAGTCCGGGCCGCTGGACCGGGTGGCGGACGCGCTGCTGGCGTCCGCGCACGCCCGGCTCAGGACGTGACGGTGCGCTCGGTACCGGAACAAGGCGGGGCGCGATCGGCTGGTGTCGCATCTTGTTGCCCATTCAGTCGGCGCCGTCGCCCTGCCAGACTGCGACGGTGACGCAGAGCGAGGACCTGTCCGCCCGCGGCCGTTTCTGGGACCGCCCCGCGACCTGGAAGGCGTTCGCGCTGGTCGCCGGCTACCTGGCCTTCTACCTCGCGGTCTCGACCCTCACCGGGGCCGCCTTCGCCGACCGGATCGACGACGAGAACGTCGTCGCGGACGCCCCCAGCATCTTCTTCGGGCTGGTGCTGCCGATCGGCATCGGCGCGGTGGCCCTGCTCCTCTTCACCTGGTGGGTGGGCTGGCTGCCCGCGGTCTTCGGTCGGCAGCCGCTCGGCGGGCGCGGATGGATGTGGATCGCTCCCGCACTCGTCGCCGCCGTGATCGTCGGGCATGCCGGCGGGGCCGACTGGGACGACTGGACCGGTGCGGAGATCGCGATGCTGGCGCTGCTGGGCGTGTGCATCGGTATCGCCGAAGAGCTGGCCACGCGGGGTCTGGCGGTCAAGATGCTGCGCGAGGCCGGGCACGACGAGCGGTTCGTCGCCGTCGTGTCCTCCCTGCTCTTCGCGTGCATGCACCTGATCAACCTGATCGCGGGCATGGAGCTGCGGACCGTGCTCGCCACCCTGCTCTACACGTTCTGCTTCGGCGTCTGCATGTACCTGGCCATGCGCGTCACGGGCACCATCTGGGCGGCGATCGTCCTCCACGGGTTCACCGACCCGACGACCATCCTGTCCACCGGTGGCGTCGACGAGGCCGTGGGCACCCAGGAGGCCTCCGGCTGGTCCGCCCTCGCCTCGATCGGCACCTTCGCCTTCATGGCGTTCGCCGTCATCGCCGTGTTCCTGATCCGCGGGGCGCAGGTGCGCCGAGGTGCGGAGGCGCCGCACTAATCCGGCCGATCCCGGGGCGGGCCGTCGCCTCTGGTCGTGCCGTACGAGTTCGCGGGGCGGCGGCGGTAGCCTCGCACCGGGCCGCGGGCCCGCCGGGCCTCTAGCTCAACTGGCAGAGCAGCGGACTTTTAATCCGCGGGTTGTGGGTTCGATCCCCACGGGGCCCACCGCCCACGTGCGCCGGCCGGCTCGCGACGGTGTGCCGCGCTAGCTTCTCCCGGTGCTCCGCTGGTCCAGTGCCGTGGTCCTCGCGACCCTGCTGACGGCTGCTGCGGTGCTCCTCGTGACCGGCGACCACGCGCTCGACGGGCCCGTGGTCTGGCGGCCGGACTACGGCCACGGCATCCGCGCCGGTGAGATCGCCGTCTTCTGCGGATGGGTCGTCGGAATGACCGCCACGGCCACCCTCCTGCTCCGGCGACGACGGGACCCCGCCGTGGAAGTTCCGCCCGAGCCCTAGCTCTGGTCGCGCTCGCCTTTCTCCGCCAGTGCCTGCGCCTGCCCGGTGTGCACGTCGGCCACCCACTCCCAGCCGGGCTCGGCTGCGGGGCCGATGCGTGGGTCGTCGGGCGTCCGGCCGTCCCGCAGGGCGTGCACGTACGCGCGGTCCAGGTCGATGCGGGCCCGCACCTCACCGGCTCCGCCGACGGAACCGTGCCCGGGCACCACGACGTCGACGTCGGCCGCCACGGCCTCGAGCGCGTCCAGACCCTCGAGGTAGTCGCCGATGGGGTCGGCGGCGCCGTGCACGTCGAGCATCGGGACCAGGACGTCGGAGAGCATGTCGCCGGCGACGAGCACCCGAGGTCCCTCGACCACCAGAGCCGCGTGGCCCGGAGCGTGCGCCGGGTGCTCGACGACCCGGACCCGAGGGCCGTCCCACGGGAGCTCCGACGCCCCGGCGGGCAGGCCCGTGAGCAGGCCGAACCGGTCCAGGGTCATCTCCCCGGCGATCTCCTCCGGCAGCCCCTCGGAGGCGCGGGCCCGCCACTGCGGGTCGGACCGGAGGTCCGCCATGAAGGCGGCGCAGCGTTCGGTCGCGTAGCGCGGCGCTTCGCCGAGCGCGAGGTGCCAGAGGACGTGGTCCCAGTCGGGATGCGTCGCGAAGCCGGCCGCCACCTGCCGGCCCGAGGTGGTGAGGTCGTCGGCCAGGCAGGCCATCTCGCCGTCGGTGATGCCGGGGTCGACGAGCAGCACGCCCGCCCGGCCCTCCACGACCACCGTGTTGTTCCGCAGCAACTCGCTCCGGTGGACCAGCACGCCCTCCGCCACCCGCGTCAGCACCGCCACAGCTTCCACGACCGGGCGCCACATCGCGACGGGCCGATGAATCCGGTCCGCCGCCGCAGTCGGTGTGTCCATGGCGGTGGTCGACGACGTCCGTGCCCTCGGCAGCGAGCTCGAGCGGTCGTACCCGGTGTACGTGCGGGGCCGGCTGAAGTTCCGCGTCGGCCAGATCGTCTACGTGGCGTTCTCCCGGGACGAGACCGTGATGGGTTTCGCCTATCCCAAGGAGGAGCGGGCGGCGCTCGTGCTCGGTGAACCGGAGAAGTTCTCCCTGCCGGCGGCGTCGGACATGCGCTTCCACTGGGTGCACGCCGACCTGGCCGCCCTGGACCCGGCCGAGGCTCGTGAGCTCGTCGTGGACGCCTGGCGCATGGTCGTCCCGAAGAAGGTCTCCCGTGCCTACGACCTGGCCCATCCCGTCGGCCCGGGCTGATCCCGACAACTCCTTTGCGCCGTTCGTCCGGGGCGGCCTAGCGTCGCCCTCCCACCGGCAGCAGCCCCAGGAGACCGGATGCCCTCGCGCCTGCACGCGCTGACCGTCGACGCCACCGACCCTGCGGCACTCGCGCGCTTCTGGGCCGCCCTGCTCGGGTGGGACGTCACGGACGGAACGCAGGTGGTGCCGACCGACGACACCTCGTTCGGGCTGGTCTTCGTCCCCTCGGACGAGCCGAAGGCCACGCAGAACCGGATGCACTTCGACCTGACCAGCTCCTCCCTGGAGGCCCAGCAGGCGACGGTCGCGAGGGCGCTGGAGCTCGGCGGCCGGCACACCGACGTCGGCCAGCGGCCGGAGGAGTCCCACGTCGTGCTCGCCGACCCCGAGGGCAACGAGTTCTGCGTCATCGAGCCGGGCAACAATTTCTTGGCCGAGTGCGGGTTCGTCGGTGCGCTGGCCTGCGACGGCTCGCAGGCGGTCGGCTACTTCTGGAGCCGCGCGCTGGGCTGGCCGCTGGTCTGGGACCAGGACGAGGAGACGGCGATCCGGTCGCCGCACGGCGGTCCGAAGATCACCTGGGGCGGCCCACCGCTCATGCCCCGGGTCGGCAGGGACCGGCTGCGCTTCGACCTCGCGCCCGCCGACGGCGACCAGCGGTCGGAGGTCGAGCGGCTGGTCTCCCTCGGCGCGGGCCGCGTCGACCGCGACGGCGCCGGCGCGGTGACCATGGCCGACCCCGACGGCAACGAGTTCCGCGTCCTTCCTGCCTAGCGCCCACCCTGCCGAGGGAGACTTACCGCAAGTCAGCGTGTATCGATTGACTTTCGATAGACATACCGCGAGAGTCGATCGCATGACGCATCTGCGCCACGTGGTGCTGCCCCTCCGGGTCCTGCTGGTCATCGTCTTCGCGGCGCTGCTCGCCGCCCAGGTCTGGGGCGTTCCCGCGCTGCTGCCCGACCTCGCCGATCCGACGACCGAGCGGTCGGTCGTGCGCGCGGTGATGCTGGCGGTCGCCGTCCTCGCGCTGCTCTGCGTCCAGGTGGTCATCGTGTGCACCTGGAACCTGCTCACGATGGTCACCGACGACCGCATCTTCAGCGCCGGCGCCCTGCGGTGGGTGGACGGCATCGTCCGGGCCACCGTGGTCGGCTGGGCGGCGCTGCTGGGCGTCTTCGTCTGCTCCTACTACTTCATCGTCGACGAGGTCAGCGACGACCCGGCCCTGCCGGCGCTCCTGCTGCTCTCGCTCCTCGTCGGCGCCGTCCTCGGCCTGCTCATCGTCGTCATGCGCGCGCTCCTCCGGCAGGCCGCGAACCTGCGGGCCGACATGGAAGCGGTCATCTGATGCCCATCGTCGTCCGCATCGACGTGGAGCTGGCCAAGCGCAAGATGAGCGTCGGGGAGTTCGCCGAGCGGGTCGGGCTGACCCCCGCGAACGTGGCCGTGCTCAAGAACGGCCGGGCCAAGGCCGTGCGGTTCAGCACCCTCGAGGCGATGTGCCGCGTGCTCGGCTGCCAGCCCGGCGACCTGCTCGAGTGGGTCGACGAGCCGGAGCCCGCCGGCGCGGAGCCGCAGGAGGCCCGCCGGTGATCGAGGTCCGCAACCTGACCAAGCGCTACGGCGACGTCCTCGCCGTCGACGATCTGAGCTTCGACGTCCGGCCGGGCACGGTCACCGGCTTCCTCGGCCCGAACGGGGCGGGCAAGTCGACGACGATGCGCATGGTGCTGGGTCTGGACCGGCCCACGTCCGGGACCGCCTGGGTGAACGGGCGCCCGTTCGCGACCCTGACCGAGCCGCTGCGCGAAGTGGGCGCCCTGCTCGACCCGGGCGCGGTCCACCCGGGTCGCACCGGCCGCAGCCACCTGCGCGTGGCCGCCCGGTCCAACGGCATCCCGTCGCGGCGGGTGGACCAGGTCATCGAGGAGGTCGGGCTCGGCTCCGCTGCGCGGCGCCGCATCAAGGGCTACTCGCTCGGGATGCGCCAGCGGCTGGGCATCGCCGCGGCGCTCCTCGGCGACCCCCGCGTGCTGCTGTTCGACGAGCCGGTCAACGGCCTCGACCTCGACGGCGTCCGCTGGATCCGGGCACTGCTGCGCCGGCTCGCCGACGAGGGCCGGACGGTGCTGGTCTCCAGCCACCTGCTCAGCGAGATGGAGCAGACCGCCGATCGCCTGGTCGTCATCGGCCGGGGCCGGCTCATCGCCGACACCACGACCGACGAGATCCTGCGCGGCCTCGGTCACCGGCAGGTGCGGATCCGCACCCCGCAGGCCGACGCGCTCTTCGACCTGCTCCGGGCGCGGGACGTGCCCGTCACCCGCGTCGACCCGCACGAACTGCGGGTCGAGGACAGCACCGCCGAGGCGGTGGGGGAGCTCGCCAACTCGGCGTCGATCCCCCTGCACCACCTGTCCGACGTGGCGCAGTCCCTCGAGGCTGCCTACCTGGCCCTCACCGGCGCCAGCGTGGAGTTCGCCGGCGGCGAAGCCGGGCGCGACGAGGCGGAGGTGCCAGCGCGATGACGGCGACAGCGACGCCCAGCAGGGCGCTCACGCGCACCGTCGCGGCGGAGTGGACCCGCCTGTGGACGGTGAAGGCGAGCTGGTGGTTCCTCGCGGCCGCGGCGGTGGCCCTGGTGGGCATCGGCGCCATCGCCGGCTTCGATGCCGCGAGCGACCCCACGCCACCCCAGGGCGACCCGGCCTGGGGTGTCGTCTCCATCGCCGCGATGCCCGGGCAGTTCGCCCTGCTGGCCCTCGTCGTCAGCGCCGTCACCGCGGACCACGCCACCGGCGGGATCGTCCCGGCGCTGCAGTGGACGCCCCGACGCGGGCTGCTCTTCACCGCCCGGGCGCTCGTGACCATCGCCGCCGCGACGTGCGCCGGGGTGCTGTTCGCGCTGCTCTCCGCAGTCGTCGCCTTCGCTGCGGCCTCCCCGCACGTGACGCTGCCCGCCGACGAAGGGCTGGACGTGCTCGGGACCGCCGCACTCGTCTTCGCCTGCGGCACCGCGCTGGCGGCCGGCCTCGGTTTCGTGCTGCGCAGCACCGCCGGCGCTCTCGTGAGCGTCTTCCTGCTCATGCTCGTGCTCCCGATCCTGCTCCCGCAGTTCGGCTACGCGTGGACGGACGCCCTCGCCCAGCTCCTGCCCGGGTCCGGTGCGGCGTTCCTCCTCCTCGGCGGGGTGCCCGGCATGACGCAGGCGTCGTCGGTCGGCGTCCTCCTCGTGTGGGCGGCCGGTGCCCTCGTGCTGGGGTGCGTGCGCCTTCTCCGCACCGACGCCAACCGGTGACCAGCTCCGACAGCGTCGACGTCCTCGTCGTCGGGGCCGGCCTCGCGGGGCTGCACACCGCGACGCTGCTCGCCCGCCGCGGTCATGACGTCCTCCTGGTCGAGCGGCGCACCTCGCTCACCACGGCGGTCCGCACCACGGGGATCTTCGTCCGCAAGACGCTCGACGACTTCGCGCTGCCGCCGGAGTGCCTCGGGCCCCCGATCCGGCGGGTGGTGCTCTACCCGCCGGACCGGCGCCGCCCCGTCGACCTCGTCTCCGACCGCGACGAGTACCGGGTCGGCGACATGGCGCCGCTCTACGTCACGGCGGCCGGCGAGGCGGCGGACGCCGGGGTGCGGATCGCGCTCGGCACCCGCTACGCCGGACGCGGGCTGAGCACCGTCGTGCTGGAGGGCCCGTCCGGTCCGGCGCGCGTCCGCGCCCGGTTCGTCGTGGGTGCCGACGGCGCGCGGTCGCGGGTCGCGCGCGACCTCGCCCTCGACCGCAACACCCGGCTGCTGGTGGGCGCCGAGGAGGTCTTCGAGGTCCCGCGCGGCGACGAGCCGCCGTCGTTCCACTGCGTCCTCGACCCCTCGCTCGCGCCCGGCTACCTGGCGTGGGTGGTGAACGACGGGCGCCACGCCCACGTCGGCGTGGCCGGTTACGCCGAACGCTTCCCCGACGGGCTCCGGCGAGCCGTGACGCGCTTCGCCGCGTCGGCTCCCGGGCTGGACGGCGTCGACCGCCCGGACGACGTCGAACGGCGGGGCGGTCCGATCCCGGTCGGCGGACTGCTCCGGCGTATCGGCTGCCCGGAGGGCCTGCTGGTCGGTGATGCCGCCGGGGCGGTCTCGCCCCTGACCGCCGGCGGTCTCGACCCCTGCCTGCGGCTCTCGGAGCTCGCGGCCGACGTCCTCGACGACGCGCTGCGCAGCGGCCGGCGCGACGCACTGGCCGCCTACGACGGTGCCGCGCTCCGAGCGCAGTTCCGCGGCCGGCTACTGCTGCGGCGGGGCCTGGCGCAGGTGCGGACACCGGCCGTCGCGGCAGCCGCGTTCCCGCTGCTGCGCACCCCGCTGGGGCGGGCCGCCGCCCGGCGCATCCTGTTCGGCGACAGGTCCTTCCCCTCGGCCGCCTGACCCCCGGCGCGACGCGCCGGTGGACCCGGTCGGGACCGAGGTCGCCGACCCCTCAAGGAGAGGGATCCACGCTCGTGACCGGCATTTTTGTCGACATGTGGGCGTGTGCCGCGGCGGTCACCCGCACCCCCGGGTGCGCTTCGCAACGATTCGAGAACGCGCGCGACTCGCCCTCCCGCGACACACCGGAACAGCCCGTGCGGCCACTTACCTTTCTCCCCACACCGCACACACGGATGGGTGCGGTGGCCGGGCACTTCCCCAGCCTGGCGGTTGTCCAAGGAGTGGTTGTTCGTGAGTGTTCTTCCCAGTGGTGAGGTCGCCCTCAGCACGGTTGCCCAGGGCTGGTGGCTCGTCTCCGACGAGGAGGCCGGGCCCGGCCGCATCGTCGCGGGGCCCTTCGCGGATCGCGCCGAGGCCCGGTGGGCCGCGTCGGCCCGCGGCTCCGAGAGCCGCGACTACGCCTGGCCGGTCTACGGCACCCGCCGCGCCGACGGCGGGCTGAGCCGGCGCCCGTCGCCGGAGGACTGGTCCTGGCTGGCGCACCTGGGCGACCAGCTCGACCGGCTGGTGCCCGAGTGGGACGCCACCATCTCCGACGAGGACCCGCTCACCACGCTCGTGGTCGAGGTGGCCGGCGCGCTGGCCGAGGCGGGGCTGACGCTGCACGACGCCACCGGTGCGGGAAGCGAGCTCGGCGGGGCGTGCCTGACCCCCGAGCCGGGCCTGGGCGGCGTCGTGGTCACCTGGCGCCAGCACGACCGGATGAGCATCGAGCAGGTCGCCGGGGTGGCCGCCGATTCCCTGGTGCAGCAGGTGATGAACCGGACGCTCGCGCAGATCCTGCGCGTCCGCGGGTTCGTCGTCGCCGAGTTCGGCGGCGGCAGCGGGCACGTGGTGCGGGCGGCCATCTGACGCCCGCGGATATCCGTTCGGCACGGGGCGGCGGCGGCGCTAGTGTCGCCGCCCGTGTCCGAGCGCACCTACCGGGTGACCGTCCGCGGAGTCTTCGACGGGCTGGACGACGCCCAGCGGACGGCGCTGCGGGAGCGGCTCGCCGACCACGACCTGTTCTCCTCGGCATTCACGGAGGAGGGGACCCTCACCTACGACGCGCAGCTGAACGCGTTCAGCCACCGCGTCGTCGTGCGGGTCGAGGCCGGGCCGCAGGAGGAGGACGACGCCCACGCGGCCGGCCAGCTGGCGGCGATGGAACGGCTCGACGCCGCCGGTCTCGGCTACCGCAGGCTGCGCTCCGCCGTCACCTGCACCGACGACATCAGGATCCGCCGGCGCTGAGACGGGCGCCGGCCGCGGGCGGGACCACGAGCGGCCGGCGACCGCGCAGGCGGGACGGCAGCCGCGGCCCGGCGGGGGCGGGGAAGGCCGTGCTCGAGCGGTCGGGACGGGCGGGCAGGTCGATCACGGCGTCTCCTCGGTGCGTCGGGAGAGCTGAGCGTCGCTGGAGGGTCTGACATTCCCCGGATGAAGGCCTGTGAACTCCCTGGGGGCCGACCTCACCGATCGTCGAGGAACTCCTCGATGACCGGGGCGAGCTCGGGGGCCTCGGTGATCAGCGCGATGTGACCACCGGAGTACAGGTGCAGGCGGGCGTCCGGGATCAGCTTCGCCATGATCCGCGCGTTGACGGCCGGCACGATCGGGTCGTCGTCGCCGGCGACGACGAGCGTCGGCTGCCGGATGAGCCGGAGGAACGGCAGGCTGCTCCAGCCCGTGGTGGCCGCCAGCTGGTAGTAGTAGCCGCGCCGGGGGCCGAGCCGGCTCGCCGAGTGCAGCACGTGCGCGGCGCGGTCCGGGTCCGCGCGCATCGTGCCGCCGTAGATCTCCCCGGCGATGCTGCGGGCGTACTCGGGGTCGCGGTGCCGCCGCGGGGTCAGCATCCGGCTGAGCACGCGCGGGTGGGCCGGCACCATCAGCGCGCCCGTGCCGGTCGCGGCGAGCACCAGCCGGCGGACCCGGCGCCGGTGCTGGACGGCGAAGTGCTGCGCCAGCCCGCCGCCCCACGACAGCCCCAGCACGTCGACCGGGTCGTCGAAGCCCAGCCGGCTCAGCATCCCGCCCACCACCGGGCCGAACGTGGCCAGGTTGTACGGGACGACGGGGCGCGGTGACCCGCCCACACCGGGGACGTCGAAGCGGATGACGCTGCGCCGTGGACCGAGCGCGTCGACGAAGGGCTGCAGGACCTCGAGGCTCGCCCCGATCCCGTTCATCAGCAGCAGCGCCGGCGCGTCCGGGTCGGTGCCGTGCCGGACCGACACCCGCAGCGTCCGGCCGCCGGCGGTCACCGTCCGGACGACGTCTCCCCCCGAGGACGCCGAGGGTCTACTTGTCGAAGACATAGGTGCCGGGCGCGGGCGCCAGCTCCTCCAGGTCCCCGGGGCCCTCCGGGGCCGGGATGTCCTCGCCGGACCGCTCGCCCAGCCAGGTCATGAAGTCCGGCCACCACGAGCCCTTCACCGTCTCGGCCTGCTCGAGCCACCGGTCCGGGTCGGGCGGGGTGTCCTCGGCAACCTGGAAGGTCGACTTCGGGTTGCCCGGCGGGTTGACCAGCGAGGCGATGTGCCCGCTGGTCGACAGGATGAACCGGTTGTCGCCGCCGAGCAGCTGGGTGGACCGGTAGCAGGCCTGCCAGGGGCAGAGGTGGTCGGCGATCCCGGCGGTGATGTAGGAGTCGACGGTCACGGCCGAGAGGTCGACCGGCGAGCCGAGCATCGTGGCCTTGCCCGGTTCCGTGAGGGCGTTGCCGATCGCGATGTCGATGAAGTCGCGGTGCAGCGCGGCGGTCATGCGCGTGGTGTCGGCGTTCCAGAACAAGATGTCGAAGTTCGGCGGCGGCTTGCCCTGCAGGTAGTTGTTGACCCAGTAGTTCCACACCAGGTCGTTGGGCCGCAGCCACGCGAACACCTCGGCCAGCTGGGCGCCGTCGAGGTACCCCTTCTTCCGCGACCGCTCGGTGGCCTGCTTGACCGACTCCTCGTCCATCAGCGCGGAGACGGTGCCGGCGCGCGACCAGTCGAGCACCGTGACGGCGTAGCTGGCGGCGGTGACCCGGTCCTGCTTCCCCGTCGCCGCGAGGTGCGCCAGCACCATCGCCGTGATGATCCCGCCCGAGCAGAAGGCCTGGAAGGCGACCTTCTCGCTGCCCGTCGCCCGTTCGACGGCGTCCATCGCGTCGAGGACCGCCTGCCCGTAGGTGTCCAGGCCCCACTCGGCGTGCCGCTCGTCGGGGTTGCGCCAGGAGATCATGAAGACCTGCTGGCCGCTGTCGACGTAGTGCTGGGCGATGCTGCGGCCGGGTGCCAGGTCGGCGATGTAGTACTTGTTGATCGTCGGCGGCACCATCAGCAGCGGCACCTCGCGGACCTGCTCCGTGGTCGGGGTGTAGCGGATCAGCTCGAAGACCGGCGTCCGGAACACCACCGCCCCGGGCGTGCTGGCGAGGTCCTCCCCGACGGTGAATGCGTCCGGTTCCACCATCGACGGCACCCGCGGCGGGTTGGACAGGTCGCGCAGCATCCGCCGCAGGCCCTCGACGGCGCTGCCCCCGCCGGTGTCGATGGCCGCCTTCAGCGACAGCGGGTTGACCACCGGGATGTTGCTGGGTGCCAGCGCGTCGACCAGGTTGGTCGCGGTGAACCGGATGCGCTCGTCGTCCTGCCAGTCGAGGTCGGCGTCCTCGATCAGCTCCCAGGCGACGCGCGCGGTGGCCAGGTGCGCCTGCATCGCCCGGCGCAGCAGGGGGTTGCCGCTCCACGCGGGGTCGGCGAAGCGCTTGTCCTTCTTGCCCGGCGCCAGCTCCGAGCGTCCCACCGCGACCTTGCCGAGCTCCTGCGCCAGCTCACCGGCCCGGCGGGCCACGGTGCCGGGCCTGCGGGCCAGCGAGCTGCCGAAGCGGAGCGCCGTCCCGGCGGGCGGGACGAGCCGGAGCAGCGGCCCGCGGGCGGCGTCGACCAGCACCATGTCCAGGCCCATGACGGCCTCGGCCGCTTCGTCCGGCGGCTCGGCCGGGCGGCCGGGCGCGGCCTTCGCGGTGGCCGGCCTCTCCTTCTCCTGCGCGGTGGGGTCGCTCGCGGGCTGGGCCATCGACGGTTCTCCTTCGAGCGCTGCGGTGCGCCGGGCGCGCTCGGGGAGGACGGATGCGCCGTTCCCCCCAGCGCACGGATGTGACTCCGTTCACTGAACCACAGCATCCGGAACGCGGCAGGCCGGTCTCAGGAGGTGGGCGCCAGGGGGTCCCGCTGGTGCCGGATGGCCATCAGGAGCGCGGGCCAGCCGAGGGCCAGACCCGCGCCGAGCAGGGCGCCGGCCACCGTGTCCGAGAGCCAGTGCGCCCGCAGGTAGACGCGGGACAGCGCCATGACGGAGGTGAGCACGACCGCGTTCACCTCCCAGCGCCAGCGGCTGGGCCCCGGACGGGCCAGCACGAGCACCAGCCCCACGGCGGTGACCGCGGTGCCGATGGCGTGGCCCGACGGGAAGGACGCCCCGGTCGTCTCGATCAGCGCCATGGGCGGTCGCGGCCGGTCCGTCCACGCCTTGACCGGCCCGATGAACAGCTCGCTGGTGACGACGGCGAGGGTGAAGGCCGCGGCCCGCAGCCAGTGCCGGCGCCAGAGCAGCAGCACCAGCGCCGCCGCCCGCAGCGGCCAGTTGACCGCCCCGCTGCCCAGCCACGACAGCACCTTCGCCACCGCGGTCGTCGGGTCGTTCTCCACCGCCCCGGCCAGCCGCCAGACGGCGTCGTCCACCGCCTGGACGGCGGGTGCGGTGGCGGGCAGGAACACGAGGAGACCCACCACGACGGCGCCGAGGAGCAGCGAGGCGCTGACCAGGAGCCCCCGACGGGAGTCGACCAGCACGTCAGGCCGACTCCGGCACCAGCTCGGTCCGCGGTGCGGCGCCGGGCTCGCGCCGCCAGGACCGGTTGCGCCGCCAGAAGACGTAGGTGCCCAGGCCGATGGGGATGGGCAGGACGAAGGTGAGCGCCCGGAAGATCAGCACGGCGGCGGCCACCAGGGCCCGCGGTCCGCCCGCGGTGGAGAGGCCGGTGATCAGCGCCAGCTCGATCACGCCCAGCCCGCCGGGGGTGAACGGGATCGCCGTCAGCAGCCGGGCGAAGGCGAACACCGCCAGCGCCTCGGCCAGGCTCACCTGGTCGGCGCCGACCCCGACGAACCGGAGGGCCAGCAGCAGCACCAGGAACAGGGACAGGTGGCTGACGACCGTGGCGAGGGTGATCCAGTGCCAGCGGGCCCGCAGCAGCAGGATCGTCCGCCCGCGGAACTTGGTCGTCGCCCGGTCCCAGCCGGTCACGGGGCCGCGGCCGAACACCCGCCGCAGCGCCGTCGCCACCCGGGCCGCACCGGTGCCGATCCGGGCCGCGGCCGCCTCGCTGCGCAGCAGCATGCCGAGGGCGACGACGGCTGCCACCAGCGCCGCGACGCCCAGCAGCCCGCCGACGACGCGGCCGGTGGTCGGGGTCCCGGTGAACGCCAGGAGGACCAGCGCGACGACCGGCAGCCCCAGCTTGGCGAAGTTGTTCCACAGCCCGGAGATGAGCAGTGACACCGAGGTGCGCGACCGCGAGAAGCCCCACGACGAGTTCATCGCGTAGGTGAGCCCGAGCGCGATCGCCGCCCCGCCCACGACGGTGTTGGAGACCGCCGTCGTCGTCTCCGTCGACACCGTGGCCTGGGGGAACGTGAGCCCGGGCGTCGTCGTCATCATCAGGAACTGGTAGGTGGCGAGGTTCCACAGGGCGGCCAGCAGCAGGACCGCGACCTCCACCCAGGTCATGGCGCGGACCGACGTCCACACGTCCGACAGGCTGGTGAACTGGGGGAGGAACCAGGCGAACACGGCCGCGACCAGGGCGAGCGAGAGCGCCGGCCCCACCCACCGCCGCCACCCACCCCGGCGGGGGCGCGGCACCTCGGTCGCGGTGGGGGACTCCACGGTGGTCATCAGCCGCCCTCCCCGTCAGCGGGCGGGTCGAGCTCCAGCCGCCCGCCGCTGTCCTCGCGCACCATCGCGCGCAGGTCGTCACGCGCCACGGCCCCGAGCCCCTGGGTCGCGACCGCGAACGGCTCGCCCCGGTTCTCGCCGGAGAGCCGGAAGAGCACGGTGATGCAGCCGCCCTCGAACAGGTAGTAGCGCCGCCCGACGTACATCGGGGTCACCTGGCTGACCCGCTCGAGCCGGCGCATCTCCGGCCGGTCGCTCGGGATCTCGGTCGCGCCACGCGTGGAGCAGGACCGGTTCAGCCGGACCTCGATGGCGTGCAGGCCGTCCCGGTCGGAGTCCAGCCAGAAGCGCCCCGACCCGCGGTCGACGTCCATGTCCGAGAAGTGCCAGCCCAGCGGCATGCCCTCCAGGCACGGCACCCACGTGGCGCTGGGCACGGCCTGCGCCATCAGGACGACGCCGTTGGAGGGCGTGCCGTCGTCGCCCTCCTTGCAGGCGACGAGGTCCCCGCTGAGCGTGCCGCCGACGCGGACGCACCCGGGCAGGACCAGGACGGCCGCGAGGGCGAGCAGGACCGCGCCCCACCGGCGCCTCACAGCGGCGATCCGAGGATCGTGACCGTGATGGCCGCGACGACGGCGGCACCGGCGAGGGTGACCAGCGTGAGGCCCGCCCGGCGCCAGGTCCAGCGCTGGATCCGCACGGGCGGCAGCCGGTAGGGCAGCAGCCGCAGGAAGTCCGCGTGCAGGTCGCGGCCCTGCTGGCGCAGCATCCGGCGCAGCTGGGAGGGCATGGTCAGGCCGCGGGTGGCCGCGAAGGCCTCGGCGATCTCCTCGTCGGAGAACTGCAGCCGGGCGCGGCGGTAGACCCGCTCGGCGTCGGTGCGCAGCGCCAGGACCAGCAGCATGTTGGCCAGGTCGACGGCCTGGCGCCACGGGCTGGGGCGGACCTCGGCGAAGGCGGAGTCGATGAGGAAGAGCGTGCCGTCGCGCACCAGCAGGTTGGCCGGCTTGATGTCGCGGTGGGCCATGCCGATGTCCCACATCCGGCGGACGATCGACAGCCCCTGGTCGATGATCGAGTCGTCGACCTCGGCGTCGCCGGCCTCCTTGGCGCCCGCGATGAACTCCGTGACCAGCAGGTACTCGCGCTCGGGGGTGATCTCGACGATGCCCAGCGGGTGGGGCACCGGCAGCCCGGCGTCGGAGAACAGGTGGAGGATGTAGTCCTCGTACTGCACCAGCCGGCGCACGGAGTGGAACGGCTTCTCGTCCTCCAGCCGGCCGTAGAGCAGGGTGCGGCCGAGCTTGTACCAGCGGTCGGACCGCACGTGCGTGGCCGCGTAGAGCTTGCCGAAGATGCAGCTCTCGTCGCTGCTGGAGGAGTCGGCCGCCTTCACCGTGATCTTCAGCGGGGTCGAGCCGCCGGATCCCGCGAGCCCGAACGGGGCCACCTCGGTGGCGAGCACGCCCAGCTGGTCGTGCAGCGCCCGGACGATCGCCTCCTGCCGTTCCCCGGAGACGTCGAGGTGCGCGGGGCGCGACCGGCTGTAGCGGACGGGGTAGACGGCGTTCGGCGTGAGCAGCCGGAACGCCGCGAGCGGGGCGGCGACGCCGAGCACCACGCCGGCGAGGATGCCGGTGGGGTGGTCCTGTGCCAGGTAGAGGCGGGACAGCGCGGTGACGACCAGCAGGGCGGCGACCGCCCACTTGCCCCGGGTGCGCCAGGTGCCCGGCGGGATCAGCGCGTAGACGGTGCTGAGCAGGAACGCCGCCAGCACCGTCATCGGCAGCGACGGCATCGAGAAGCCCGACCAGCTGCCGATGATCTCGACCTCGTAGGGCCGGGGGCGCTGGAGGGTGAGGGCGAGGAAGGCGCCGAGGTTGGCGACGAGCAGGCCCACGCCCAGCCACACGAACAGGTGCCGCCAGCGCCGGAAGACGACGAGCAGGACCAGGTTGCTCAGCCACAGGACGTGGATGGCCCGCCCGGTGGCGAGCACGCCCAGGGCCTCCATCACCGGGGTCAGGCCGGGGGAGCGCAGCTCGCTGATCGCCTGCAGGATGCGGGTGTCGACGACGTCGAACACCGTGACCGTCCCGGTGATCACCACGACGACCCACATGACCAGGACGACGCCGGACAGCCCGAGCCAGAACTTGCCGGACGCGTTCAGGGCGCGGGGCAGCGGCGGCGGTTCGCCGGAGGGACGGCGGCGGCTGCGGACGCGCGCGATCGCCGGGGGAGCGGGCCGCGGGACGGGGATCGAGCGCCCCGGACCGGGCGGTGCCTGCGGCAGCGACGCCATGTCGGCTCATGCTGCCCTCGCAACCGGATCCGGACCATCCCCTTTCGTCCCCCGCCGGGCCCGGACCCGGTCTAGGGTGGCCCCGCCCGCACACCGGGGAAGGGAAGAAGCGTCGTGCGACGTCGGCCCGGCGGCCTGCTCGGGGTGCTGGTGCTCGCCCTGGTCGTGGCCTGCGGGGGCGCGCCGGAGACACCTGCGGCACCGGCGGACACGATCCGGTTCGCCTCCTACGACTTCCCCGAGAACCAGATCCTGGTGGAGGTCTACGCCGAGGCGGCCCGTCGCGCGGGCCTGCCGGTCGCGGTCCAGCACGGGATCGGCACGCGGGAGGTCGTGTCCCCCGCGCTGCAGCAGGGCGTCGTCGACGTCGTCGTCGACTACCTCGGGACGGCGACCCTGTTCGCCCGCCCAGCGTTTCCCGATCTCCCGGCGACGCCCGAGGGCATGCACGCGGTGCTGTCCCGGACCCTGGGTGGCCGCGGGGTGCTGGTCCTGGACGCCGCGCGGGCCGAGGACCAGAACGGTTTCGCCGTCACCACGCAGTTCGCCGCCGACAACGGCGTCGGCACGCTGTCCGACCTGCGTCGCCTGGACGCGCGGATCGCCTTCGGCGGTCCCCCGGAGTGCCCCGACCGGCCGCTGTGCCTCCAGGGTCTGGAGCGGGTCTACGGCCTGGACTTCGCCGAGGTGCTCGCCATGCCGAGCCGGGCGGCGACGGTCGAGGCGCTGCTGTCCGGGGACATCCAGGTGGGTCTGCTGGAGACCACCGACGCCCGGCTGGCCGTGGCGCCGGTGATGCTGCTCGTCGACGACCTGGGGCTGCAGCCCCGCGAGAACGTCATCCCGATGGTGCGCAAGGAAGCGGCCGACCGGTGGGACGGGCTGATCGACGCGATGGACGAGACCAGCGCGCTGCTGACCACCGGTGACCTCGTGCAGCTCAACCGGGCCGTCGAGCTGGACGGCCTCACCCCGCGCGAAGCGGCGATGCGGTGGTGGGGCACCGACTGAGCACCGGTATTGGAGCGCATGCTCTACTACCTGCGTGGCACGCCCCCGACTGCACGCACCCGAGACGGTGCTCGACGCCGCCGAGGAGCTGGTCATCGCGCACGGCCGGGGGAGCCTCACCGTGCGGGCGCTCGCCGAGCGCGCCGGGGCGTCGAACGGCAGCCTCTACCACGCCTTCGGATCCGTGGAGAACGTCGTCGCGCAGGCCTGGCTGCACCGCGCGCGGCAGCTCCTCGAGGTGCAGGGGACCGCGGTCGAGGCGGCGCTGGCCGCCGGGGACGCCCTGGCCGCGGTGCAGGCGGCGGCCGACGCGCCCGCCCGGCTGCACGACGTCGAACCGCCGGCCGCCCGGCTGCTGACGGCGCTGCGCCGCGACGACGTCCTCACCGACGGCATCCCGGAGGCCGTGGCGGCCGACCTCCGCTCGCTCGACCGCGACCTCGCCGCCGTCCTGCGCCGGCTCGCCCGTGCCGTGTGGGACCGCACCGACCGGGCCGCGGTCGACGTCGTGACCACCTGCGTCGTGCGGCTGCCGGCCGCGCTGCTCTTCCCCGAGATCCGCGCCGGGCGGGTGCACCCGCTCACCCGCCGCCGGCTGGCGGCGGCCGTCGCCGCCGTCCTCGACTGCCCCCTCACCTCCTAGGAGACCCCGATGCCCGTGCTCGACCGCTCCGGCGACGTGTTCGTCCTCGATCTCGGCGACGGCGAGAACCGCTTCCACCCGGACTGGCTGGCGGCGGTCGTCGCCGCGCTGGACGAGGTGGAGGGGGCCGACGGTCCGCGCGCCCTGGTGACCGCCGCGACCGGGAAGTTCTTCTCCAACGGGCTGGACCTCGAGTGGCTGTTCGCGAACCCCGATCGGTCCGACGAGTACGTGGTGAGCGTGCAGGAGCTCTTCGCCCGCTACCTCGCGCTGCCCGTGCCGACCGTCGCCGCGCTGCAGGGCCACACGTTCGCGGCCGGCGCGATGCTGTCCCTGGCGCACGACTTCCGCGTCATGCGGGCCGACCGCGGGTTCTGGTGCCTGCCCGAGGCAGACATCGGCATCCCGTTCACCCGCGGCATGTCCGCGCTGATCCAGGCGCGGCTGACGCCGCAGACGGCGCACGAGGCGATGACCACCGCCCGCCGCTACGGCGGTGACGAGGCGCTCGCCGCGGCGGTGGTCGACCGGGCGGTCGGTGAGGACGAGGTGCGCTCGACCGCGGTGGAGCTCGCCGGGTCCCTGACCGGCAAGGCCGGCGAGGTCCTCGGGACGATCAAGTCGCGCCTGTACGCGCCGGTCCTCGACGTCCTCCGCGACCGAGACAACCCCCGCGGCTGATCAGACGATCGCGCCCTTGCCGGTGATCGCCCGTCCGACGATCAGCGTGTTCACCTCGCGGGTGCCCTCGTAGGAGTAGATCGCCTCCGCGTCGGCGACGTACCTGCCGACGTTGTGCTCCAGCAGGATGCCGTTGCCGCCCATCAGTTCCCGGGCCCAGCCGACGGTCTCGCGCATGCGCACGGTGGTGAAGGCCTTGGCCAGCGAGGCCTGCTCGTCGGTCATCGTGCCGCAGTCCTGCAGCTGGGACAGCCGCGCGCACAGCGACGCCGAGGCGGTGATGTTGCCGAGCATGCGCACGAGCAGGTCCTGCACGAGCTGGAAGCCGGCGATCGGCTTGCCGAACTGGGTGCGGTCGGTGGCGTAGCGCAGCGCGTGCTCGTAGGCGCCGCGCGCGCAGCCGACCGCCGACCACGCCACCAGCGCGCGCGTCATCTTCAGCACCTTGGCGGTGTCCTTGAAGCTGTTGGCCTCCTGCAGCCGGTTCTCCTCGGGCACCCGCACGCCGTCGAGCGTGATCAGGGCGTTCTGCACCGCCCGCAGCGCGATCTTGTCCTCGAGGTCGACCGCGCTGAACCCGGGGGTGTCCTTCTCCACGACGAAGCCGAGCACCCGCTGGGTGTCGACGTCCTGCGCCCAGACGACGACCAGGTCGGCGAAGCTGCCGTTGCCGATCCACTTCTTCTGCCCGTCGAGGACCCACGAGTCGCCGTCCCGGCGGGCCTTGGTCCGCAAGCCCCGCGCGACGTCGGAGCCGGACTCCGGCTCGGTCAGGCCGAAGGCGCCGAGCAGGTCCATCCGGGCCATGGCCGGCAGCCAGCGCTCCTTCTGCTCCTCGGAGCCGCAGAGGTGCACCGACCCCATGGCCAGCCCGCTGTGGACGCCGTAGAACGTGGCGATCGACGGGTCGCCGCGGGAGAGCTCCATCGAGATCATGCCGTCGAGCAGCGAGGACTTCCCCGGGCAGCCGTAGCCGGAGTACGGGGTGCCGATGATGCCGAGCTCCGCCAGACCCGGGACCAGCTCCAGCGGAAACTTCGCCCGCGTCCAGTAGTCGTTGATGATCGGCTGGACCTGCTCGTCCATGAACGCGCGCACGCGGTGCAGCACCGCGCGGTCCTCCTCGTCGAGGAGCGCCTCCAGGTCGTAGAAGTCGGACGTCACTGTCCTCGCCTCGGTCACGCCCGCCCCCTACCCGCGCGGCATGGACGATCAACCGGATGGGCACCAGCACCCCATGCGATCCATCGCCGACCAGACCGTCGACGAGCTGGGCGGACCGGGCAGCGTCCTGGTCCGCCAGCGCGACGACCACATCGAGCTCGACCGGCTCCTCCAGGAACTGGACGGCACCACCGGCCGGACCCAGGAGGAGGTTCTCAACCGCATCGACCGGCTGGTGTTCAGCCACGCCTTCGCCGAGGAGACGGTGCTGTGGCCGGTGCTGCGCCGGGTGCTCCCGGACGGCGACGCCCTGACCCTGCAGGTGGAGAAGGAGCACCAGGAGGTCAACGAGCTGGTCAGCGCGCTCGAGGCCGACGGGCCCGACGACCCGCGCCGCCCGGCCCGGCTGGCCCGCCTGGTCGAGGTGCTCCGCGAGGACGTGCGCGACGAGGAGGACGTCCTCTTCCCGCACCTCCAGCAGGCGGTGCCGGCCGACGAGCTGCGCCGGCTGGGCCGCCGCTGGGAGCTGATGCGGCGCCTGTCGCCCACCCGGCCGCACCCGACGGTCTCCCGCCGTCCGCCCGGCAACGCCCTGTCCGGGCTCCCGCTGTCGCTGCTCGACCGGACCCGGGACGTCGTCGACGCCGGCGTCCGCCGCGCGCCGGCGCAGCTGGTGCCGGTGGGCGAGGCGCTCAGCAAGGGCCTCGCGGCGCTCGCCGGCCTGGTCGAGCGCATGCCGCCGTCCCGGACGGGCGACCGGCCGCCGACCAGCCGCTGATTACGCAGCAGGCGCCCCCTCCCGTCGGGGAGGGGGCGCCTGCGGTGGTCGTGCGCCTTACGTCGTCTGCTTGTCCTTCGGGTCCTCGCGGGCGTCGAGCTGGATCTCCTTCTCGGCCCTCGGGACGCCCTCCTTGAGCTCCCGGTTCCGCTCGATCTCGGCGTCGAGCTCGATGCCGAACAGCAGCGCCACGTTGATCAGCCAGAACCAGATCAGGAAGACGACGACGCCGGCGAGCGCGCCGTAGGTCTTGTTGTAGCTGCCGAAGTTGCCCACGTAGAAGGCGAAGGCGGCCGACGCCACGATCGCGACGACGATGGCGACAGCGGCACCCGGGCTCACCCACTTGAAGCCGCGCAGCTTGGCGTTCGGCGTCGAGTAGTAGAGGACGGCGATCATCAGCGCCAGGACGACGAGCACGACCGGCCACTTGACGACGTTCCAGATGGTCTGGCCGGTCTCACCGATGCCGATGGCCCCGGCGATCGCGTCGACGACCGGACCGCTCAGGACGAGCAGCGCGAGGATCACCGCGGCGAAGAGGATGCCGACCAGGGTGACCAGCAGCTGGAGCGGCTTGAGCTTCCAGATCTTGCGGCCCTCGGGCGTCTCGTAGACCACGTTGGCGGCGCGGGTGAACGCCCCGACGTAGCCCGACGCCGACCAGACCGCACCGGCGAGACCGATGATCAGCGCGATGCCCGCGGTGCCGTTGTTCCCGGCGACCTGGTCGATCACCGGACCCAGGGTCCGCGCCGCGCTCTGCGGCACCACGGCGGTGAGCGCGTCGGTCAGCTCCCGCGGGGTGGTGAACAGCCCGACGATCGACGTGAGTGCGATCAGCGCGGGGAAGAGGGCGAGGACGCCGTAGTAGGTGAGCGCGGCGGCCCAGTCGGTGAGGTTGTCCTCGCTGAACTCCTTGAGCGTGCGCTTCAGCGTCGGGAAGGCACCCGGCTTCGGATCGGCCCCCGTGGGCGCGTAGTCGGCACGCGTGCCGCTGATCTCGTCGGTCTCGGGCGCGGGGTCCCCGGCGGTGTCGGCGGCACGGTTGCCGTGGAACTGCGTCTCCGCTGTGCGGTGCGAGCCGGTGGCTCGGGCCATGGGGTCCTCCGGGGTCAGGCGGCGGGAAGTCCTGACTGCGGTTCCCCGGACGGACCCGTTCCATGCCGGACGCGCCGGTAACGGTTCGGCGGAGCAGACGTGGTCAGCGGATCCCGGACACCGGCGACCACTCCCCGGCCCGGGCCGTGGCCTCCTCCACCTCGGCCAGCGGGTCGCTCCGCCGCGCCCGGCCGGAGCGGCGGTCGGCGACCATCCCGGCGATCGCGACGACCACCACGGCGAGCGTCGCGAGGGCGCCGACCAGCGCCACCTGGGTGTAGACGCCCTCGTCGGGGAATCCCGTCGCCGGATCGAGGCCGGCCGCGATGAGCGTGACCGCCACGGTGCTGCCCAGGGCCTGCCCGACGGACCGGGCGATCGAGTTGACGGCGTTGGCCACGCCGGTCTCGTTCTCGCGCACGGCCTGCACGACCAGGGCCGGCAGGGCCGCGTAGGCGACCGTCACCGACACCTGGGTCAGCAGGCCGGCGACGACGACCAGCCAGGGCTCGCCGCGCAGGAAGGCGAGCAGCAGGAACCCGGCGACGCCCGAGGAGGCGCCCGCGAGCAGGGTCGGGAGCGCACCGAGCCGGGTCACCACGCGGCCGGCGACGGGGGCGAGGGCGATGCCGGCGATCCCCCCGGGGAGCAGGTAGACGACCGACGCCTCCAGCACCGACGCGCCGAAGCCGTAACCGGTGACCGACGGCGGGGCCTGCACGTACTGCAGGACGGCGAGGAAGGAGGCGAACAGCGCGATGCCGGTCATGAGCCCGGCGACGTTCGGGACGACGGTGCGCCGGTCGGCCAGCATCGCGGGGCGCACGAGCGGCTGCGCCGTCCGGCGCTGCAGGACCACCCAGGCGGCCAGCACGACGACCGCCCCCGCGAAGCACCCGACGACGGCCGGCGACGTCCAGCCCCACGGGTTGCCCTGCGAGACCGGCAGCAGGAGCAGCACCAACCCCAGCCCCAGGACCAGCGCGCCCCACCAGTCGACGCGCCCGGAGGCCGACGACGGGCGGTGCGGCAGCACCCGGTGCGCCATCAGCAGCGAGACGAGGGCGGCACCGAGTCCGATCCAGAAGGGCCTGCGGTAGTCGCCGCCGTCCCCGATCAGGAGGCCGGTGGCCACCAGCCCGGCCACCCCGCCCACGGCCAGGGTGCTGCTGACCACGCTCATGGCCACGCTCAGCCGGCGTTCGGGAAGCTCGCGGCGCAGCACGCTGATGGACAACGGGAACAGCCCGTAGGAGGCGCCCTGCAGGATCCGGCCGGCCAGGAGCAGGGGCAGCGACGTCGTGACGATGGTCAGCAGCGTGCCCACCGCCACCGCGACGAGGATCCCCAGGATCACGGGGCGCTCCCCGCGCAGGTCGCCGAGCCGGCCGAGGACCGGCGTGAGGACGGCGGCGGCGAGCAGGTTCGCGGTCAGCACCCAGCCCGCGGCCCCGGCGGAGACGTCCAGCTGCTGCTCGATGGCACCCAGGACGGGCACCACGAGGCTCTGCAGCAGCGACAGGGTGGTGACCCCGAGGGCCAGTGCCAGGACCAGCAGCCCGGGTCGGACGGTGGTCGTGGGCACGGATCGATCAGACCACGCGGCCCGGGCCCTCAAGTCGGTGCGGTCGGCAACCGATGGAGGTGAAGCCGATCACACTCAGTCAGGTGAAGTACCCAACTCGACGATTGAGACCTCGATCGGCGGGGGACACAGTTCCCCGACGACGTGTTCCGCCCCTGTCCCGGCGGATCACCCGATTGCTTGGGGGAGTACCGAACTGATGATGATGGCCGTGACCCTGCTGGGGTTCTTCTTCCTGACGGCCCTGGTCATCGCGATGGGCACCTCGTCCACCGCCCGCTACGAGCGGGAGCGTGCGGAGGGTGTGGCCACGCAGCGCCAGGCCGCCGCCGAGACGGTGGGCGCCGCCCCCGCCTGACCCGGCAGCACGACAGCGCGCCCCGCGTCCTCCGTCAGGAGGAGCGGGGCGCTGTCATGTCCGGGGTCCTGGCTCAGAGCCAGCCGGGGTCCGCGTCGAGGACCGTCCGGTCCAGCGACTCGAGCAGGTCGAACCGGTGGTGCACCCGCGGGAGCTCCCACTTCCAGAAGAACCGCGCCGCCTGGCGCTTGCCCTCGTGGAAGTCCGACTCCGACGAGCCCGTGGCGAGCGCCTGCTCCAGCCACAGCCAGGCGACGACGAGGTGCCCCGCGGCCTCCAGGTACACGTGCGAGTTGGCCAGGGTCACCTCCGGGTCGCCGGCGCCCCACAGCGTCGCCGTCACCGAGCCCATGCGGGCGACCGCGGCGTCCAGGTCGGCGGCGAAGCCGGCCCACTCGGTGCCCGCTGCGCGCGCCGTCGTCGCGCCGATCGTCTGCCCGAGCAGGGCGAGCCCGGCGCCGCCCTGCATCACGACCTTGCGGCCGAGCAGGTCCAGCGACTGGATGCCCTGCGTGCCCTCGTGGATCGGGTTGAGCCGGTTGTCGCGGTAGAACTGCTCGACCGGGTAGTCGCGGGTGTAGCCGTAGCCGCCGTGCACCTGGATGGCCAGGTCGTCGGCCGCCAGCCCCCACTGCGAGGGCCACGCCTTCGCGATCGGGGTGAGCATGTCGAGCAGCAGGTGCGCGCGGTCGCGCTCCTCCTGCGTCTCCGCGGTCTGCTCCTCGTCGACCAGCCGGGCGCAGTAGAGGCCCAGCGCCATCCCGCCCTCGACGTAGGACTTGGCCGTCAGCAGCATCCGCCGGACGTCGGGGTGCTCGATGATCGGGACCATCGGCGTGGCCGGGTCCTTGGCGCCGGCCGGGCGGCCCTGCGTCCGGGTGCGGGCGTACTCCAGCGCGTGCAGGTAGCCGGTGTAGCCGAGGACGGTCGCGCCGACCCCGACGCCGATCCGCGCCTCGTTCATCATGTGGAACATGTAGGTGAGGCCCTTGTGCGGCTCTCCCACCAGGTAGCCGACGGCGCCCGCCCTGCCGCCGGGGGTGTGCACGCCCTCGCCGAAGTTGAGCAGCGTGTTCGTCGTCCCGCGGTAGCCCATCTTGTGGTTCAGCCCGGCCAGGACGACGTCGTTGCGCTCGCCGAGCGTGCCGTCGGTGTTCAGCAGGAACTTGGGCACGATGAACAGCGAGATGCCCTTGGTCCCGGCCGGTCCGCCGGGGATCTTGGCCAGGACCAGGTGGACGATGTTCTCGGTCAGCTCG
Source organism: Blastococcus sp. SYSU D00922 (assembly GCF_054050495.1). Classification (NCBI taxonomy): domain Bacteria; kingdom Bacillati; phylum Actinomycetota; class Actinomycetes; order Geodermatophilales; family Geodermatophilaceae; genus Blastococcus; species Blastococcus sp. SYSU D00922. The sequence goes on from NZ_JBJGZL010000001.1 coordinate 229,052, forward strand.
TGGTCGCCGCCGGAGATCCACATCTTGTTGCCGGTCAGCCGGTAGGTGCCGTCGTCCTGCGGCTCGGCCTTCGTCGTGATGTCGGCCAGCGACGAGCCCGCCTGCGGCTCGGACAGCGCCATCGTGCCGAACCAGCGGCCCTCGAGCTCGGGCCGCACGTAGGTGTCGATCTGCTCCGGGCTGCCGTGGGCGAGCAGCAGCCGCGCGTTGCCCATCGTGAGGAACGGGTAGGCCGACGTGCCGACGTTCGCCGCCTTGAACCAGGCGAACACCGCCTGCCCGACGGTGTGCGGCAGCTGCATGCCGCCGTACTCCTCGTCGAACGACCCGGCCATGAGGCCCGCGTCGGTGAAGACCTTCAGGGCCCGCGCGACCTCGGGGATCATCTCGACCTTGCCGTCGACCATGCGCGGCTCGTTCAGGTCCGCCGTGCGGTTGTGCGGCGCGAAGTGGTCGGTCGCGATCTGCTCGGCGAGGTCCAGGACGGCGTCGAACGTCTCGCGGGAGTGCTCGGTGAACCGGGGCCGCTTGGTCAGCGACTCGACGTCGAGCCACTCGTGCAGCATGAAGTCGAGGTCACGGCGGGACAGGATCAGCGACGGAGCCACGGTGACATTGTCGTCCTCCGGACGACACCGCGCCCAGGTGCCCTCCGCGGCTGCGGCGGGCCGTTCCGTCGCGCCTGCGCGGACCCCTCCGGGGCCCACTCGGCACGACACCGCGCCCAGGTGCCCTCCTCGGTCGCGCGGAGCCGTTCCGTCGTGCCTGCGCGGACCCCTCCGGGGCCCACTCGGCACGACATGCAGCAGGGGCCGCCACTCCGGTGGGAGAGACGGCCCCTGCGGGACACGGCGGTGCGGTCAGTCGCGCGGGTCCTCCGCCGTGCCGGACGGCGGCGGCGTCGACGTCGGTGCCGAGGCGCCGACCGACTGCACCTTCTGGTCGGCCTCGACGTCCGGGGTGACCGCGGTGCCGGTGATCTCGCCGGCGCCGGCCTGCTGGGCCTGGATCCCGGACTGGTTGCGCAGCGGCAGCTCCGGCAGGAACAGCATCACGAAGAAGCCGATCGCCACGACGATCGCCGCGACCAGGAAGACCAGGTCGATCGAGTCGGAGAACCCGGTCTTGAACGGCAGCGCGAGGAAGTCGGGGAGCTGCTGGATGAACGAGGTGTCCGAGAGGTCCCCGCCGCCGTTGAGCTGGCCGCTCTGCACGGCCTCGGCCACCCGCGGGTCGGTCGCCGCCGCGGCGCGCACCGCGCTGCTGATCTTGTCCGGCAGCGTGGTGAACAGGATGGACAGGAAGGCCGCGACCCCGATCGTGCCGCCCATCTGCCGGAAGAACGTCACCGACGAGGTGGCGACGCCCATCTCGGTCGGCCGGACGGCGTTCTGCACGGCCAGGATCACCGGCTGGAAGTTGAAGCCGAGCCCGAGACCGAGCAGGACCATGAACGGCGCGAGGACCCAGACCGAGGTGTCGGCGTCGATGATGAACGACATCGCCACCAGCGCGGCCACGATGAAGACGATCCCGACCAGCGGGTAGATCTTGTACTTGCCGGTCTTCGAGATCGCGATGCCCGAGCCCATGGCGCCGGTCATGATGCCGGCGACCAGCGGGATCATCTGCAGGCCCGCCACCGTCGGGCTCGAGCCGTGGACGATCTGCAGGTACTGCGGCAGCAGCAGGATGCCGCCGAACATGCCCGCACCCAGGACGACGCTGCCGACGCTGCTCACCGCGAAGCTGCGGTTCGCGAACATGCGCAGCGGGAGCAGGGCGTCGTCCTTGTAGGCCCGCTCGGCGAGGATGAAGAGCACCAGACCGACGACGCCGATCGCGTAGCAGAGCAGCGCGCGACCCGAGTCCCAGCCCCAGATGCGGCCCTGCTCGGCGACGATCAGCAGCGGCACCAGGCAGATGACCAGCGCCAGGGCGCCGGGCCAGTCGATGCGGTGGTCGCGGCGGGTGTGCGGGAGGTGCAGCACCCGGAAGACGACGGCGAACGCCGCGATGCCCAGGGGCACGTTGATGTAGAAGATCCAGCGCCAGCCGTCGATCGCCAGGAGCGAGGTCTGCCCGGCGAAGAAGCCGCCGATGACCGGGCCCAGCACGCTCGACGTCCCGAAGACGGCCATGAACATGCCCTGGTACCGGGAGCGCTCCCGCGGCGGCACGATGTCGCCGATGATCGCCAGGGCCAGCGACATGAGGCCGCCCGCGCCGATGCCCTGGATCGCCCGGTAAGCGGCCAGCTGGTACATCGAGTCGGCCAGGCCGCAGAGCATCGAGCCCAGGACGAAGACGCCGATGGCGAAGAGGTAGAACGGCCGGCGCCCGTAGAGGTCCGACAGCTTGCCGTACAGCGGGGTCGCGATCGTCGACGTGATCAGGAAGGCCGTCGTCGCCCAGGCCTGCAGGTCGTACCCGTCGAGGTCGTCGGCGATGGTCCGGATCGCGGTCGAGACCACGGTCTGGTCGAGGGCCGCCAGGAACATGCCGAGCATGAGGCCGCCGAGGATCGTGAGGATCTGGCGGTGCGTGAACACGCCGCTGGCGTCCGGCGCGGCCGCGGCGGCGCGAGCGCCCCGTCGGTCGGCCGCGGTGGCGCGGGTGGACTGGCTCATCGGTTCTCTCTCGGGGAGTCGGTGGGGACGCCGGCGTCGGGGATGCCGGGCAGGGCGGCGGACAGGTCGTCCAGGAAGCGGCCGAACAGGCTGGTCAGGGTGGCCAGCTCGTCGGCCTCCCAGTCCGCGGTGACCTGAGCGAGGTGGTTCTCCCGTTCCCGGCGCAGGGCCTCGAGAGCGGTGTGGCCGGCATCGGTGACGACGAGCCGGCTGGCCCGCCCGTCCGCCTCGTCGGCGACCCGCCGGACCAGGCCCTGCTCCACCAGCGCGGCGACGTGCCGGCTGACGGTCGACGGGTCGGCGTGCACCAGCTCGGCGAGCGCCCCCTGGCGGAGCGGGCCGAGCCGGACGAGCGGGAAGAGGAGCACCAGGGCCGCGCGGTCGCGGCTGTCGGCGCGCGCCGCCTGGGTCTTGAGGGCGTGCACGACCCGCATGAAGCGGGGCAGCTGCTCGGAGAGCTTGCGCACCTCGGTGAGCCGGTCGGCCGGCGTCTGCTGCATGACCAGGTCACCTCCGGAGCTCGGTCGCATGCACGGTACAACCGGTTGCACGACACAAGCAACAAGTTGCAGGGCGCACGAAGTGTGACGTCGGCGACCGCGGGGGACCCGACTGCTGCGGGGGTGGGACCCTGGAGTGCCCCGTCCGATCCGAGAGGAACCCGAGTACCACCGTGAGTGCGCCCGAGATCCCCGCTCCGGAGCCGGAGCTCCGGGAGCGGCTGGCGGCGCTCACCATCGCCGACGAGCACCGGCTGCGCCGACGGCTCGACGGCCTGCGGAAGACCCGGGACCCGCAGGCGCGCGCCCGTCAGCGCGAGCGGATCGCCGCCGACGTCGCGGCCGCCGAGCAGCGGATCGCGCGGCGTCGTGCCGCCGCCCCCGCGGTCGGCTACCCCGAGGACCTGCCGGTCAGCGCCCGGCGCGACGACATCGCCGAGGCGCTGCGGACCTCCCAGGTCGTGGTCGTCGCCGGTGAGACCGGCTCGGGGAAGACGACGCAGCTGCCCAAGATCGCGCTGGAGCTCGGCCGCGGGGTCCGCGGCCGCATCGGGCACACGCAGCCACGCCGCATCGCCGCCCGCAGCGTCGCCGAGCGGATCGCCGAGGAGCTGGGTACGCCGCTGGGCGAGGCCGTCGGCTACAAGATGCGCTTCAACGACCAGGTGTCGGACTCGACGCTGGTCAAGCTGATGACCGACGGCGTGCTGCTGGCCGAGATCGCCCACGACCGGCTGCTGCGCCAGTACGACACGATCATCCTCGACGAGGCCCACGAGCGGAGCCTCAACATCGACTTCCTGCTGGGCTACCTCGCCCAGATCCTGCCGCGCCGGCCGGACCTGAAGCTGGTCATCACGTCCGCGACCATCGACGTCGAGCGGGTGGCCGCCCACTTCGCGGGCGCCCCGGTCGTCGAGGTGAGCGGGCGGACCTACCCGGTCGAGGTCCGCTACCGGCCGGTCGTCGACCCCGACGACCCGGAGGCCGATCCGGACCGCGACCAGGTGACGGCGATCCTCGATGCTGTCGACGAGCTGGTCGCCGAGGGGCCCGGCGACGTCCTGGTCTTCCTCGCCGGCGAGCGGGAGATCCGCGACACGCAGGACGCGCTGGCCGACCGCGACCTGCCGAACACGGAGATCGTGCCGCTCTACTCGCGGCTGTCGGCGGCCGACCAGCACAAGGTCTTCGCCCCGCACACCGGCCGGCGGATCGTGCTGTCGACCAACGTCGCCGAGACCTCGCTGACCGTGCCCGGGATCCGCTACGTCATCGACCCCGGGACCGCGCGCATCTCCCGGTACAGCCATCGCACCAAGGTGCAGCGGCTGCCGATCGAGCCGGTGAGCCAGGCGTCGGCCCGGCAGCGCTCGGGCCGCTGCGGCCGGCTGGGCCCGGGGATCGCCATCAGGCTCTACACCGAGGACGACTTCGACGCCCGGCCGGAGTTCACCGACCCGGAGATCCTGCGCACCAACCTCGCGTCGGTGCTGCTGCAGATGGCGGCCCTCGACCTGGGCGTCGTCGAGGAGTTCCCGTTCGTCGACCCGCCCGACCGCCGCGCGATCGCCGACGGCCTGGCCCTGCTCGAGGAGCTGCACGCCCTCGACGGGGACGGGAAGCTCACCGACACCGGCCGGGCGCTCGCCGCCCTGCCGCTGGACCCGCGCATGGCACGGATGGTCGTCGAGGCGGACCGCCGCGGTGTGCTCGACGAGGTCCTGGTGATCGCGGCCGGGCTGACCATCCAGGACCCGCGCGAGCGGCCGACCGAGCACCAGCAGGCGGCCGACCAGATGCACGCGCGGTTCGCGGACGAGAACTCCGACTTCCTGGCGCTGCTCAACCTGTGGCGGTACCTCTCGGACCAGCAGGACGCCCTGAGCGGGAACCAGTTCCGGCGGACGGTGAAGCGGGAGTTCCTGCACTACCTGCGCATCCGCGAGTGGCAGGACCTGCACGGACAGCTCCGCGGGACCGCCCGGCGGCTGGGCATGGAGCTGGGCGAGCCGGCCACCGAGCCCGACGAGCGCGGCATCCACGCGTCCCTCGTCGCCGGGCTGCTGAGCCACGTCGGCCTGCAGATGGAGCCGGCCAAGAACCGGGACGGCAAGCCGGGCCGCCCCGGTCGCGAGTACCTGGGCACCCGCAACACCCGCTTCGTGATCGCCCCGGGCACCCCGCTGGCGAAGAAGCCGCCGCGCTGGGTCGTCGCCGCCGAGCTGGTGGAGACCAGCCGGCTCTTCGCCCGCACCGTGGCACGCATCGACCCCGAGACCGTCGAGAAGCTGGCCGACCACCTGGTCAAGCGCCAGTACTCGGAGCCGCGGTGGGACGCCAAGCGCGGCTCGGTGGTCGCCACCGAGCGGGTCACGCTCTACGGGCTGCCGCTGGTCGTCGGCCGGAGGGTGCAGTACGGCTCGATCGACCCGGTCGTCTCCCGGGAGCTGTTCATCCGCCACGCCCTGGTCCAGGGGCAGTGGACGACGCACCACCGGTTCTGGGCCGACAACCAGCGGGCGATCGAGCAGGTCGCCGAGCTGGAGGAGCGTGCACGCCGCCGCGACATCGGCGTCGACGACGAGACGCTGTTCGAGCTCTACGACGCGCGGATCCCGGCGGACGTCGTCTCGACCCGGCACTTCGACAGGTGGTGGAAGACCGCCCGCCGGCAGACGCCCGACCTGCTGACGTTCACCCCGGAGATGCTCACCAACGCCGCGGCCGCGGGGGAGGTCCGCCCCGAGGACTACCCGGACGAGGTCCAGCTCTCGCAGGGCCTCACCCTGCCGCTCTCGTACGCGTTCGCCCCAGGGGCGGCGCAGGACGGCGTCACGGTCGACGTCCCGCTGGCGGTGCTCGACGGGGTCGCGCAGGCGACGTCGGGGGAGTCGCTGGCGTTCACGGTGCCCGGCCTGCGCGAGGAGCTGGTCACGGCGCTGCTCCGGACGCTGCCCAAGCAGCTGCGGCGTGGCCTGGTGCCCATCCCGGACCGGGTGCGGGAGGTCCTGCCCAACATCGACCCGGGGGAGCCGTTGCTGCCCGCGCTCGAGCGCGAGCTGCGGCGGGCCACCGCGGTGACCATCCCGCCGGACGCCTGGGCGCCGGACCAGGTGCCCGGTCACCTGCGGGCGACGTTCCGGGTGCTCGACGACCAGCAGCGGCCGATGGCTACGGGCAAGGACCTCGAGGCGTTGCGCGCCCAGGTGGCGCCGAAGGCGCGCGCCAGCCTGGCGCGGGCCGCGTCCGACCTCGAGCGGACCGGGCTGACCGGGTGGACGTTCGGCACGCTGCCGCGGACGGTCGACGTGCAGCGGGGCGCCCACGTGGTGACCGCCTACCCCGCGCTGGTCGACGAGGGCGAGACCGTCGGCATCCGCGTCGTCCCCATGGAGGCGGAGGCCGAGCGGCTGACCCGGCGGGGCGCGCGACGGCTGCTGATCCTGGTGGCGGGGTCGCCGGTCAAGGCCGTCGTGAAGACGCTGTCGCCGCGCTCGCGACTGGCTCTCCAGTTCAACCCGGACGGGGAGATCCCCGAGCTCGTGGCCGACTGCGTCGACGCGGCGGCCGACGAGCTGATCGCCGCGGCCGGTGGGCCGCCGCGCGACGAGGCCGCCTTCTCGGCGCTGGTCGCCACGGCGAAGGGCGAGCTGCACCGGCTGACCGTCGACGCGGTGCAGAAGGTCGAGGACGTGCTGACCCAGGCGCGCGAGGTCGCGGTCGCCATCGGGGCCGCACCTGCCCGCCGCGTCCCGGAGGCCGCCGTGGCCGACCTGCGCCGCCAGATGACCGGGCTGCTGCACCGCGGGTTCGTGGCCGCCGCCGGCCGACGCCGGCTGCCCGACCTGGTCCGCTACCTGCGCGCGATGGCCTACCGCCTGGAGAAGCTGCCGGCCAACGCGGCGCGCGACGAGCTGTGGATGCGCCAGGTCGAGGCGGTCACCGCGGAGTACGAGCAGCTGCGGGCGCAGCAGCCGGGCACGGGGGCGCCCGACGACCCGGTGGCGCGCGTGCGCTGGATGATCGAGGAGCTGCGGGTGGGGCTGTTCGCCCAGGGCATCGGCACGCCGCGGCCCATCTCCGAGCAGCGCGTCTACAAGGCGATCGACCAGCTCATCGCCTGACGGCGAACCGCCCCGACTAGCTCATCGCCTGACGGCGAACCGCCCCGACCAGCTCATCGCCTAGGCGTCGACCGCCTCCTCAGGGCCGTCCTCCCGGAGCAGCGCCGAGATGCGCTGCCGGGTGACGCCGAACAGCGCGGCGATGCGGTTGATGCTCACCTGCTCGGCCCGGAGTGCCGCGGCCTGCTCCCGCCGCCAGGTGTGCCCGGCGGCGGACAGGGTCGCCAGCACCGTGGAGATGCGCTCGACGACCAGGGGGCGCGCCTCGCCCGTGACGATCTCCAGCCAGGCCCGGCCCGACCGGCGCTCCCGCAGCAGGGTGTCGGCGCGGGCGCGAGCCTGCACGAGCTCGTCGATGCAGCGGTCGAGCTCGACGACGAGGTCCTCGAGTGCAGCGCCGGCTTCGTCGCGGGATGGGGCGGTGTCCACCTCTGCGCTCACGGAATCCCTCTCGTAGGCCGCAACCAGGTTGCACACTACCGGAGTGTCACGGGTGTTGCAGGCAACGGCCGTGCCGTGCAACACGCCGTGCGCGCAAGGGGTCTTGCGCCCCCACGGGAGAGCGCTTAGGTTGTGCGCAACGGAATCGTGTCAGCGCGGATGCCTCCGTCCCTCCAGCAGATCGGGAACCGCTCCGTGTCCAGCCGCACCGCCTCCGTCGACCTCCCGCCGACAGCCGCCAGCGTGCCCGCGGCCCGGCACCTGGTGCTCGAGCTGCTGCGCGTCTGGGACGTCCCGCACGACCGCGAGGACGCCGCCCTGCTGGTCACGGAGCTGGTGTCGAACGTCGTGGACCACGTCGGTGGCGAGGCGAACCTGTCCCTGGAGCTGGAGGTCTCCGACGACTGGCTGCGCATCGCGGTGGCCGACGGCTCGTCGGTGCGGCCGGTGGTGCGCGAGCTCTCGACCGAACGCTCCCGAGGCCGCGGGATGCGCATGGTCCAGGCGATCGCCGACCGGTGGGGCGCCGAGGACCACCGGGGTGGCAAGCGCGTCTGGTTCGAGCTCCGCCCGCCCGTCCGCTGACCCGGCGCGTGTGACGGGCCTGCTGGTTTGCCGCGGAGCGTCATCGGGGAGGGCTGTCGGGAGCACACGTCAGCGACCCGAAGGGACGACGCACATGAGCGAGCCCAGCAGCCACACCCAGGCGGCAGGCGAGGGCCTCTCCGACGAGGAGATGGTCGAGACCGTCGCCGGCCAGACCGACAGCGCGTCCGAGAACGCCGACACGGCCGGCAAGGACTGGAACGGCGACCCGAGCGAGGCGCCGGCCCCGACCGACGAGGCCTGAGGCCCGGGACGCCGTCCGGCCGGCAGCGGCCGGGCGGCGTCCGCACTGACAGACTGCGGACGTGACCACGGACACGTCCACGACCGTGAACCCCCTCGCGGGAGCGCTGCGGCCCGCCCTGAGCCCCGCCCGGACCGTGGTCCGCTGGGGTGTGCGGCACGGCCTGCCCGCCGTCTTCCTCGAACGCGGGGCGCGGCGCGGGGACCTGGTGGGCCGGCTGCTGCGCGACAGCTCCGTGCGGGACGAGCCGTACATGCTGTACGAGGAGCTGCGCGCCCGCGGCCCGCTGTCCCCCGGCAGCATCGGGCTGGTCACCCCGTCGCACGCCGTCGCCTCGGAGATCCTGAGGTCCGAGCGCTTCGGCGTCGGCTGGGACCGCTCGCAGGCGCCCCGGCTGATCCGCTGGGCCCTGCGCTTCGGCGACGAGCTGGACGCGACGGGCGTGGCCGAGCCGCCGTCGATGCTGGTCGTCGACCCGCCCGACCACACGCGCTTCCGCCGGCTGGTGAGCCGCGCGTTCACGCCGCGGGCCACCGCCGCGTTCGAGCCGGTGGTCCAGCGGACCGCCGACGCCCTGCTCGACGCCCTGGAGCTCCGGAGCGGCGAGGTCGACCTCGTCGAGACCTACGCCGCGCAGCTGCCCGTGCTGGTGATCGCCGACCTGCTGGGTGTACCGACCGAGCGCCGCGAGGACTTCCTCCGCTGGGGCGCCGCGGCCGCCGCCACCCTCGACCCGGGGCTGTCCTTCCGGAGGTACGTGGCCGCCGAGCGCGCGCTGCGCGCCATGCACGCCTTCCTCCGCGAGCACTTCGCCCGGCTGCGCCGCGACCCCGGCGAGGACCTGGTCAGCCGGCTGGTCGGGCTCCCGGACGACGAGGCGCTCACCGAGCGCGAGCTGCACGCCACGGTGATGCTCCTGCTCGGCGCCGGCTTCGAGACCACGGTGAACCTGCTCGGCAACGGCGTCGTGCTGCTCGACGGCCACCGCGAGCAGTGGGACGCCCTGCGCGCCGCGCCGTCGGGCTGGGACGGGGCCGTGGAGGAGATCCTGCGGTTCGACAGCCCGGTGCAGATCACCGGCCGGTCGGCGAAGGAGCCGGTCGCCCTCGCCGGCCGCGAGGTCCGGCCGGGCACGCGGGTGACGGTCCTGCTGGGTGCGGCCAACCGCGACCCCGACGTCTTCCCGGCGCCCGGCCGCTTCGACGTCGGCCGGGCCAACGCCCGCGAGCACCTCGCCTTCTCCGCCGGCATCCACTACTGCGTGGGTGCGGGCCTGGCCCGGCTGGAGGGCGTCGTCGGCCTGCGGGCGCTGAGCGAGCGGTTCCCCGCGCTGCGGGTCAGCGGCCGGCCGGTGCGACGGGATCTGCAGACGCTGCGGGGGTTCGAGCACCTGCCGGTGGTGCTCCGCTGAGCACCGCCGCGCGGGCGGCGCCCCAGCCGGCCCACGTCATGGGCAGCAGCACGGCGAGCAGCAGCGCGAGCGGCCACGACCAGCCGTGCGTCGCGTCGTGCAGCGCACCCAGGACCAGCGGCCCCAGCGCGGCCAGCAGGTAGCCGAGGCACTGCGCGACGCCGCCGAGCCGGGCGGCGACCAGCGGGGTGGGGCTGCGCAGCACGATGAGGGTCAGCGCCAGGGCGAAGCCGGCGCCCTGCGCCAGGCCGAACGCGGCCACCCAGACCAGGGTGGCGCCGTCCGGATCGGCCAGCAGGCCGCCCAGGCCCACCACGTAGGCGAGCGCGACGGCGAGGACCAGCGGCCGCTGGGTGCGCATCCGGCCCGCCTGCGCGGGGGCCAGCAGCGCGCCGACGGCGCCGACGACGTTGGCCAGCCCGAGCAGCAGCCCGCCCTCGCCCGCCGGGACGCCCGCGTCGGCGAGCAGGGTGGGCAGCCAGGCGGCGACCGAGTAGAACTGCACGCTCTGCAGGCCGATGTAGGCGGTCACCTGGCGGGCCAGTGGCTGGCGCAGCAGGGACCACGAGCCCTGGCCCTCGGGCAGCGGCCCGCTCACGCGGCGGTCGCGGCCTGTCCCGGCGACCGGCAGCCAGAGGGCGAGCGCCGCGAGGGCGAGGACCAGCCAGGTCCCGAGCGCCCAGCGCCAGTCGACGCCGAGAGCTCCCGCCAGCGGGATCGTGAGCGCCGCGCCGGCCGCGGCGCCGATGTTCAGCGAGGCCGAGTAGAGACCCATGACCGCGCCGGGGCGCCGGAACTCGCGCTTGACGTAGGCCGGCAGCAGCACGTTGGCCAGCGCGATGGCCGCTCCGGCGAGCAGGCTGCCGGCGAACAACGTCGCGACGGGCGAGAGCAGCCGCAGGGCGATGCCGGCGACGAGGAGGCCCAGCGAGAGCCCGACCGCGGTCTCCAGCCCGATCCGGCGGGCCAGGCGCGGCGCGACGGGGGCGAAGGCGCCGAAGCACAGCACCGGCAGCGTGGTCAGCAGGCCGGCCATCGCCGACGACAGCCCGGTGTCGGACCGCAGCTCCCCGAGGATCGGTGCCACGGCGACCACGGCCGGGCGCTGGTTGAGCGCGACCGCGACGATCGCCGCGACGAGGAGGACGCTCGCGACGCGGGTACGGCTCACCCGTCAGCCGGCGGGGGTGAGCATCCCGGCGCCGACCGTGGCGTTGGTCGCCTCGTCGATCAGGATGAACCGGCCGGTCGCGCGGTTCCGGGTGTAGTCGTCGACGAACAGCGGCTGGGTGGCGCGCAGCCGCACCCGGCCGATGTCGTTGAGCCCGAGCTCGGTGGCGTCGGGGTCGCGGTGCAGCGTGTTGACGTCGAGCCGGTACGCGAGCTCCTTGACCATCCCGCGCACGGTCCGGGTGGTGTGCTTGATCGCCAGCCGCTGCCGGGGGCGGAGCGGCTCGTCGGCCATCCAGCACACCAGCGCGTCGACGTCCTGGGTGGCCTGCGGGGCGTTGGCCGGCCGGCAGATGAGGTCGCCCCGGGAGACGTCGACGTCGTCGGCGAGCCGGACGGTGACCGCCATGGGCGGGAACGCCTCGTCGACCGGCCCGCGGGGGCCGTCGATGCCGGCGATCGTCGTGGTGAGCCCGCTGGGCAGGACCTGCACCTCGTCGCCGGGGCGCAGGACGCCGCTGGCGACGGTGCCCGCGTAGCCGCGGTAGTCGTGGAAGGCGTCGGACTGCGGCCGGATCACGTACTGCACGGGGAACCGGGTGTCGACCAGGTTGCGGTCGCTGGCCACGTGCACGTGCTCGAGGTGGTGCAGCAGCGTCGTCCCCTCGTACCAGGGGGTGTTCTGCGAGTGCGTGACGACGTTGTCGCCGTGCAGCGCCGAGATCGGGACGACGGTCAGGTCGGGCACGTTCAACTTGCTGGCGAAGGCGCTGAACTCGTCGCGGATGCCCTCGAAGACCTCCTCCGACCAGTCGACGAGGTCCATCTTGTTGACCGCGACGACGAGGTGCGGCACCCGCAGCAGCGAGGCGAGGAAGGCGTGCCGGCGGCTCTGCTCGAGCATCCCCTTGCGCGCGTCGACCAGCACGATCGCCAGGTCGGCGGTCGAGGCGCCGGTGACCATGTTCCGGGTGTACTGCACGTGGCCGGGGGTGTCGGCGAGGATGAACGTGCGCCGCGGCGTGGAGAAGTACCGGTAGGCGACGTCGATGGTGATGCCCTGCTCGCGCTCGGCGCGCAGCCCGTCGGTGAGCAGCGCCAGGTCGACGTAGTCGCCCTTGCTGGCGCGCTCGACCGCCTCGTACTGGTCCTCGAAGATCGCCTTGCTGTCGTAGAGCAGCCGGCCGATCAGCGTGCTCTTGCCGTCGTCGACGGACCCGGCGGTGGCGATCCGCAGGATGTCCTTGCGGGCGAGGGCGACGTCGTGTGCGTGCTCTGCTTCCGGGGAGTGCAGTGGAACGGCCGTGGGGAGGGACGGGTGGGTGCTCATCAGAAATAGCCCTCCTTCTTCCGGTCCTCCATGGCGGCGTCGCTGACCTTGTCGTCGCCGCGGGTGGCGCCGCGCTCGGTCATGCGGGTCACCGCGATCTCGGCGATGACGTCCTCGACGGTGGTCGCCTCGGACAGCACCGCCGCGGTCAGGTTCGCGTCGCCGACGGTGCGGTAGCGCACGGTCTCCTTGCGGACCTGCTCACCGTCCTTGGGGCGGATGAACTCGTTGACCGCGTAGAGCATCCCCTGCCGCTCGACGACCTCCCGCTCCTGCGCGAGGTACAGCGGCGGGATCTCGATCTCCTCGCGGAGGATGTACTGCCAGATGTCGAGCTCGGTCCAGTTGGACAGCGGGAAGACGCGGATCGACTCGCCGAGGTGGATCCGGCCGTTGTAGAGGTCCCAGAGCTCGGGCCGCTGGTTCTTCGGGTCCCACTGGCCGAACTCGTCGCGGAAGGAGAACACCCGCTCCTTGGCGCGGGCCTTGTCCTCGTCGCGCCGTGCGCCACCGAACAGCGCGGTGAAGCCGTGCTCCTCGACGGCGTCGAGCAGGACCGGCGTCTGGATCCGGTTGCGGGAGCCGTTGGGCTCCTCCTTGACCGTGCCGGCGGCGATCGCGTCCGGGACGGAGGCGACGATCAGCTGGACGCCGAGCTCGGCGACCCGCTTGTCGCGGAACTCCAGCACGTCGGGGAAATTCAGGCCGGTGTCGACGTGCATGACCGGGAACGGGATGCGCGCCGGGGCGAAGGCCTTGCGGGCCAGCTCCAGCATGACGATCGAGTCCTTGCCGCCGGAGAAGAGCAGCACCGGGCGTTCGAGCTCGGCGACGACCTCCCGGATGACGTGGATGGACTCGGCCTCCAGCGTCTCCAGCTGGCTCAGCCGGTAGTCGGGCGTGCTCATGCGCTCAGGCTCCGGGAGTTCGACATCAGGACGAGCAACCGCATGCGATTGGTGCGGATTCCCGTCCAGTGTCCGCTATCGCGCGGCGCGCACCGCAGCCAGGACCCGCTCGGTCAGCTCCGGGCGGCAGACGACGAGGTCGGGCAGGGAGGGATCGGGCTCGTTGTAGACGAGCGGGGAGCCGTCCAGCCGGCAGGTGGTGAGCCCCGCCGCCGCGGCGATCGCGACCGGAGCGGCGGAGTCCCACTGGTACATGCCACCGGCGTGGACGTAGGCGTCGACCTCGCCCCGGACGACGGCGACGGTCTTGTAGCCGGCGGACCCGAGCGGCACCAGGACGCCGTCCAGCGCGGCGGCGACCGCGTCGGCCTCCGCGGGCGGGCGGGTGCGGCTCACGGCGATCCGGACCGGTCCGTCCGCCCGTGCGGGGACCGCGGGCGCCGGCTCGGTCAGCAGCACCTCGTCCAGACCGGGGAGGGCGACGGCGGACGCCCCCAGCGCGCCTCCCGACCAGAGCGCGACGTGCACCGCCCAGTCGTGCCGGCCCGGTTCCCCGTACTCGCGGGTGCCGTCGAGGGGGTCGACGATCCACACCCGGTCCGCGCCCAGGCGCCGCCGGTCGTCGGCGGCCTCCTCGCTGAAGACGACGTCGTCCGGGCGTTCGGTCCGCAGGACCTCCGCGATCGCCCGCTGCGCCGCGGCGTCGCCCGCGTCGCCCAGGGCTCGTCCGGACAGGTCCCCGGACCGCAGCTCCAGCAGGACGGCGCCGGCCGCCCGCGCCGCCCGGGCGGCGACATCGATGTCGGTCACGAGTTCTCGAGGGCGGTGTCGTCCAGAGCTGTGGCGTCGCCGGGCCGGCGCGGCGGCCGGTGCTGCCCGGACGCGTCGGTGATGGCGCCGAAGTACGCCTGCGCCTTCTCCGGTCGCGGCATCACGAAGACGCCTCGCGCCTCCACGAGGACGGTGTCGGGGTCGTCGGCCAGCGCGATCGTGCCCGTGATGATCGACTTCCGGCCGGACTGCTCGGCGACCCCGGCGCGCATGACCAGCCGGGTCTCCAGCGGCAGCGGCCCCCGGTAGTCGAGCTCCAGGTGCGCGGTCATTCCCCAGAGGCCGGCGGCGGCCGCGGCCGAGCCCAGCAGCTGGTCCATGAACAGCGCGCTCATGCCGCCGTGCACGAAGCTGGGCGGGCCCTCGTAGGCCACGCCGAGCGTCACCTCGGCGACGACGCCGTCGCCGTCGCGCCGGACCACCAGCGGCGGTGCCAGCGCGCTGCCGATGCCGGTCACCGGGTTGAACACGCGGCGGCCCTGCCCGACGTCGTCCAGGGCCGGCAGCTGGGAGACCGGCCGGCGGGCGACCGCGAGCCGCTCCGTCGCCTGGCGGACCAGCTCGGCCGCGGCGCGCACCTCGGCCGCGGCCACGGTCGTGGTCACCGAGATCTCGATCAGCTCGCGCAGCGCTGTCCCCAGGTCGGTCGCTGCCGCGAGCGGTTCGGCGTCGGGGATGGTCGCGCTGTCGTCCGTCGTCACGTCCGGATCGTGGCAGGGCGCTCAGCCGGGCTGCTCGCCGCCCCCGACGCGCTCGTCGTGCGGGGCCGCCTCCGCCGCGATGTCCGCCGGGCCGGAGCGGGGGAGCCGGACGGTGAACGTGGCGCCCTGACCCGGTGCGGTGGCGAGCTCGACCGAGCCCCCGTGCGCCGCCACCAGTGACGAGACGATGGCCAGGCCGAGGCCCGTGCCGCCCGCCTCGGCGGTGGTGTCCTCCCCGCGGGTGCGGGAGGCCTCCGCCCGGTAGAAGCGCTCGAACGCGCGCTCGGCGTCGGCCGGCGCCATGCCGGGGCCCTGGTCGGCGACCCGGAGCACCAGCACGTCGGGGTCGTCGGGCGCCTCGGCGACGGTGACGGTCACGGGCGCGTCCGGCGGCGTGTGGGTCAGCGCGTTGGTCACCAGGTTCCCGACCACCTGCCGCAGCCGGCCCTCGTCGCCCATGAGGACGGGGATCTCGGTCAGGGACTCGTCCACGTGCAGGCTGATCGGCCGGTCCGGCTGCACGGCCCTGGCGTCGTGGACGGCGTCGCCGGCCACCTCGGCCAGGTCGACGGGGGTGAAGGTCAGCGGGCGCTGCTGGTCGAGCCGGGCCAGGAGCAGGAGGTCCTCGACGAGCAGACCCATGCGGGCGCCCTCGGCCTCGATCCGCTGCATGAGGCGCGTGACGTCGTCCTCGCTGCGGACGGCGCCCTGCCGGTAGAGCTCGGCGAAGCCCCGGATGGACGTCAGCGGCGTGCGCAGCTCGTGGCTGGCGTCGGCGACGAAGCGGCGCATGCGGTGCTCGGAGCCGCGGGCTGCCTCCTCCGAGGCCTGCTGCAGGTGGAAGGCGGTCTCGATGCGGGCGAGCATCACGTTCAGCGCCGCCGACAGCCTGCCGACCTCGGTGCGCTCGTCGCCGGCCGGCACGCGCTGCGACAGGTCGCCGGCCGCGATGGCCCGGGCGGTCCGCTCGACCTCGGTCAGCGGGCGGAGGCTGTTGCGGACCATGACGTACCCCGCCGCGCCGAGCACGACGAGCACGGCCACCCCGACGCTCAGCTCGATCCGCACCAGGCGGGAGATCGCCTTCTGGTCGACCTCGAGGTCGCTGCCGAACAGGGCGACGTTGCCGTCCGGCAGGGTCACCGCCACCATCCGCCACGACGTGCTGCCGTCCCGCGCGCGCACGGTGAACGGTTCCGGGGCATCTGCCTCCAGGCCGTACTCGCCGGCCTTGTCGTCCACGACGTCGGCCCTGAACCGCGGGAGCGCGCCCTGGCGGTCCAGCGGGCCGGCGAAGACGAGCACCTGCCCCTCGTCGGGGACGAGGCAGCCCACGAAGTCGGTGGAGGGGTACCGGGTGCCCTCGCTGCAGAACTCGGCGGCGCGCCGCGGGTCGCCCGAGATGCTCCGGGCGTTGAGCTTCAGCTCGTCGTCCTGCTGGCCGGTGAGGTAGCCCTTGAGCAGGGACGTGGTGGCGAACCCCGTCGCGAGCAGCGCCGCGCTCAGGAGCACGAGCATGAGCGCGACGAGGGTGACCCGGAGCGGGACCCGCGGACCCCGCACGTCGGGGGGAGGAGGAGGCGTCATGCGCCCCGTGGCAGCCGGAGCGTGTACCCGACCCCCCGGATCGTGTGCAGCAGCCGCGGCTCCGTCGTGTCGATCTTGCGGCGCAGGTAGGAGATGTAGGACTCGACGACGTTCGCCTCGCCGTTGAAGTCGTAGTTCCACACGTGGTCGAGGATCTGCGCCTTCGACAGCACCCGCCCGGCGTTGGCCATCAGGTAGCGCAGCAGCTTGAACTCGGTGGGGGAGAGGCTGATCAGCGTGCCGGCCTTGATGACCTCGTGGCTCTCCTCGTCCAGTTCGATGTCGGCGAAGGTGAGCCGGGGCGCCTCGGCGGCCGCCTGCTGGGCGCCGGCGGTGCGGCGCAGCACGGCGCGGATGCGGGCGACGACCTCGTCGAGGCTGAACGGCTTGGTCACGTAGTCGTCGCCGCCCAGGGTCAGCCCGGACACCTTGTCCTCGGCTCCGTCCCGGGCGGTCAGGAACAGCACCGGGGTGTGCCGGCCCGACTGGCGCAGCCGGCGGACGACGCCGAAGCCGTCCAGCCCGGGCATCATCACGTCGAGGACGAGCAGGTCGGGGCGGAAGGACTCCGCCAGTGCGAGCGCCTGCTGGCCGTCCGCGGCGGTGGCCACCTCGAACCCGGCGTAGCGCAGGCTGGCGGACAGCAGCTCGCGGATGTTCGGCTCGTCGTCCACGACGAGGAGGCGGGCCTCCGGGGTGCTGCGGGTGGTCCCAGCAGAAGACTGCGAGGTGCCGGCCACGGGTCCTCCGGTCGGGCGAGCGGGTGCCGTCGTCATGCCACCGAGAGTGGCTCCCCCCGCTGCGTTCGGTCTGGACGCTACCTGTGAACTCCCTGGGGGAGGCTCACCCCGCGGGCGACATCGCCCGGCCGCGCCGCCAGTACCCGATCGCGTGGTGCTGGGCCCGCCCGAGCCCCCACCGACCGCGCAGGTCAGCGCGGATCGTGCGCACCGCGGCGGACTCGGCGCCCACCCAGGCGAAGACGTCGTCCCCCTCGGGGCGCTCCAGTGCCGCGACGGCGTCCGCGAGCAGCGTGCTCTCGCCGGGCGGGGTCCCGCCCCGGTGCAGCCACCGCACGGCGATGCCCGGAGGCCCGTCCAGCTGCTGCTCCTCCTCGGGCCCGGCCACCTCGAGGAGGGCGACGCCGGTCGCCGTCGGAGGCGCGGCGGCGAGCAGCCGGCTGATCGCGGGCAGCGCCGTCTCGTCCCCGGCCAGGAGCAACCAGCCGGCGGGGCGTTCGGCCAGCGAGGCCGCACCGGCGACGGCGAGCAGGGCGCCCGGCCGGGCGGCGGCCGCCCAGGTGGCCGCGGGGCCGTCGCCGTGGAGCACGAAGTCGATCTCGACCAGGCCTGCTGACGGGTCCTGGCGGCGGGCGGTGTAGCTGCGCAACGCCACCCCGTGGCTGCCCTCGGGCCAGACGATCCGGCCGTCCCGCTGGATGCGGGGCCACCGCGGCGCCGGGTCGTCGACCCGCGGCACCAGCAGGTTCACCGTCGGGCCCGCGGCGGCGACGGCCTCCGGGCTGCCGGAGAGCGTCACCCGCCGGACCGACGGGGTCACGTCCGAGACCGAGACCACCGTCAGGACGTCGACGTCGCGCAGCCCGTCGAGGGAGAGGGGGGTGGACACGGCACACCAGCGTAAAGGGGCCGACCCGGCCGACTCCGGGGGAATGGAGTCGACCGGGCCGGCGATCGAGGACGGTCCCCGGGGTCACGCTGGGTAGCGAGAACGCTCGCCGGACCAGCGCGGACGTCCATCGGGTGTCCGTCGCTGTCGACGCTACGTGACGAAAGCGCCCCTGCCATGGCCCCTAGGGGTGAGGTCGCGTCCCGAACGGGTGATCGTGCGCTCCGCCAGGGCGATGTGTGTGCGGCGGCGGCAGGGGGCAGGGCAGGGGCAGCACGGTCCGGACGCGAGAGGAGCGGTCATGGCCGACGACCTGAAGAAGGGTGACCACGTCACCTGGAACAGCCACGGGAACCGCGTGGAGGGCACCGTCGAACGGAAGATCACCGAGGAGACCGAGGCGTCCGGCCGGAAGGTGAAGGCCAGCGAGGACGAGCCGCAGTACGAGGTCAAGAGCGACAAGAGCGGCAAGACGGCGGTGCACAAGCCCGGCGCCCTGCACGAGGACTGAACCACCCGGCCCGGCGTCGTCCGGGCCTGACAGCGAGGAGACACCGTGACCGAGGCCGGAGACCAGTTCGCCGGAGCGTCCGCACGCAGCACGAAGCACAGCCCCCGCGTCGACGAGGAGCTCGAGCACGAGATCCAGGGGATGCTCAAGGCCGAGCACGCCACCCGGTCCGAGGAGTGGCGCGAGGTCGAGCCGATCGCCGAGGGCGACCCCGACATCACCGCCGACCCGGCGGGGACGCTCGTGGGCGGTGTCCCCGTCGGGATGACCGAGGACGCCGTCGTGGCCCGCGCCGAGCTGGCCCGCTGGCTGGACCGCGCGGACTTCCCGGCGACCGGCCCCGAGCTGGTCGAGGCCGCGCGCGACCACCGCGCGCCCGACGTCGTCGCCGCCGAGCTGGAGAAGCTGCCCGACGGCGAGACCTACGAGCGGATCGGCGACGTCGTCCGCGCCCTCGGCTACCCGACCGAGACCGGTCCCGGGCCGGGTGCCGAGGAGGGCTGAAGCCCCAGCGGGATCAGGCCTGGTCGGCCGCGGCTTCCCGGGCCTCGTCCTGCGCGATCTCCTCCGCACCGCGGCGGCGGAACAGGCGGGAGCCCGGGAAGCCCTTCACGATCTGCCGCATGTCCTGGACGGTGTCGACCAGGTCGTGCACATCGGTGCCCACCGTCCCGAGGGTCTCCAGCACCGGCAGGATGTCCTCGTCGAGGTGGGTCACCAGCTGCGGCAGCCGGTCGATGAGGGTGATCAGCGCGTCGACCTCGGACGGGTCGAAGGAGTCCGCGAGGCGTCGCAGGGACGGCGCGAGCGCGGTGAGCACCGGCTCGTAGTCGCTCACGAGCGGCTCGAGCCGGCCGACCAGCCCGTCGGTCCGGTCGACGATCGCGTCCGCCCGGGACGTCGTGCCGCCCACCCGCTCGATCGCGTCGTCGGCCTTCTGCTGCGTCTCCCCGACCGCCGAGATCGCGTCGTCGGCCTTCTGCTGCGTCCGGCCGACCGCCTCGATGGCGTCGTCGGCCTTCTGCTGGGTGCGCCCCACGCCCTCGATGGCGTCGTCCGCCTTCGCCTGGATGCGCTCGACGCCGTCGATCGCCTCGTCGGCGCGCGCCCGCGTGGCCTCCAGACGGGTGATCGCCCCGTCCGCGCGGTCGACGATCCCGTCGACGCGGTCGAGCAGCGTCGCCACCCGGCCCAGCAGCTCCTCCATGCGGCCGACGGCGGCCCCGACCCGGGGGACGAGGTCGAGCGCCTCGGTGAACCCGTCGCGCACCCCGCCCACGGCGTTCAGGAGGTCGGAGGGGCCGGGCACCGAGGGCAGTCTCACCGCGACCACGCTACGCAGGGAACCGGTCGCCCACTATCCGGTTGCGGACTTCCTCGCCCGTCCGGGGGCCCGCGGTGCCGCGCGTCCGGCGGTCTCCCCGCTCCCCTCCCCGTATCGTCGGGAGGAGGCTCCGTCGCGGGCCGGTGACGGGGCAGGGACGACGACGAGAAGGTGTCGACTCCGGTGGGGGACAAGCCGACGTGGGACGCGGGTGGTTCCGGCGTCCCCCGGGGCGGCCCCGGGCGCAGCCGCCGCAGCCGGGACGGCGAGCAGCCGGGGGGGCTGACCGTCGAGCAGCTCCTGTCCCGCCAGGACACCGGCGTCGGCCGCCGCCGGGCCGCCCGTCGGGTCGAGGAGCCGGTCCTCCGCGCACCCGAGGAACCGCCGCCCGCCGTCCGCGCCGGACTGCCGCCGGTCCCCGGTGCCGCGGCGCCTCCGGCCCGCCAGGGCGGCCTCCCCCCGGTCCCCGGCGCCGCCCGCCCCGCGGCCCAGCCGGCCCTCCCGCCCGTCCCTCCGGGCCCGCGCCCGCAGGTCGACTGGCACCCCGACAACCGGCCCGTCCGCCGCAGCGGCCCGATCCCCCCGCTGCCCGGCCTGTTCCCGCCGCCCGAGCCGGCGGACCGGCCCCGTGGCGCGCGCCCGGCTCGCCCGCCGGCCAGCCCCGGACGACGGCGGCTCACCCGGGCGCTGGTGGCGCTGGCCGCCGTCCTCGGCGTCGTCGTCCTCTACCACCTGGGCCTCTACTTCTACGTCGACCAGAAGATCGACCGGGTCGACGCCCTCGCCGTCGACGGCCCGGAGATCCTCGCGCCGCAGCTGCAGGCCGGTGACGAGACCTACCTCGTGGTCGGCAGCGGGGTGCCGGGTCAGACCGGGACGGCGTCGGTCGCCGCGCTGCTCGCCTCCGTCTCCTCGGAGGGCGATCGGGCGGTCCTCGTGAGCTTCCCGCCGACGGCGCTGGTGGACACCCCGGCGTGCCGGACGCCCGACGGCGATCTGCGCAGCCCCGCCACGGAGGCGTTCGCGAGCTCGCTGCTCGAAGGCGGCCCCAGCTGCATGGTGCGGGCGGTCCAGCAGCTCTCCGGCCTGCGCGTCGACCACTACCTCGGCGTCGACCTCGCCGATCTCCCCGGCATGGTCGACGCCCTGGGCGGGGTACCGGTCTGCGTCGTCCCCTCCCAGGCCACGGCGGCCGCGGCCGCGCCGCTCCCGGCCGGCTACTCGGAGGTCTCGGGCGAGGACGCGGCCGGTTACCTGCAGCCGGGCGACAGCGGCGCCGACGTCACCGGGACGGCGGTCGCCGAGCGCGCCCAGCGGCTGCTGACCTCCACGCTGCGCGCGGCGATGTCGACCAGCACCCTGGTCGACCCGCTGACCCTGAACCGCTTCCTCAACCGCGCGGCCGAGGCGCTGACAGTCGACGAGCAGACGACGCTCGGTGACCTCCGCGGGCTGGCCGGCAGCCTCGGCGACCTGTCCGGCGACGCGGTGCAGCGGGCCGGCCTCCCGGTCGCCCAGGTCGGCTACGTGCCGGCCGGGACCGACCAGGCCTACGTGCTCCTCGACGGCAGGGGCACCCGGTCGCTGTTCGACGCCGTCATCGAGGGCACCTCGGTGCCCGAGGAGTTCCTGATCGGCCCCGAGGAGGCGCCGCCTGCCGAGGAGCCGCCCGCCGAGGAGGCGCCGCCCGCGCCGGAGGCTCCGCCCGCGGACGCCGCGCTGACGGTGCCGCCGGCATCGATCGCCGTCGACGTCCTGAACGGGACGGCGACGACCGGGCTGGCCGCGACCGTGGCCGACCTGATGCGCGGCCAGGGCTTCGTCGTCGGCGCCGTCGGCAACGAGCCGGGGACGGTCAGCGAGACCGTCGTCCGCTACGGCCCGAACGTCCTGGAGCAGGCCCGCACCGTCGCGGCGTCGGTACCGGGAGCGGTGCTGCAGCCCAGCGACTCGATCGGCGACACCGTCCAGCTGGTGATCGGGCCGGGCTACTCGACCGTCGTCCCGGTGACCGTGGGCGCCGCCCCCGAGGCGCCGGCAGCGGACACGATGCCAACCCCGGCGGCCGGACCGGAGCAGACCCCCGTCAGCTGCTGACGCAGCTGTTCACCCCGCGGTCGCTCCGCAGCCACGAGAACGGGGTAGGGGAGGGGCATGTCGATGATGCCGCCGCCCTTCAGCGCAGATCCCGCGGACGAGGGGATCCCCGCCGCGGACCCGGGCCGGGGTGCTCCCGAGCCGGCCCCGGGGTTCGGCGTCGGCGGCGAGGAGCCCGACGTGGCACCCGGATCCGACGACGGCGAAGGGCGGCCCGCCCGAGGCGAACCGCCCTTCCGCACCCCCGACCCCGACGAGGTCGGGCCCGATCAGCCGAAGCGGCCGGAGATGTAGTCCTCGGTCGCCTTCTCGTCGGGGTTGCTGAAGATCTTCTCGGTCGGGTTGAACTCGATCAGCCGGCCCGGCTGCCCCACGCCGTTGAGGTTGAAGAACCCGGTGGACTCGCTCACCCGCGCCGCCTGCTGCATGTTGTGCGTGACGATGACGATGGTGAACCGCTCCTTGAGCTCGGTCATCAGGTCCTCGATGGCCAGCGTGGAGATGGGGTCCAGCGCCGAGCAGGGCTCGTCCATCAGCAGGACGTCGGGCTCGACGGCGATGGCGCGGGCGATGCACAGCCGCTGCTGCTGACCGCCGGACAGGCCCGAGCCGGGCCGGTCGAGGCGATCCTTGACCTCGTTCCAGAGGTTGGCGCCGCGCAGCGACTTCTCGACCAGGTCGTCGGTCTCGGACTTCTTCATCCGCTTGTTGTTCAGCCGGTTGCCGGCGATGACGTTGTCGTAGATCGACATCGTCGGGAACGGGTTGGGCCGCTGGAAGACCATGCCGATCTGGCGGCGCACGTTCACCGGGTCGACGTCGGCGCCGTAGAGGTCCTGGCCATCCATGACGACCTTGCCCTCCACGCGGGCGCCGGGCAGCACCTCGTGCATCCGGTTCAGCGAGCGGAGGAAGGTCGACTTCCCGCAGCCCGAGGGGCCGATCAGCGCGGTGATGCTGCGCGGCTCGATGGAGACGTTGACGCCCTCGACGGCCAGGAAGTTGCCGTAGTAGATGTTGAGGTCGGAGACCTCGATGCGCTTGGCCACGTGCGTGTCCTCCGGGTCAGTCGGTCGGTCAGCGACCGGTCTTGGGAGCGAAGAAGCGGCTGATCAGGCGGGCGACGACGTTGAGCGCCATGACCAGGATGATGAGTACGAGCGCTGCCGTCCAGGCCCGGTCGATGAACGCCTGGGTCGCGGTTCCCGGCTGGGTCAGCTGGTAGTAGGCGAACACCGGCAGGGTCGCCATGCGCCCGTCGAACGGGTTGAGGTTCGTGCCGGTGATCAGGCCGACGGTGATGAGCAGGGGCGCGGTCTCACCGACGACCCGGGCCACGGCCAGCGTGACGCCGGTGCCGAGGCCGGCGATCGCGGTCGGCAGGACGACCTTGACCACCGTGCGCCACTTGGGGACGCCCAGGGCGAAGCTGGCCTCGCGCAGCTCGTTCGGCACCAGCTTGAGGACCTCCTCGCAGGAGCGGACGACCACCGGGATCATCAGCACCGAGAGGGCCACGGCGCCCATCACGCCCGCGCGGAAGTCGTTCCCGAACAGCAGCGTGAAGAGGGCGAAGGCGAACAGGCCGGCGACGATCGACGGGATGCCCGTCATGACGTCGACGAAGAAGGTGATGCCGCGCTTGAGCCGGCCGGTGCCGTACTCGACCAGGTAGATGGCGGTCATCAGCCCGATCGGGACGGAGATCAGCGTCGCCAGGAGCGTGATGATCACCGTGCCGACGATGGCGTGGTACGCGCCGCCGCCCTCGCCGACCACCCGGAACATCGACATGGCGAAGAAGTCGCCGTCCAGCCGGGCGAGGCCCTTGTCCAGGACCGTGTAGACCAGGGACACCAGCGGGACCATCGCGATCCCGAAGGCCGTGGTCACCAGGCAGGTGACCAGCCGGTCGGTGGACTTGCGCCGTCCTTCGACGGCCCGGGAGGCGACGTAGACCGCCAGCGTCCCGAGGACCACGCCGTAGACGACGGTCGAGGTGACGGCGAAGCCGGTGAGGGCCGAGAGCCCCGCACCGAGGGCGATGCCGGCCAGGTAGAGCCCGAGCGGGGAGAAGCGGGGGAGCCGCCGCTCGACGCGGACGGGTCCCCGCGGCGCGGAGGTCTCCGGCGCGGACTGCGTGGCGGTGCTCATCAGTTGGCTCCGGAGAAGTCGGCGCGCCGGTTGACGATCCACCGGGCGATCATGTTGACCGCGAGGGTGATGACGAACAGCACCAGCCCGCTGGCGATCAGGGTGTTGACGCCCACGCCGGTGGCCTCGGGGAAGCGCAGCGCGATGTTCGACGCGATGGTCGACGGGTTCGAGTTGCTGATCAGGTTGACCGTGGCCCCGGCGCCGCCGGAGAGGATGATCGCCACGGCCATCGTCTCGCCGAGCGCGCGGCCCAGGCCCAGCATCGCGCCGGCGATGACGCCGGACTTGCCGTAGGGGAGCACCGCCATCCGGATCATCTCCCAGCGGGTCGCGCCGAGGGCGAGGGCCGCCTCGCGGTGCAGCGCCGGGGCCTGCCCGAACACCTCGCGGGCGATGGCCGAGATGATCGGAAGGATCATGACGCCGAGCACGAGCCCGACGGTCAGCATCGTGCGCCCGCTGGCCGACGCCGGGCCGGCGAAGAACGGCAGCCAGCCCAGGTGGTCCTCCGCCCAGACGTGGAAGGGCACGAGCTGCGGCGCCAGGACCGCCAGGCCCCAGAAGCCGTAGACGACGCTGGGGATGGCCGCCAGCAGGTCGATGACGTACCCCAGGACCGACGCGATGCGGCGGGGCGCGTAGTAGGTCACGTAGAGCGCGATGCCCACGGCGAGCGGCGTGGCGACCAGCAGCGCCAGGACGGCGCCGAGCAGGGTGCCGAGGATCAGCGGGCCGATGTAGCTCGCCAGCCCCTCGCCGCCGGGGATGTCCTCCGACGGGGCCGTGAGCGCCGGGATGGCCTCGCTGATCAGGAACGCGGCGACCCCGGCGAGGACGACGAGGATGAAGACGCCGGAGCCCTTGGCGCTGCCGGCGAAGATGCGGTCGCCCGGGCGGCGCACAGCGCCCTGCTTCACCGGGGGTTCGGTCGGGGCCTTCGTGGCGGTCACCGCTGCTCCGTCAGAGTCGTTCGTGGCTGGTGCTGGTGCTGGTGCCCGGTCGCGGGCGGTGCGATGGCCCGGGACGTCCGTCGGACGTCCCGGGCCATCGCGGCGTGCGGGTGTCAGGCGGCGGCGGTGATGGCGTCGACCGCGCCCTGGGCCTGCTCGCGCAGCGAGTCGGAGATCTCGGCGTTGCCGGCGTTCTCCGAGGCGGCCGCCTGGCCGTCCTCGCTGATCACGTAGTTCATGAAGGCCTTGACGTTGTCCGCGGTCTCCTGGTCGTCGTACTCGATGCAACCGATGTGGTAGCTGACCAGGACGATCGGGTACTCGCCGGAACCCTCGGTCTCGCGGTTCACCTCGATGGCGAAGTCGTACTCGCCGCGACCCTCGACGGCCGGGGAGTTCTCGACGACGGCCGCGGCGGCCTCGGCGCTGGGGGCGACGAACTCCTCGCCCACGGCGACGTTGGCGACACCCAGGTCGCCGGCGCGGCTGGCGTCGGCGTAGGTCACGGCACCGGCGGTGCTGGTGACGACCTCGACGACACCCGAGGTGCCGTTGGCGGCCTCGCCGCCCTCGAGCGGCCACACGCCGTCCGGCTCGGAGGTCCACACGTCACCGGCGGCCTGGAACAGGTAGTCGGTGAAGTTGTCCGTGGTGCCCGAGTCGTCGGCGCGGTGCACGGGGGTGATCGCCGTGTCCGGCAGGGTCGCGTCGGGGTTGTCCTCGGCGATGGCCGGGTCGTTCCACGTGGTGATGGCACCGGTGAAGATGCCGGCGATCGTCTGCGGCGTCAGGTTCAGCTCGTCGACGCCCTCGAGGTTGAAGATGACGGCGATCGGCGAGATGTAGTTCGGCAGCTCGAAGACCTCGCCACCGGCGCAGCGCTCCTGCGCCGCGGCCAGCTCCTCCTCGTCCAGCGCCGCGTCCGAGCCGGCGAAGTCGGCGGAGCCGTCGATGAACTGCTCGCGGCCCGCGCCGGAACCGGCCGGGTCGTAGCTGAACTGGACATCGGGGAACTCGCCCTGGAAGCCGGCCTGCCAGGCCTCCATGGCCGACTGCTGGCTGCTCGCGCCCGCGCCGACGAGCTCGCCGCTCAGCTCCTGCGTCGAGCCGCCGTCACCGCTCCCTCCGGCGTCCGTCTCGTTCGATGCGCCGCACGCGGTGAGCGCGAGGGTGCTGGCGAGCGCCACGGAGAGCGTGGTGGCGCGCGTCTTGGTGCTGAGCTTCAACTCAGTGCCTCTCGACATTTGCCCGGACGATTTCCGGGCAGCGTTGGACCGACGAGGGGGAAGTTAGGGAGCCGAGGTGGCCGCACACCGGTGAGTCGGTGAACGAGGGGTGAACGGCCGTCGATCCTTGGGTCGACGTGTGGCGGCCGTCATACGTCCACCGGGTGAACCGGGTCCGGAAGGGCCCCTCAGGAGGTCTCGAGCCGCCAGGAGACGTCGACGGCGGACCGGCGGAAACCGCGGCCCTCGTACAGCCGGACGGCAGCGGTGTTGCCCTCCTCCACGTAGAGGAGCACCTCCGCGAGGTCCCGGCCGCGCAGGTGGGCGAGCCCGAGGTCGGTCAGGGCGCGGCCCAGGCGCATCCCCTGTGCCTCCGGGTCGACGCCGAGCACGTAGACCTCGCCGACCGCCTCGTCGCCGGCGTCCCCCGGCGGGTGGACCTTGGTCCAGTGGGAGCCGAGCAGCTGCCCGCCGTCGTCGGGGTCGCCCCGCCACGCCATGAGGAAGCCCGCGGGGTCGAACCACGGCTCGGCCTCCCGCAGCTCCAGGTCGCCGCGGGTCATCCGCCCCTGCTCGGGGTGCCAGGCGAAGGCGCGCGCGTTGACCCGCAGCCAGGCGCCCTCGTCCCGGCCGGGGCGGAAGGGCTCCACGTGCACGTCGCCGGGCAGCTCGGGTCGCGGATCGGCCTCGACCCCGGCCAGCGGCATGCGCATCTGCAGCAGCACCCGGGCCCTGGTGAAGCCGCGCGGGGCCAGGAGCTCCGCCGAGCCCGGCAGGTCGCCGTGCGCCCAGATGCTCACCGGGTCCGGGCCGGTCAGCTCCAGCACCCGGTCGAGGAGGGCCGAGCCGAACCCGCGCCGGCGCAGCCGAGGGTGCACGACCAGCTCCGCGACGCCGTCGTCCAGCCGGGCGTAGCCCGCCAGCTCGCCGTCGGCGGTGCGGACGGCCAGGTCGTGCCCGCCGGGGGAGCCGTGCCGCAGCCGCAGCCGGGCGTCCTCGGACAGCGGCTGGACGCCGTCGGCCGCGGCTGCCGCGTCCAGCAGGCCGAGGACCTCGGGGACGTCGACGGGATCGCTCACCCCGTCATCAGACCAGCTCGGCGTCGGCCCTGTCGTCGGAGGTGGCCGCCTGGGCCGCCTTCGCCGTCGCGTCCGCCACCTGCTGGTCGAGCTTGTAGCCGACGTTGCGGACGGTGCCGATCAGGGCCTCGTGCTCCGTGCCCAGCTTGGCGCGCAGGCGTCGCACGTGGACGTCGACGGTGCGGGTGCCGCCGAAGTAGTCGTAGCCCCAGATCTCCTGCAGCAGCTGGGCGCGGGAGAAGACCCGGCCCGGGTGCTGGGCGAGGTACTTGAGGAGCTCGAACTCCTTGTACGTGAGGTCGAGCGGGCGGCCGCGCAGCTTCGCCGAGTAGCTGTGCTCGTCGATGACGAGCTCGCCGGCCTGGGTGACGCCACCGTCGCCGCCGTCGGCCGGCGTGCTGGCGGCCAGCCGGCGGGCGGTCGCCCACTTCAGGCGGGCGTCGACCTCGGCCGGGCCGGCGGTGTCGAGCAGGACGTCGTCGATGCCCCAGTCGGCCGAGAGCGCGACGAGGCCACCCTCGGAGAGGACCGCGACGAGGGAGGCGGCAACGCCGGTGGAGGAGAGCAGGCCGCAGAGCGTGCGTGCCTGGATGAGGTCGTGGCGGGCGTCGACGAGGACGACGTCACCGGAGTCGCCGTCCAGCAGGCTGGAGAGCTCGGGGGCGACCACGCGCACCTGGTGGGCCAGCAGCCCGAGGGCGGGCAGCACCTCGGTCGTCGCCTGACGCGCGGCGGTCATGAGCACGAGTCGCATGTCGTCTCCTCACGGTGCCGTGGGACGACGGCCGCCGTCCCCGGACCTCCGACGCCGCTGTCGAGGTGAGAGGGCAGGATAGCTGACGGAACCGCGGTCGGGCCCGGTGCAGCGGATTTCCCACCCGTCCGCTCGTCGGACGGAGCGCGGGGCGCGCTTCTGCGACGATCCCGGGGTGACGTCCTCGGCGATGCGGTCCGCGCTCCCCGCGCGGGTGCACCACCTCCAGCCGGCGCTGCTGACGGTGGTCGCCGTCGCCCTCGTCGCCGGGCTGCCCGAGCTGTGGGGCGACCGCGGCCGGCTGGCCGCGGTCCTGGTGCTCCAGCTCGGGCTCGTGCTGACCTGGGTGGTCGTGACCGGCATCCAGGGGTTCGCCGGGTCGCTCGCCGTCGGTGCGGCGGCGGCGGTGGCGGCCGACCTCGTCCTCGTCCTGCCGGAGAGCCCGGAGCTGGGCGACCTCCTCGTCGTCCTCGGGGTGGGCTTCCTGGTCGCCGTGGTGCAGCAGATGTTCCGCCGTCCCCGGGAGGCCCTGGTCGCCTCCCTGGCCGGCGCGGTGATGCTCCTGACCGCGGTGGCCGCCCTCGCCGCGCTCCTGCTGCTGGGCCGGACCGACGAAGGGCACGACCGCGCGCTCGTCGCCCTGCTGGCGGTCGGCGTCGCGCTGCTGGTCGGGCACCTGGTCGACCTGGTGCTGCCGCGGCCGTACCTGGCGACGGGCGTCCCCCGCGGCCTGCTCGGGCTGGTGCTCTCCGTCGTCGCCGGCGCCCTCGTGGCCTACCTGGGCCGCAACCTCGGCGGCACCGCCGGCGCGGTGCCGGCCCTGGTCCTCGGCGCGGCCCTCGCCGGTGTCACCGCCCTGGTCGCGCTCGTGGCCAGCTACGTCGTCGTGGAGGCCACCGCCGAGGAGCAACCCGCCGACCACGCCCCGCGGCTGGACCCGTCGCTGTCGCCGTGGGCGGTGTCGGTCGTCCAGGCCGTGCTGCCCTTCGCGGCGTGCGCCCCGGTGGCACTGGCGCTGCAGACGGTGCTGTGAAGGCGCTGCTCGTCGTCCTCGTCCTGGTCGTCGGCCTGCTCTTCGTGGCCGACCGGCTCACCGAGCGGTGGGCGGAGGGGTACGTCGCCGACCAGCTGGTCGAGCAGGCGGGGCTGGCCGCCGCACCCGAGGTCGACGCCCGCGGCTTCCCGTTCCTGACCCAGGCCGTCGCGGGCCGCTACGACGACGTGCACATCTCGCTCACCGCCGAGCAGCTCGGTCAGCCCGAGGGCACCCGCGCCGACGTCGTCCTGCGCGGAGTGCAGGTGCCGCTGTCGAGCATCTTCTCGGGCACCGTCCAGGAGGTGCCGGTCGAGCGCATCGACGGCACGGCGACGCTGTCCTACGAGCTCCTGTCGGCCCAGCTCGGCGGCGACACGACGCTGCGCCGGGAGGGGGACGGCCTGCGGATCACCAAGACCGTCGAGGTGCTGGGGCGGACCATCCCGCTCACCGCCGCCGGCACCGTCACGCTCGACGGGGACGCCGTGGTCGTCGATGTCGAGAACGCGTCCGGAGCCGGCATGGACGTCCCCGGGTTCCTCGTCGACCGCGTCGCCGACCTGCTCGACCTGCGGTACGCCGTGCCCGCCCTGCCGTTCGGGCTGCAGCTCACCGGCCTGACGGTCGCGGACGACGGCGTCGTGGTCCGCGTCGAGGCGACCGACACGGTCCTGCGCGCCCCGGAATAGCCCACCGGCCCGATGGGGTTGGTGCGGGGGATGAGCGGGATCGGAGCGGCCGTGCTGGTCGCCGCGCTGGCGGTGACCGCCGTCGCGGCGTGGTGGCTGCGCACGAGGAACGGGGCGGTGCGGACGATCGACGAGGTGCCCTCGAGCGGCGTGTTCAAGCGGCTCGGGGCCCGGCCCGCCGACGCCGACCTCACCGTCGTCCAGTTCTCCACCGCCTTCTGCGGACCCTGCCGCGCGACCAAGGCCCGGCTGCAGCAGCTGCAGGCCACCCGACCGGGCCTGGCGGTCGTCCAGGTCGACGCCGAGAGCCACCTCGACGAGGTGCGCGAGCTGGACGTCCGCCGCACGCCGACGCTGTTCTACCTGGACCGCGCGGGCCGCGTGATCGGCCGCAGCAGCGGCGCGCCGGCACCCGCTGAGCTCACCGCCCTGGTAGACGCCCATGTCGGGGCGACCCCGTGATCGGCTACTCTCGCGCCGTGGGCACCCTGCTGACCTCTCGCCGCACAGTCGACCTGTGCCGCGTCGGCAGCTGCCTCTGTCCGACCCCCTGAGGTCGGTCCCGACCGTCCAGACGCGCCCTGTCCGCCGTCCGAAGGTCCCTTCTGCCATGACTGCACCGTCCCGTCAGGTCGACGTGCGCGCCCCGCGGTTCGCCGCGGCGCTCACGTCCGTCGTGCTCGCCGTCGCGCTGCTCACCGGCAACGGCTGGGTGGTCGCCGCCCAGGCGGTGGTGTTCGCGATCGGTGCGGCGGCCGGCCTGCGCGTCTCCCCGTACGGCCTCCTCTTCCGGCTGCTCGTCGCGCCCCGGCTCGGCCCGGTGCGCGAGCGGGAGCCGGAGGCCCCGCCGCGGTTCGCCCAGGTCGTCGGCCTGGTCTTCGCCGTCGTCGGCGCGGCCGGCTACCTGCTGGGCGCGCCGGCGCTCGGCGCCGTCGCCACCGGCCTCGCGCTGGTGGCGGCCCTGCTCAACGCGGCCACCGGGTTCTGCCTGGGCTGCGAGCTCTACCTGATCGCCCGGCGGGCCCTGCCGGCCCGCGCCTGACCGTCCGCACACACCGATCAACGGAGGAACCACCATGAGCCGCAACGACGTGCTCGTCACCGCCGACTGGGCCCAGGAGAACCTCGGGACCCCCGGCCTCGTCTTCGTCGAGGTCGACGAGGACACCAGCGCCTACGACGGCGGCCACCTCGAGGGTGCCGTCAAGCTGGACTGGAAGAAGGACCTGCAGGACCCGCTGCGCCGCGACTTCGTCAACAAGGAGGCCTTCGAGGCGCTGCTGTCCTCCCGCGGGATCAGCAACGACGACACCGTCGTCCTCTACGGCGGCAACAACAACTGGTTCGCCGCCTACGCCTACTGGTACTTCAAGCTCTACGGCCACGAGAACGTCAAGCTGATCGACGGCGGCCGCAAGAAGTGGGAGCTCGACGGGCGCCCGCTGTCGAAGGACGCCGTCCAGCGCCCGGCCACCCAGTACACGGCCAAGGACCCCGACCTCTCGATCCGCGCCTTCCGCGACGAGGTCGTCTCCTCGATCGGGTCCAAGAACATCGTCGACGTCCGCTCGCCCGACGAGTTCTCCGGCAAGATCCTGGCGCCCGCGCACCTGCCGCAGGAGCAGTCGCAGCGCGGTGGGCACGTCCCGACCGCGATCAACATCCCGTGGAGCAAGGCGGCCAACGAGGACGGCACGTTCAAGAGCGACGAGGAGCTCGAGAAGCTCTACGCCGAGCAGGGCTTCGACGACAGCCGCCCGACCATCGCCTACTGCCGGATCGGCGAGCGCTCGAGCCACACCTGGTTCGTGCTGCGCGAGCTGCTCGGCAAGAACGACGTCAAGAACTACGACGGCAGCTGGGTCGAGTACGGCTCGCTCGTCGGCGTCCCGATCGAGAAGTGAGTCGCTGACATGTGCGGAGCCCCGAAGCAGGGCGGTGCCCTGGCCGGCATCGACCTGAGCACGCAGACCGTCATCCAGGGTCAGGTATGGCACGACGGCGCCCCGGTGGCCGGTGCCTACGTCCGGCTGCTGGACGGGACCGACGAGTTCACCGCGGAGGTCGTCACCAGCCCCGAGGGTGAGTTCCGGTTCTTCGCCGCGCCCGGCGAGTGGAAGGTCCGTTCCCTGGCTCCCGTGGGCAAGGGCGAGCGGGTCGTCGCCGCCGAGGTCGGCCTGAACGAGACCACCATCGTCATCGACTGACGCACGAGGTCGCGCGACGCCCGCTCTCCCGCAGGGGAGGGCGGGCGTCGTCGTTCCCGGACTTCCGTGACGACGTGGTGCAGGATGCGCGCGTGAGCGACAGCGCGGGCTGGGCCCGGCTGGCCGGCGGCCGCCCGGTCCGGACGTCGTCGAGCACGCTCGTCCTGATCTGGGTGGCGTGGCTGGTGCTGCCGCCGATGCTGTACGTCGCCGGGTGGACGTCGCTCCTCTTCCTGCTGGCCGGGGTGCTCCTGGCCGTGGGCCTGCCGTTCAGCGGCCTGCTCATGACGTGGCGGAGCCGCAGGGTCGCCGCCGGCTTCTTCGCGGCGGCCCTGGCCGGGGTGGTGCTCCTGATCGCGTCGAGCCTCCCCGACGGCTGGTACCGGGACCGGGAGGGCGGGATGGTGGACCCGGGACCGTCGCTGTGCCAGCAGGTGACCATGGGCGAGGGGCCCTGCCCCGATGGCTGACGTCCGTCCCGCCCGTCGCCCGGTCCGGACGTCGTCCGCGGCGCTGGTGCTGATCTGGCTGGCGTGGGTCCTGGTCCCGCCGCTGCTGGTCTTCGGCGGCGCGATCGCCGCCGCGCCGTTCTTCGGCGAGGAGCCCACGGCCGCGGAGCGCTCGCAGGCGACCACGCTGTACCTCGTCGCCTCGGCACTGGCGCTGGGGCTGCCGTTCCTCGGGGTGCTGCTCACCTGGCGCGCGCGGAAGGTCGCGGCCTCGTGCTTCGCCGCAGCCATGATCGTGGTGGCCGTCCCGGTCGCGACGCTGCTGGCCACGGAGTTCCGGGAGGCGTTCGACGGGCCGGCGCCGGACTCGGGGCCGGCGGTCTGCCAGGAGCACAGCGGCGGCGACAACCGCTGCCCGGGCGGCTGAGTCAGCGGCTCCGGTGCCGCACGTGCCAGGCCACCGCCAGGAGCGCGGCCACGCCGAGTCCCGCTTGCCCGCCGGAGGTCGCGCCCTCGTAGACGGCGGCGCCGAGGTCGGGCGCGCCGGCCGCGGCCACGGCGCCGATGGAGCCACCCACCGCGAGCAGGACCGCCCACGCCCAGCGGACGCCGGGCCGGCGGACACCGGGCCGGGGCGGGGTCCGCCGCCACCAGCGCACGAGCCAGAGGAGCAGGACCACGCCGCCGAGCACGCTGCTCGCGTACTGGAGCCAGCGGTAGCCGGGGGCCGACCCCCAGTCCTCCGCCAGGACCTGGATGTGCGCCGGACCCCAGCGGCGCGCGTGGGTGAACTCGTCCCACAGCACGTGCGTGGCCGCACCCACGGCGAGAGCGGTCACCGTCCAGCCGGCGCGGGCGGGCGACGCGAGGCGGGTGCGCAGGCCGGGCGGGGGTCCGGGGATGCGTCCGCGCAGCCCGGCGGGGGCCGCCGCCAGTGCCGGCTCGGCCAGCAGCCCGTGCCAGACCACCCACGCCACCAGGCCCAGGACGACATCGGTGGTGACGACGGCGAGCGCGGTGTGCGTCCGCCACGGGAACCCGCCCGGCAGGTAGAAGGGCAGGTCCGGGGTGAGGCTGCCGATCACGAGCGCGGAGGCGGGCAGGGGAGTGCGCAGGAGCGGCAGCACCGCCGCCGCGTGGCTCGGGGTGAACGGCACTCAGAGGCCGATGAGGACGGCGAGGTCGGTCATCGCCCGGTCGAAGTAGCGGTCCCCGTCCTCGACAGAGCCCACGAAGTGCCCGAACAGCTCGAAGCTGATCGTCCCGTAGAGGGAGCTCCAGGCGAGCAGGGCTCGGACCCGGACGGTCTCGTCGATCGCCGGGTGCTCGCCGCCGAGCACGGCGGCGGTCTGGTCGCTCACCAGCGCCGGGTCGCGCTCGCCCGACCCCTCCGGCAGCTGCCCGGCGCGGGCGGCGTCGCCCAGGATCCGGCCCAGCACGATGCCGACGCGCGCCGCGGCGGGCACGGTGTCCTGGGGGGCCGCGTAGCCGGGCACCGGCGAGCCGTACAGCAGGGCGTACTCGTGCGGGTGCGCGAGCGCCCAGGACCGCACGGCGCGGCAGACGGCCAGCCAGCGGGCCCGCGGCTCGGCGGCCGGGTCGTCGGCGGCCTCCGCCGCCTCCCCGAGCGCGTCGTAGCCGTCGATGATCAGCCGGGTGAGCAGGTCGTCCCGGCTCGGGAAGTAGCGGTAGACCGCCGAGGAGACCATCCCGACCTCCCGGGCGACGGCGCGCAGCGACAGCGCCGCCGCGCCGACCTCCGCGAGCTGCCGGCGGGCGGCGTCGGTGATCTCCGCGGTCAGCTCGGCGCGGACGCGTTCACGGGCGGTGGGCACCGCCCGATGATGCCGGATCGTGAGCATCGCTCGCAACCGTGAGCGGTGCTCTTGACAGGAGTGTCCGAACTGGTCGAGCATCGGTCTCGAACGAGAGCACCGCTCTCGCAAACCGAAGGAGCTCCCATGGCACTGCAGGTGATCGTCGGCAAGGGACCGGTCGGCGTGACGACCGCGGACGAGCTGGTGGCCCGCGGCCACCGGGTCCGCGTGCTGTCCCGCAGCGGCGGGCGCTCCACCGGCGAGGTGGAGCACCGGCAGGTGGACGCCGCGGACGCCGACGCGCTGACCGAAGCCACGCGCGGTGCCGCGGCGCTCTACAACGCCGTCAACCCCGCCTACCACCGCTGGCCCACCGACTGGCCGCCGGTCGCCGCGGCGCTGCTCGCGGCGGCCGAGCGGACGGGCGCCGTCCTGGTGACGATGTCGAACCTCTACGGCTACGGCCGCCCGTCCGGCCCCATGACGACGGACACCCCGCTCGCCGCGACCGACGTCAAGGGCCGGGTGCGCATCCGCATGTGGGAGGACGCGCTGGCCGCCCACGAGGCGGGACGGGTGCGGGTGACCGAGGCGCGCGCCGCGGACTTCGTCGGCCCGCAGGTCCCCGCGGACCACTCCCACCTCAACCGGCAGCTGCCGGCTCTCCGCGCGGGCCGCCGGGCGTGGGTCATCGGCGACCCCGACGCCCGGCGGAGCTGGGCCTACCTGCCCGACGTCGCCGTCACGCTGGCCACCCTCGGCACCGACGAGCGGGCACTCGGCCGGGCGTGGCACGTGCCGAACACCGCGCCGCGCTCCCAGCGGCAGGCGCTCGCCGACCTGGCGGAGGGGATGGGCGTGCCCCCGGTCCCGGTCAGCGGCATCCCGTGGCCGGTCCTGCGCGCCGTGGGCCTCGCCGTCCCGATGATGCGCGAGGTCGTGGCCATCCGGCACCAGTGGGACCAGGACTTCGTCACCGACGCGACGGCGACCACGGAGACGTTCGGCCTCACCGCGACGCCGTGGGAGGAGGTCGTGCGGGCGACGACCGCGGCGGCTCCGGTGACCGCCTGAACCCTGTCGGCGACCCGCACCTACGGTGGGGGCCATGGTTTCAGCGTGGATCCTCGCGGCACTGGCGTCGCTGGGCGCGGTCGCCTGCGCCGTCGGCGCGCTCCGGCTCGCGCGGCGGCCGAAGGGTGCGCGGCGGTGAGCGGGGCGACCGAGCTGCCGGTGCCCGACACCGCCGACGTGCGGTCCGGTCCCGAGGTGTCCGAGGAGCTGCTGTCGGTCCTGCCGCTCCTGGGGGAGTGGCACGGCGAGGGGCAGGCGACCGGCGCGGGCGGTGACTTCCGCTTCGGCCAGTGGATCCGGTTCAGCCACGACGGTCGCGGGTTCCTCGCCTACGACGCCCGCTCGTGGCGGCTCACCGACGACGGCGCGATCGTCGGGCCGGGCGTCCGGGAGTCCGGCTTCTGGCGGCCGCGCGGCCAGGACGACGTCGAGCTCCTGGTGACCAACCCCGACGGGCTGGTCGAGCTCTACGTCGGCCGGGCGCGGACGACGACGAGCTGGGAGCTGACCACCGACGTCATGGCCCGCACGCCGGGCGCACCGGACGTGAGCCGCGCGGTCCGGCTGTACGGGATCGTCGAGGGCGCGCTCATGTACGCCATCGACCGCGCCGGCCCCGACGAGGCGCCGCGCCCGTGGATGTCAGCACGACTCGAACGGATCCGATGAACCGCACCCCCCGCGCCGTCGCCGACGCCTTCGTCGACGCCGTCTGCGACCTCGACCCCATCACCGCGGCCTCGCTCGGGACGCGCCCGGGCGACGACCGGCTGCCCGACTACAGCCCTGCCGGCCTGGAGGCCGAGGCGGAGCTGGCCCGCACCACGCTCGCCGAGCTCGACCGGGTGCTCGCCGAGTCGCCCGCGCTGCTCGACGACCCGATCGAGCGGGGCTGCGCCCGGTTGCTGCGCGAGCGCCTGGGCGCCGAGCTGGCCGCGTACGAGGCGGGCGAGGGCTACCGGTCGCTGTCCAACCTGTTCAGCCCGATCCACTCGGTCCGGCAGGTCTTCCTGATCATGCCGCTGGCGACCGAGCAGGACTGGGCCGTCGTCGCTCGGCGGATGGCCCGCGTCCCGGAGGCCTACGCGGGCTTCCGGGCCTCCCTGGAGGAGGGCGCGCGACGGGGGCTGTTCGCCGCGCCGCGGCAGGTGCTCACCGTCGTGGGGCAGCTCGACGAGTGGCTCACCGGGCCCTACTTCACCTCGTTCGTGGCCGCCGGCCCCGAGGCGCTGCGCGCGGACCTCGTGCGCGCCGCGGCCGCGGCCGACGGCGCCGTCGCCGCGATCCGCGACTACCTGCGCGACGAGTACGCACCCCGGGCGGAGGGGACGCCGGACGCGGTCGGCCGCGAGCGCTACGCCGTCGCCGTCCGCCGCTGGACCGGTTCCGACCTCGGGACGGGCGCCGGCCTCGAGGACGCCTACGCGTGGGGCTGGGCCGAGCACCGGGGGATCGCCGCCGAGCAGCGGGCGGAGGCCGAGAAGATCCTTCCGGGCGGCACCCCGCTCGAGGCCATGCGCTGGCTGACGGAGCACGGCCCGGCAGTCGACGGCGTCGAGGCGATCCGCGAGCGGCTCCAGGCGATGATGGACGAGGCGATCGAGGCCCTCGACGGGACGCACTTCGACCTCGCCGCGCCGGTGCGCGAGGTGGAGGCGATGATCGCGCCCCCCGGTAGCGCGGCGGCGCCGTACTACACCCGGCCGGCGCAGGACTTCTCCCGCCCGGGCCGGACCTGGCTGCCCACGCTGGGCCGGGAGCGCTTCCCGCTCTGGGACCTCGTCTCGATCTGGTACCACGAGGGGGTCCCCGGCCACCACCTGCAGCTGGCGCAGTGGGCCTACGTCTCCGGGCAGCTGTCGACGTACCAGACCTCGCTCGGCTCGGTGAGCGCGAACGTCGAGGGCTGGGCGCTGTACGCCGAGCGGCTGATGGACGAGCTCGGCTTCCTGCCCGACCCGGGCACCCGCCTGGGCTACCTCGACGCCCAGCAGCTGCGCGCGGTCCGGGTGGTCATCGACATCGGCATGCACCTCGGGCTGCCGATCCCGGCCGACGCCGACGGGGCGCTGGCCGAGCACCGCGGCCGCCCGTGGACGCCGGAGCTCGCCCGCACCTTCATGGGTGAGCACTCCGGCGCCGACCCGGCCTTCCTGGACAGCGAGCTGGTCCGCTACCTCGGCATCCCGGGGCAGGCGATCAGCTACAAGCTGGGGGAGCGGGCCTGGCTGGAGGGCCGCGCCGCTGCCCGGCAGGCGGCCGCCGCGCGGGGCGCCGAGTTCGACCTCAAGTCCTGGCACATGGCCGCGCTGTCCCAGGGCTCGCTGGGCCTCGACGACCTCGCCGCGGAGCTCGCCCGGCTCTAGGCGACCGGATCGCCGGGTGCGACGGCGAAGGCCTCGACGCCGTCGCTGGACAGCAGCTCGGCGATGCAGGCCGCGCCGGCCCCGACGTAGGTGCTGCGCAGGTCGACGTCGGTGACCACGCACCAGGCCCGGTCGTCGGGCCACCAGAGGTTGGCGCTCTGCTCGTGCGGCTCCGGCGCCAGGTTGCGGACGGCGTCGGCGACGGTGCCGCGGACGAGAACCACGTCCCGCTCGCCCTTCAGCAGCAGCCGGGGCGGCTCGTCGGGCGAGGTCAGGTCGTAGCCGAAGCCGTCCCACCGACCGAGCAGGCAGTGCTCCGGCGTCGTGGTGTGCCGGGCGAGCACGGCAGCGAGGCGGTCGGCCAGGGGTACGGGGAGGTGGCCCTCGCTGGGCCCGTCGTCCCACACGGGGGGCTGGCAGTCGGCGGGTCCCCGGGTGATCGCGTCCCACCGCGCGAACGGGCCGACGGCGGTGCCGTTGTGCGCCGCGACCTCGGCCCACGGCACCTCGACGTCGTCGTCGCCCGCGTAGCGGACGGCGGGGTGCAGGACGCGGGCCCAGGCCTCGAAGACGTCCGGCACCAGGGAGGCGACGGTGCCCGGCTCTGCCCGGCGCCGGGAGGAGGAAATCCACACGCCCTGGGAGACGTCGGTCTCGACAGGTAGTCCGCCGAGCTCCACGACCACGAACCTACCCAGGGAACGGACAACCCCCGGGCTGCTCCGCGGCGCTGTCCTCCGGAGAGGGAGCTGCACGCGGGCCGACTGGACAAGTGTCGGCGGCCCGGGGGTCGGGTGACTGTCCGGTTCTCGCTCGCCGCCGTACGACGGACGGGCGATCTGCCGTCGCTCAGACTGTCGTCTGAACGGGCGGCCCATCTGGACGGCGGCTAGCGGACAGCCACCTCACGAGTCCTGTAGCTCAGCAAAGTTACGGACCACCTCCTCTCTCGTGTACGACGAAAGTACGTCGGTCCCGGAGGGTCGTGCAACGAGGAATTTCAGCCCTCGGCGGACGGGCGGGCGGGCCTGTCGTCGACCGGGTCCCAGGCGTCGGGGATGCCGTCCCGGTCGACGTCGCGCCGCTCCTCCTCGTACATGCGCTTGTAGCGGCGGTTGCGGAGGCGGAGGACGACCGTGGCCAGCAGGGCGGCGAGCAGCGTTCCGGCCAGGATGCCGACCTTGGCGTGGTCGTAGCTCTCGCTCTCCGCGCCGTACGCGAGCTCGGTGATCAGCAGCGAGACGGTGAAGCCGATCCCCCCGAGCAGGGACAGCCCGATCACGTCCGGCCAGCCCAGGTTCTCGTCGAGCTCGGCCCGCGTGAAGCGCGACACCAGCCAGGTGGCCGCGGTGATGCCGATGGTCTTGCCGGCCACCAGGCCGACGACGATCCCGATCGCGATGCTGTCGCCCAGCGAGGCGCCGAGCCCCGACAGCCCGCCCACGGCCACGCCCGCGGAGAAGAAGGCGAACACCGGGACGGCGAACCCCGCGGACAGCGGCCGCAGCCGGTGCTCGAAGTGCTCGGCCAGCCCCGGTCCGGCGTCCGGGCCGCCGGCCGCCTCGCTGCGCACGACGGGCACCGTGAAGGCCAGCAGGACGCCGGCGACGGTGGCGTGGACGCCCGACTCGTGCATGAACACCCACGTGAGCGCGGCGAGCGGGAGCAGCAGCCACCACGAGCGGACCCGCCGCTGCACCAGGAAGCCGAATGCCGCCAGCGGCAGCAGCGCCAGCGCGAGGAAGCCGATCGACAGCTGCTCCGTGTAGAAGATCGCGATGACGACGATCGCCAGCAGGTCGTCGACGACGGCGAGGGTGAGCAGGAACGTCCGCAGCGCGCTGGGCAGGTGGGTGCTGATCACCGCCAGGACGGCGAGGGCGAACGCGATGTCGGTGGCCGACGGGATCGCCCACCCGGCCAGCGCGCCCTCGCGCCCGCCCAGGTTGAGCAAGACGAAGAACAGCGCGGGCACCGCCATGCCCCCGACGGCGGCGGCGATGGGCAGGGCGGCCCTGCGGGGGTCACGCAGGTCGCCGGCGACGAACTCGCGCTTGAGCTCCAGCCCCGCGACGAAGAAGAAGATGGCGAGCAGCCCGTCGGCGGCCCAGGTGCCCAGCGAGAGGTCCAGGTGGAGGGACGACGGGCCGACCCGGGTGTCCCGGAGGCTCTCGTAGGCGCCACCCCAGGGGGAGTTGGCCCAGACGAGTGCGATCGCCGCACCGGCCAGGAGCAGGGCCCCGCCGACGGTCTCCTTGCGCAGGACCGACGCGATCCGCTGCGCCTCCGGGTAGGAGCCCCGGCTCAGCAGGCGGGAGGTGGTGGAGGGCACGGGCGGCTCCGGGGTCAGGGGGTCGACGAGGACGTTGCCGACCAGACTTCCCGGCGCACCGGGGCCGACCCTACCGGGAACTACCCTTGGCGGGTGGCCGACAGCCAGGACAGCAGCGCCCCGCTCGCCGAGCGGCTGCGCGCGAAGGGGCTGCGGCTGACGGCGCAGCGCCAGCGGGTCCTGGCCGCCGTCGCCGCCCTGGAGCACGCGACCCCGGAGGCGATCGGGGCCCGGCTGCGCGAGGAAGCCGGCCCGGGCGGGGCCGCGCCGGACACCTCGACCGTCTACCGCAACCTCGAGCTGCTCGAGCGGCTCGGCCTGGTCTGGCACACCCACCTCGGCAAGGGCGCGCCGGTGTACCACGCGGCCGAGCACCCGCACCTGCACGTGGTCTGCCAGTCGTGCGGCGAGATCGCCTCGGCCGCGCCGGACCTCCTCGACAGCGCCGCGGAACGTCTGGCGGCCGATCTGGGTTTCACGGTGGACGTGGGGCACGTCGCCCTGTCCGGGACGTGCCGCGCGTGCCGTGAGAGAACGGAGACCTCGTGAACCCCCTGCTCGCCCGTCCCGGTGCCGTCGTCGTCGAGGGTGGCGCGATCGCGGCCCACTACGGCGACCCCCTCCGCGAGCAGCGGCTGCTGGCCGAGGCGGCGGGCCTGGTCGACCGCAGCGACCGCGACGTCCTCCAGGTCCCCGGCGTGGACCGGCTCTCGTGGCTGCACAGCATCACCAGCCAGCACTTCGACCGGCTGACCGACGGGTCCGGCAGCGAGGCGCTCGTGCTCTCGCCGAACGGCCACGTCGAGCACCACCTCGCGGTCGCCGAGCTGGCCGGGACGACGTGGGTCGACGTCGAGCCGGGCACCGGTTCCGCGCTGGAGGCCTTCCTCCAGAAGATGCGCTTCATGCTCCGCGTCGAGCCCGCCCTTGTCACCGACGCGTGGGCCGTGCTGAGCCTGGTCGGCCCGAAGGCGGAGGAGGCGCTGGCGGCCGCCGGCTTCCCGGTGCCGGACGGCGTCGGCAGCCTGGACGGCGGCGGCTTCGTGCGCCGCATGCCCGCGATCGGCGACGGCGGAGCGGCCGTGTTCGACCTGGTCGTGCCGCGTACCGACGTCGACGGGATCGCCGACCGGCTCGGCGCGCCGCTGGCCGGCGTCGACGCCTACGAGGCACTCCGGGTGGAGGCCCGCCGTCCCCGGTTCGGCCTGGACACCGACCACCGCACGATCCCCAACGAGCTGCCGTGGCTGCGGACCGCGGTCCACCTGGACAAGGGCTGCTACCGGGGCCAGGAGACCGTCGCCCGGGTGCACAACCTGGGCCGGCCGCCGCGCCGGCTGGTCCTCCTGCACCTGGACGGCGTCAGCGAGGTGCTGGCCGAGCCGGGGACTCCGGTGCTCGCCGGGACCCGCGAGGTGGGCCGGGTGGGGACCGTCGTCCGCCACCACGAGCTCGGCGTGATCGCCCTCGCGCTGGTGAAGCAGTCGGTCGCGATGGACGCGGCCCTCACCGTCGCCGGCTCGACGGCCGCGATCGACCCCGACGATGCCCCGGCGGAGGCCGACGACACCCTGGTCGCGGCCCGCGAACGCGTCCGGGCGGTCCGGTCTGCGACGATCGGCCGGTGACCTCCAGCACCCTCATCACGGTCGCCCCCACCGGCGCCGAGTCGGCGAAGGCCGACGTGCCGGCCCTGCCGGTGACCGTCGAGGAGGTCGTGGCCGCCGCGCGCGGCTGCGAGGCCGTCGGCGCCGCAGTCATCCACCTGCACGTGCGGGACGCCGACACCCGGCCCACGCTCGACCTCGGCCGGGTGCGCGAGGTCGTGGCGGCGGTGCGCGAGAGCACCGACCTCGTGGTGCAGCTGTCCTCCGGCGGTGCGGTGACCGACCCGTTCGACGCGCGGCTCGCCGTCCTGGACGCCGAACCGGACGCCGCGTCGCTGACGCTGGGCACCGTCAACTTCGGCCGCGACGTCTTCTCCAACCCGTGGGACCTGATCGTCGAGCTGCACACCCAGATGCAGCAGCGCGGCATCGTGCCCGAGTACGAGGTCTTCGACCTCGGGCAGCTGGCGACCCTCACCCGGCTGCTCGACAGGTACGGCCCGCCGCACGGCGGGCACGTGCACGTCGACCTGGTGATGGGCGTGCCCGGCGGCATGCCGGGGACGGCGCAGGCGCTGACCGCGTGCCTGCCGCTGCTTCCGCCCGGGGCGACCTTCGCCGCCACCGGTGTCGGCCGGACGTCGCTGCCGGTGATGCTCGCGGCGCTGTCCGCGGGTGGTCACCTGCGGGTGGGCATGGAGGACACGCTCACCTACGCTCCCGGCGAGCCGGTCCGCGACAACACCCAGCTGGTCGCCCGCGCGGCCGGGCTCGCCCGGATCGCCCAGCGCCCGCCGATGACTACCGAGGACGCCCGAACCTTCCTGGGGATCAAGCCGATGGAGATTGCCCGATGAGTCCCAAGCCTGCCCCCGCCGGCGGTGCCGCCGTCGACGCGCTCCTCGAGCCCGCGTTCCTGGAGAACGCCACGAGGCAGCCGATGTCCGAGGTCCGCCGCCTGCGCCGGGACGCCGAGCAGCAGGAGGTCAACCTCTCCTACACCCGCCGCCTGCTGCAGGGGCGCCTCGACATCGTGCGCCGCGAGCTGCAGCGCCGCGCCGAGCACGACGGCCGGTCGCTGGTCGACCTGCTGCCGGAGATCCTGAGCGAGAAGGGGCGCGGCCCGGCGCACGGCCTGGGCCGGCACCAGACGGTGCAGCCGCAGGCCCCGGAGGAGTACGAGTCCTGGGTCAACTCGCTGACCAAGGGCGTGGACATCTCCGCGATCCAGAGCCTGACCGATGCCAAGCTGGAGAAGGCCGCCCGCGCGCTCGCCGACGCGGAGAGCGACCTGTCCGAGCGGCGGCGCGGTGTGCAGCAGGTGATGGACGGCCTGGCCGCCGAGCTCGGGCGCCGGTACCGGGACGGCGAGGCCGACGTCGCCGCCCTGCTGGCGGACGAGGGCCGGCACTGAACGCGGCTCCGGTCACCGACTGGCCCGACAACCCGGTTCTCGTCGAGGTCTGGCGGTCGGGCTTCCTCGAGTCGGTGCACCGCGGGTCGCTCGTCGTCCTCGACACGTCCGGGGCGGTGACCTTCGGCGCCGGCGCGCTCGACCGCCCGATCCTGCCGCGCTCGTCGAACAAGCCGGTCCAGGCGACGGCGATGCTGGCCGCCGGGTGGGCCCCGCGGTCGGCGCAGGAGCTGGCGATCGGCGCCGGGTCGCACAACGGCGAGGACGCGCACCGCGACCTGGCCGCGTCGATGCTGGCGGCGGCGGCCCT
The DNA here is from genome assembly GCF_054050495.1 of Blastococcus sp. SYSU D00922. Taxonomy (NCBI): domain Bacteria; kingdom Bacillati; phylum Actinomycetota; class Actinomycetes; order Geodermatophilales; family Geodermatophilaceae; genus Blastococcus; species Blastococcus sp. SYSU D00922. Next base: position 272,566 of record NZ_JBJGZL010000001.1, read on the forward strand.
CGGCCCCGACGACCTGGGCTGCCCCCCGGCGCTGCCGCAGCACGAGGGGACGAAGGCCGACTGGATCGCGACCGGCCGTGCGCCGGAGCGCCTGGCGATGAACTGCTCGGGCAAGCACGCGGCGATGCTGGCGGCCTGCGTGGCGGCGGGCTGGCCGACCGGCGGCTACCTGGAGCGCGACCACCCCCTCCAGCGGTCGATCGAGGCACGTCTGGGCCAGGCGGCGGGTGAGCCGGTGACGGCGGTCGTGGTCGACGGGTGCGGAGCTCCGCAGCACGCGCTGTCGGTGACCGGCCTGGCCCGCGGCGTCCTGTCGCTGGTGGAGGCCGCCGCGGGCACGCGGGAGCGCGCCGTCGCCGACGCCATGCGGGCCGAGCCGTGGTTCGTCGCGGGCACCGGCCGCGAGGACACCGAGCTCATGCAGGCGGTGCCCGGGCTGCTGGTCAAGGGCGGCGCCGACGGCGTGCACGTGGCCGCCGTCCCCGGTCTCGGCGCCGTGGCGCTGAAGCTGGACGACGGCGGTGACCGCGGCCGCATCCCGGCCCTGGCCGCGGCGCTCCGCCGGCTGGGCGTGCCGGCCGAGCAGCTGTCGCGGTGGTTGCTGACACCGGTGTCCGGCGGGGACGGCGTGGTCGGCGAGGTCCGCCCGGGCTCGGTCCTGCTGGGCTGACCTGCGGTTTCGCCTGTGACTGGCCTCACGCCCATCTGCTAGCAACTCCGCTTGCAGCTGCTAGCACCTGTGCCTAGAGTTGCTGGTGTGCAGACGCCCGGTGAGTTCGTCCGCGAGCAGGTGACGACGGTCCGCGAGAAGGTGGACCGGGTCGCCGGCAGCGTGGCGGAGTCGGTCGCGGGATCGGTGGGGGACAAGCCCAGCGTCGCGGCCGTCAGCTCCCAGGTCGGCGAGTTCATCCGCGAGCAGCGCAGTGCTGCCCGGGTCTCCCTGCGCGAGCTGGCCCGCACCGCCGGGGTCAGCAACCCGTACCTGTCCCAGGTGGAGCGGGGTCTTCGCAAGCCGTCAGCGGAGATCCTCGCGTCGATCGCCCGGGGCCTGAAGATCTCCGCCGAATCGCTCTACGAGCAGGCGGGGATCCTCGACCGGCGCTCCGGCAACCCGGACACCGTGGCGGCGATCCGATCGGACGACGCCCTGTCCGAGCGTCACAAGGCGGTCCTGCTCGAGCTGTACGAGACGTACGTGCGCGAGCACCGGGCCGCAGCGAAGACCTCTTCCCACCCCACAGACAGCTCTACGAAGGAGTCGGCATGACCCCCACCGAGACCGTGAAGCAGTACGGCGAGACCGTCGTGACCGTGGCCAAGCCGGCCGTCCTGGCCGCCATCGGCGCCGGTGACCTGGCCGTCGAGCGCGCCAAGACCGTCGTGGCCCAGTTCCGCTCGCGGGCCGAGGCTCTGCCGGGCGAGGCCCAGGTCCAGGCCGACCTGGCCGTCAAGGAGGCCCGCACCCGGGCCACCGAGGCCGCCGTCAACGCCCGCACCACGGCGCAGCAGCTGGCCGTCGCCGTCCGCCCGGAGGCGCTGCGCAGCACCGTCGCCGGCCTGGTCGAGACCGCCCGCACCCAGGCGCTGGCCACCGTCGAGTCCCTGGCCGCCCACGGCGCCGAGGTCGTCGAGGAGCTGCGCCAGCAGCCGGGCTTCCGCCGGGTCGTGCGTCGCGCCGAGCGCGCCGTCGACACCGTCGAGGACGCCCTCGAGGAGGTCCTCGAGGAGACCGCCGAGGCCGTCGTCGAGGCCTCCAACGAGGTGACCTCGGTGGCGCAGAAGACCGCCGCCAAGGCCACCAAGGTCGCGGCCAAGGCCGAGAACAAGGTCGAGGACGCCGCCGAGAGCACCAAGGCCACCGCCGAGAAGGCCGTCGAGGCCCCCAAGGCCGCCAAGCCCGCCGCCAAGAAGACGACCGCCGCCCGCAAGGCCCCGGCCAAGTCCACCTCGGCCCGGGTGACCCGCGCCCGCACCGCCAAGCCGGCCAACCCGACCGCGGTGCCCGCCAAGAAGAACTGACGTCCCCGACGTCGGACCACCGACCAGGGCCCCGGAGCTGCGTGCAGCGCTCCGGGGCCCTGTCGCGTCCGCGGGCTGCGGCGCCCGCGATCCCCGGGATCCCGGGCGCCGGGCGGGTAGGCTCGCCCCCATGGCGACGTTCGAAGGGCTGGTGCTGCTCGTGCTCTACGTGGGCGCGCAGGCACTCACGCTGTGGGCCTTCGTCGATGCGCTGATCCGGCCGGCCGCCGGCTACGTCGCCACCGGCAAGCTCACCAAGCCCGCCTGGGCCGGCATCACCGGGCTCGCGGCGCTGCTCATCTTCTGGCAGCAGAACCCGATGACGCTGTTCGGCCTCCCGGCGGTCATCGCCGCGATCGTCTACCTGGTCGACGTGCGCCCGGCCGTGCGCGGGCTACGGCGCGGCAACAGCTGGTGAGCCGTCCCGCCTCGGCGGGCCGCCGTCTCAGTCGGCGGGGATGAGCAGCCAGAGCAGCAGGTAGGCGATGAACTGCGGGCCGGGGAGCACGCAGGAGAGCACGAACGCCAGGCGCAGGCCGTTGCGGGAGAGCCCGTAGCGGCGGGCGATGCCGGCGCAGACCCCGCCGATCACCTTGTTGCGGGAGTCCCGGCGCAGCGGGAGGTTCGCGGGCACCGTCATGCCGGTAGACCCTACGGGGGATCGCTGACGGGAGGGCGCGCGTGCGGGTGCGGGCGGTGCTCGGGGACATCACGCGGGCCGACGTCGACGTCGTCGTCAACGCGGCCAACCCCGGGCTGCTCGGCGGCGGTGGCGTGGACGGCGCCATCCACGCCGCCGGAGGCCCGGCGATCCTGGCCGAGTGCCGCGCGATCGTCGCCCGCCTCCCGGGCGGGCGGCTGACGCGAGGGGAGGCGGTCGCGACCACCGGCGGCCGGTTGCCGGCCCGCTGGGTCGTGCACACAGCGGGGCCGATCTGGTCGGCGACCCGCGACCTGTCCGGCGTCCTGCGGTCCTGCTACCGCGAGAGCCTGCGGGTGGCCGACGAGCTGGGTGCCAGGACCGTCGCGTTCCCGGCCGTCTCCGCGGGTGTGTACGGCTGGCCCCTGGACGACGCCGCGCGCCAGGCGGTCACGGCGGTGCGCTCGGTGGAGCCCCAGCACGTGCAGGAGGTCCGCTTCGTCCTGTTCTCCGACGAGGCGCTGACCGCGTTCGAGGCGGCGCTCAGCGGCTGAAGACGCCGTCGGGGGGCTCGGGGGAGTCGACGGCGTCGGCGTCGAGGACCGGCTGCGCCCCCTTCGCGAAGCGCGCCAGGTCCGGCCCGTGCACGACGCGGGCAGGCATCGGGTCACGAGCGCACCGGCGGACGTACCCGTCGATCGGCAGCTCCGCGTCGGAGGCGACCGCGACCAGGTTGCCGAAGCGCCGGCCGCGCATCGTGCCGGGCTCGGCGAGCAGGCAGACGTGGCGGAAGACCGCGCGGAGGGTGGCGACCTGGGCGCGGGCGAACCGCAGCGGCGGGCCGTCGGCGACGTTGGCGGTGTAGACGCCGCCGGGTCGCAGCACGCGGTGCGCCTCCGCGGCGAACTCGGCGCTGGTGAGGTGCGCGGGGGTTCGCGCGCCGGCGAACACGTCGCAGACCACGACGTCCGCGCTGGCCGTGTGGAGGGCGGTCAGCCCGACGCGCGCGTCGTCCGCACGCACGCGGATGCGGGCACCGCGGGGGAGCGGCAGGTGCTCGCGGACGAGGTCGGTGAGCGGCTGGTCGATCTCCACCACGCGCTGCCGCGAGCCCGGGCGGGTCACCGCCACGTACCGGGGGAGCGTGAGCGCGCCGCCGCCGAGGTGCGCGACGTCGATCGGTGCGCCGGGCTCCGCCGCGAGGTCGAGGACGTGGCCCATGCGGCGGACGTACTCGAACTCGAGGTGAGCGGGGTCGTCGAGGTCGACGTGCGACTGCGGCGTGCCGTTGACCAGCAGCATCCAGGAGCCGTCGCGGTCGGCGTCGGCGAGCAGCTCGGCCGTCCCGCCCGCCACCTCGGTCGGGCCGGGGGGCAGCCTCACGTCGGCGCGACCGCCGACCACCGGACCGTCACCTCGCCGTGCCGCCAGCGCCGGGACGAACCCACCATCGGCCAGCCCTGCTCTGCCAGCGCCTCGACCGCCGCCACCCACCGCTGGCGCGGCCCGAACGCCGACAGCCCGGCGGCGGCCGCCCACGCGGCGTCGAACGCGCGCAGGAAGTCGTGCACCGGCTGCCCGGGCACGTTGTGGTGGATCAGCGCCTTCGGCAGCCGCTCCGCGAGGTCCGACGGCCTGGTGATGTCCGCGACCCGCGTGGCGAGCGTCAGCGTCAGCGGTCCGTCGGCGTCCAGCGCCACCCACGCCGAGCGCCGTCCCCACTCGTCGCAGGTGCCCTCGACGAGGAGGCCGCCCGGCGCCAGGGCCGCCCGCATCGTGTCCCAGGCCCGGGCCGCGGACTCCTCGTCGTACTGCCGCAGCACGTTGAACGCCCGCACGATCACCGGCTGCAGCCCGGCCAGCTCGAACCCGCCCACCCGGAAGTCCACGCGCGGCGGGTCGCGGTCGGCCTCGACGGCGGCCACGCGCGCGGGGTCGATCTCCAGCCCTACGACCTCCAGGCCGTCGACCTCGGGGCCGAGCCGCTCGACGAGCTCGAGGGTGGTGACGGCGGACGACCCGTAGCCCAGGTCGACCACGAGCGGACGGGCGGAGTCGCGCAAGCGCGGGACCTGGGTCGCGAGCAGCCACCGGTCGACCCGCCGCAGCCGGTTGGCGTTCGTGGTGCCGCGGGTCGGCAGGCCCAGCGCCCGGGCGCGACCGGCCGCCAGCCGCGGGGTCTTGCGGTGCGGAGCAGGGGACAGCGATGCCCGCTGCTTGTGGTCGCCCCCCGCCTCGCTCACCGTGTCGGAGGGTAGTCCCGGCTAGCGTGGTGCCGTGCAGGTGCGATCCGACGTCCGTCTGGCGGACCTCACGACCCTCGCCGTCGGTGGCCCGATCGAGCGGCTGATCGAGGTCGAGAACGGCGACGAGCTCGTCGCGGCGGTCCGCGACGCCGACGAGGCGGGTACGCCGCTGCTCCTGCTCGGCGGCGGCTCGAACGTGGTCGCGCCCGACGAGGGGTGGCCGGGCGACGTCGTCCTCGTCCGCTCGCGCGGCATCGAGCGCGACGGCGACAGCCTCACCGTGCAGGCCGGGCACGACTGGGACGAGCTGGTGGCGTACACCGTCGAGAACCGGCTGGCGGGCATCGAGGCCCTGTCCGGCATCCCCGGCTCCACCGGCGCCACGCCGATCCAGAACGTGGGGGCCTACGGCCAGGAGGTCGCGCAGACGATCACCGCCGTGCGCGTGTACGACCGCGCCGAGAAGTCCGAGCGCACCCTCTCGCCGGCCGACTGCGGCTTCGCCTACCGCGACAGCCGGCTGAAGCGGGAGCCCGGCCGGTTCGTCGTCCTCGACGTCACCTACGCGCTGCACCCGGGCGCGGAGTCGCGACCGGTCACGTACGCCGAGCTGGCGCGCACGCTGGGCGTCGAGATCGGGCAGCCCGCGCCGCTCGCCGACGTCCGGGAGGCCGTGCTGCGGCTGCGCCGCGGCAAGGGCATGGTGTGGGACCCCGCCGACCCCGACAGCCGCAGCGCCGGCTCGTTCTTCACCAACCCGATCGTGCCCGCTGACAAGGCGGTCGAGGGATGTCCCAGCTGGCCGGCCGGCGACGGGCTGGTCAAGCTCAGCGCCGCCTGGCTCGTGCAGCACGGCGGCTTCGGCCGCGGCACGCGCGAGGGGAACGTCGGGACGTCGTCCCGGCACAGCCTCGCCCTCACCACGGAGGACGGCGCCACGGCGGCGGAGCTGCTCGCGTTCGCGGACCGCGTCGTCGCGACCGTCGAGGAGAAGTTCGGCGTCCTCCTGGAGCGCGAGCCCACCGCGGTGCGCCCCTAGCCGAGATCTGCACACTCGTGGCGATCAGGCCCTGATGACCCCGAGTGTGCAGATCTCGCGAGGTCAGCTCTCGCGGGCGACCTTGTGCTGGGCGGCCTGCGCGAGGGGGCGGACCACCATCAGGTCGATGTTCACGTGGTGCGGGCGGGTGACCGCCCAGGCGATGCAGTCGGCGACGTCCTCGGCGACCAGCGGCTCGCGCACGCCGCGGTAGACGGCGTCCGCCGCGTCGGCCGAGCCCAGCCGGTTGAGCGAGAACTCCTCCGTGCGCACCATCCCCGGCGCGATCTCCATCACCCGCACGGGCTCGCCGTTGAGCTCCAGCCGCAGCGTCTCGGCCAGCGTGTGCACCCCGTGCTTCGCCGCCGTGTACGACGCCCCGCCCTCGTACGAGACCAGCGCCGCCGTCGAGCTGACGAAGAGCACGTCACCGGCGCCGGACGCGCGCAGCGCCGGCAGCAGCGCCTTCGTCAGCCGCACCGTGCCCAGCACGTTCACCTCGTACGTCCGCGCCCACGAGTCCAGGTCGGCGTCCGCGACCGGCTTCGCGTCGAAGGCGCCGCCGGCGTTGTTCACCAGCACGTCCACGCGCTCCAGCGCGGCGGCGAACGCCTCGACCGACGCCGGATCGGTCACGTCCAGCTCCAGGGCCCGCCCGCCGATGGACGCCGCGAGCGCCTCCAGCCGGTCCAGCCGGCGCGCGGCCAGCACGACGTCGAACCCCTCGGCGGCCAGCCGCGTGGCGGTCGCCGCGCCGATCCCGCTCGACGCCCCGGTGACGACGGCGGTCCGCCCCGATCCGGGAAGCGGGCGGGCGGGGGAGTGGGACGGCTCGGTACCGGGCATGAAGCCCATCCTGACGTTGTTGCACACTGAACTGTCGTCAGGGGGCCGGAAGGCCCCGCCACCAGCGGATCGAGAGCGGGAGGAACGCCGTGCCCGCTCGCCGCTTCCCGCGCTCCGCCACGCCCCGGCGCGTGGCCACGCTGTCGGTGCACACGAGCCCGCTCGACCAGCCCGGCGCCGGCGACGCGGGCGGCATGAACGTCTACATCGTCGAGGCCTCGCGCCGCCTCGCCGCCCGCGGCATCGAGGTCGACATCTTCACCCGCGCCACCTCCAGCGACCTCCCGCCGGTGGTCGAGATGAGCCCGGGTGTGACGGTCCGCCACGTCAGCGCCGGCCCGTTCGAGGGCCTGGGCAAGGAGGAGCTGCCCGCCCAGCTGTGCGCCTTCACGGCGGCGGTCCTGCGCGAGGAGGCCCAGCACGAGCCGGGCTACTACGACGTCGTCCACTCCCACTACTGGCTCTCCGGCCAGGTCGGCTGGCTCGCCCGCGACCGCTGGAGCGTGCCGCTCATCCACACCGCGCACACCCTCGCCAAGGTGAAGAACGAGGCCCTCGCCGACGGCGACCGGCCCGAGCCGCGGGCCCGCGTGATCGGCGAGGAGCAGGTGGTCGCCGAGGCCGACCGGCTGATCGCCAACACCGAGGAGGAGGCCCGCCAGCTGGTCCGCCTCTACGGCGCCGACCCCGCGCGCACCCTCGTCGTCCCGCCGGGTGTCGACCTCGACCGCTTCTGCCCGGGTGACCGCGCCGCCGCCCGCCGCGCCGTCGGCATGCCCGAGGACGCGATCGTGCTGCTGTTCGTCGGCCGGATCCAGCCGCTCAAGGCGCCCGACGTCCTGCTGCACGCCGCCGCCCACCTGCTGCGCGACGAACCCGCCCTCCGCCGCCGGCTCCGCGTCCACGTCGTCGGCGCGCCCAGCGGCTCGGGGCTCGACGCCCCCGAGCAGCTGCAGAAGCTCGCCGGTGACCTGGGCATCGCCGACGTCGTCACGTTCTTCCCGCCGCAGCCGCCGGAGCGGCTGGCCGAGCACTACCGGGCCGCCGACGTCACCGTCGTCCCGAGCCACAACGAGTCCTTCGGGCTCGTCGCGCTCGAGGCCCAGGCCTGCGGCACCCCCGTCGTCGCCGCGGCCGTCGGCGGCCTGCGCACCGCCGTCCGGGACGGCGTCTCGGGCGTCCTCGTCGACGGCCACGACCCCCGCGACTACGCCACCGCCGTCCGCGCCGTGCTCGCCCGACGCGAGCTCCTCTCGGCGGGCGCCCGCCGGCACGCGGGGCTGTTCTCCTGGGACCGCACCGCCGACGCCCTCGTGGCGGCCTACTCCTCGGCCGCCGAGGAGATGGGCCGCGCGCCGCGCCCGGTGCGCGCGCACGCCATCGGCCCGCTGCGGGCGCTCCCCGGTGTCCAGGTGGCCCGGTGAGCCGCACGGTCGCGGAGCTCGACGCCGTCATCGAGCAGACCCTGCGCGACAGCGAGCTCGTCCACGAGCACCCGGCCCCGGGGAAGTGGCTGGTCGACCTGCCCGGCACCAAGAAGCTCAAGACCGTCTGCGGGCTGATCGTCGGCGAGCACGCCCTCCGGGTGGAGGCGTTCGTCTGCCGGCAGCCCGACGAGAACCGCGAGCAGCTGTGGACCTTCCTGCTGCAGCACAACGCGCGGATGTACGGCGTCGCCTACTCCATCGACAGCGTGGGCGACGTCTACCTGACCGGCCGGCTCCCGCACGCCGCCGTCACGCCCGAGGAGATCGACCGCATCCTCGGCTCGGTGCTCAGCTACGCCGACGACCACTTCAACGCCATGCTCGAGATCGGGTTCGGCACCTCGATCCGCCGCGAGTGGGAGTGGCGCGTCAAGCGCGGGGAGTCCCTGCGCAACCTCGAGGCCTTCGCCGCGTTCGCCGACCCCACCCGCCGGGCGTGAGCGAGGAGCCCTCCTCGCCCGGCTACCCGAGGCGCTGGTGGGTCCTCGCCACCATGACCGTCTGCCTGCTCGTGGTGATCACGGGGAACACGAGCCTCAACGTCGCCATCCCGACCGTGCAGCGCGAGCTGCGGGCCACCCAGGGCGAGCTCCAGTGGGCCGTCGACGCCTACATCCTCGTGTTCGCCGGGCTGCTCTTCACCTGGGGCGTCATCGGTGACCGCATCGGCCGCAAGCGCGTCCTCCTCATCGGTCTCACGGTCTTCGCCGTCGGGTCCGTGCTGGCCGCCTTCAGCGACAGCGCCGTCGAGCTGATCGCCTGGCGCGCGGTCATGGGCATCGGCGGGGCCGCGGTGCAGCCCACCACCCTCGCGGTCATCACCAACGTCTTCCCGCCCCGCGAGCGCGGCCGGGCGATCGGCGTGTGGGCCGGCACGGCGGGGATCGGCGTCGCCGGCGGACCGCTGGCAGGCGGGGCCGTGCTGGAGCACTTCTGGTGGGGCTCGGTCTTCCTCGTCGGCGTCCCGGTGGCCCTCCTCGGCATCGTCGCCGTCCTCGCGTTCGTCCCCGAGTCGCGGGACCCCTCTCCCGGGCGGCTGGACATCCCCGGCGTCCTCCTGTCGATCGTCGCGCTGGCCGGGATCGTCTACGGGCTCATCCGGGGCGGCTCGGGCGTGGGGTGGACGACGCCCGGCGTGCTGATCCCCCTGGTCGGCGGGCTCCTGCTGCTGGCCCTCTTCGTCTGGCTCCAGCGCCGGTCGACCCACCCGGCGCTCGACGTGAGCCTGTTCCGCAACCCCGCCTTCTCCGCGGCCGCCGCCGCGCTCGGGCTCAACTTCTTCGCCCTGCTGGGCGCCACGTTCTACCTCGTCTTCTACCTGCAGGGCGTCCGCGGCTACACCCCGCTGCAGAGCGGCGCCGCGCTGATCCCGGTCGCGCTGGGCATGGCGGTCATGGCGCCCCGGAGTTCCGGTCTGGCGGAGCGGTTCGGGGCGAAGGCCGTGTGCGCGAGCGGCTTCGTGCTGATCGCGCTGTCGTTCGTCGGCATCCAGCTGCTGGACCTGACGAGCCCGCTCTGGCTGCTGCTGCTCGTGCTGAGCGTCCAGGGCCTCGGCATGGGCGCGGTGATGGCCCCCGCCACCGAGTCGATCATGTCCGTCGTCCCCCGGGAGAAGGCCGGCGCCGGGGCGGCGGTCAACAACTCCGTCCGCCAGGTCGGGGGCGCCCTCGGCGTCGCGATCCTCGGCTCGGTCCTCGCCGCCTCGTACTCGGCGCACCTCGGCAGCGCCGTCGACGTGCTGCCGCCGGAGGTCCGCGCCGAGGCCAGCCAGTCGATCGTCGCCACCCTCGAGGCGGTCCGGGTGGTCCAGGCCGGTGGGGACGCCGAGGCGGCCCGGGCCGCGGCCGAGCTGGCCGGGCCGGCCCGCGAGGCGTTCGTCTCCGCCATGCACGTGACCGCGGTCTTCACCGCCATGGCGGCGCTGGTCGCGGCGGCCGTCGTGCTCGTGTGGCTGCCCGGACGGCGCAGGAGCGTGTCGCTCGTCACCGACTGACCCCAAGGTGGAACGCACGGTTGACGACACGCCCTGCTCCGCCGACATTGGTGCGCGTGCGCGCCGACCACCCCGTCCCCGTCCAGGGACGACGGGACCCGTTCGCGCCGCTGCTCGAGAACCCCCTCGCCGCCCTGTTCCGCCAGCACGTGGCCGACGGCGCGGCGACGCACGCGGTCCCGACGGACGGTGCGCCGCTGCCGGCGACGCGGTACTCCGACGGGCGCGAGCGGATCAACCTCGGCACCGGCAACTACCTCGGGCTCGCCGGGGACCCCCGCGTGATCGAGGCGGCGGCGGCCGCCCTCGCGCAGTACGGCACCAGCACGGCCGGCAGCCGGGTCCTCAACGGGACGACGGGGCTGCACCTGGCGCTCGAGGAGGAGCTCGCCGACCACTACGGCACCGAGGCGGCGGTCCTCACCTCCTCCGGCGTGAACGCCAACGTCGCCCTGCTGTCGACGATCTGCGGCACCGACGACGTGCTGCTGGTCGACGGGCACGTGCACGCCAGCCTGCACGCCGCGGCCGCCGCCAGCCGTGGCACCGCGCTGCGCTGGCGGCACAACGACCTGGACAGCCTCGCCGAGCGGCTGGCGTCGATCGATCCGCGGGCGGGCGCCGTCGTGGTGGTCGACGGGGTCTACTCGATGACGGGCGAGGTCGCCCCGCTGGCCGAGATCACCGAGCTGTGCGCGCGCAACGGCGCCCGCCTGGTCGTCGACGAGGCGCACGGCCTCGGCGTCCTCGGCAAGACCGGCCGGGGTGCCGCCGAGCACCTCGGCGTCGCCTCCCGCGTCGACGCGGTGACCGTGGCGCTGAGCAAGGCGCTGGCCAGCATCGGCGGCGCGATCATGACCTCCCGCGCAGCCGCCGAGGGCATCCGTGCCTCGGCCATGCCCTACGTATTCAGCGCAGGCAACGACCCCGCGTCGGTGGCGGCCGCCCTCGCCGCGCTGCGGATCCTGCGCGCCGAGCCTGAGCGGGTCAGCCGCCTGCAGGACAACTGCGAGCTGCTCCGCCGGGTGCTCGCCGAGAACGGCGCGGCCCCCATCACCGGGGAGGGCGCGGTCATCGCGGTGCCCACCGGGCAGGACGAGGTGACCCAGCTGGCCTGGCGGCTGGCCTTCGACGCCGACGTCTACACCAACGCCGTCGCCTACCCCGCCGTCCCACGCGGGCGGGGGGTGCTGCGCCTGACGCTGATGGCCACGCACACCGAGGAGCAGCTGCTCCGGGCCGGCGAGATCATCGCCGAGGCCGTCGCCACCGCCCGGTCCCGCATCGCCGCCCCCGCCTGAGCGGCACGCACGCCCGCCCGCGGTTAGCGTGGTCGGGGATGGCGGACAGCAGACCCGCACCCGAGCGTCGCGCCCGCGCTCTCATGGGCGTCGTGGCCGCCTCGGCGCTGGTCTACCCCGTGCTCGTCAGCGCCGTCATGCTCGTGCTCGCCCAGCTCCAGCCGGTGCACGGCTGGGCGGTCGGCCTCTGGTCGGTGGTCGGCGTCCTCTCCAGCGTGGGCGTCGTCGCGGCGGTCCGGTGGGGTGCCGCCCGGCGCGTCCTGAGCTACTGGCTGCTGCTCGGGCTGGCCCCGCCGGTGCTCTTCGAGCTGTGGCTGGTCTGGCCCCGGCTGGCGGCCTGAGCGCCGTCCGGCAGGATGACGGCGTGACTGGAACTCTCGTGCTGCTCCGCCACGGTGAGAGCGAGTGGAACAAGGCCAACCTCTTCACCGGCTGGGTCGACGTGCCCCTGTCGGAGAAGGGCCGCGCCGAGGCCGCCCGCGGCGGTCAGCTGCTGGCCGAGCACGGCCTGCTGCCCGACGTGCTGCACACCTCGCTGCTCAAGCGGGCGATCAGCACCGCCGAGCTGGCCCTGGGCGAGGCCGACCGCCAGTGGATCCCGGTGCGCCGGTCGTGGCGGCTGAACGAACGGCACTACGGCGCCCTGCAGGGCAAGGACAAGGCCGCCACCCTCGCCGAGTACGGCGAGGAGCAGTTCATGATCTGGCGCCGCTCCTACGACACCCCGCCGCCGCCGATCGAGCCCGGCAGCGAGTACTCCCAGGACGGCGACGCCCGCTACTCGTTCCTGCCGCCGGAGGCGCGACCGGCGACCGAGTGCCTGAAGGACGTCGTCGTCCGGATGCTGCCGTACTGGTACGACGCGATCGTCCCGGACCTGCGATTGGGCCAGACGGTGCTCGTGGCCGCGCACGGCAACAGCCTGCGCGCGCTGGTGAAGCACCTCGACGGCATGGGGGACGACGAGGTCGTCGGCCTCAACATCCCGACCGGCGTCCCGCTGCGCTACGACCTCGACGACGACCTGCGCCCGGTGAAGACCGGCGGCGAGTACCTCGACCCCGAGGCCGCGGCCGCCGCCATCGAGGCCGTCAAGAACCAGGGCAAGAAGTAGGACGAGCGGGCGCTCGTCGAGCGCCCGCTCGCCTCAGGCGCTGGGCTCCGGGACGTGCCGTTCGCCGGTCACCAGGTAGACGACCCGGCGGGCGACGCCGACGGCGTGGTCGCCGAAGCGCTCGTAGTACCGGCCGAGCAGCGTGACGTCGATGGCCGTCTCCACCCCGTGCGGCCAGCTGGGTGCCAGCAGCTCCCGGAAGAGCTCGCGGTGGATGCGGTCCATCGCGTCGTCGTCGGTCTCCAGCTCGCGGGCGGCCTCGACGTCGCGCTTGGCGATCACGGTGCCGGCCTTGGCGACCAGCATCTCGGCGACGTGGCCGGCCTCCAGGAACGCGGGGCGCACCTCCTGCGGCACCGCGTGGTCGGGGAAGCGCATCCGGGCCACCTTCGCGATGTGCTCGGCGAGGTCGCCCATCCGCTCGAGGTCGCTGGCGATCCGCGTGGCCGTCACGATCGTGCGCAGGTCGGTCGCGACCGGCTGCTGGCGGGCCAGCAGGGTGAAGCAGCGCTGGTCGATGCTCTCCCGGGTGGCGTCGATCTGCTCGTCGCCGGCGATCACGAGGTCGGCCAGGGCGACGTCGGCGTCCAGCAGGGCGGTCGTGGCGGTGCTCATCTGCGAGCCCACGGTGTTCGCCATCTCGACCAGGCAACCCCGGATGTCCTCGAGCTCCTCGAAGTAGCTCTCGCGCATGTGTCGTCGTCCTCCCGTTGCAGCGTGCCTGCGAGGGTAGGTGCGCCGGGAACCCTGTTCGTCGTCGCCGGGTGAACGCCTGCCCACACCCAGGTGAACACTGCCCCGCCGGAGGGGGAGATCGGCTGCGTTCCGGCGGAAACAGGGGTATTCCGACCTAGCATCGGGTCGTGAGTCCACTGGTCGCCCTGGTGGTCGGCCTCGTCCTGGGCGGGGTCGCGACCGCCACGGTCATCCTCCGCTTCCCGCGGGACCCGGCCGGTCCCGAGGTCGACGGCGCCGTCGTCGGCCCGCCCGAGGCCGCCTTCGCCCGGCGCCTGCTGGACCTCATGGACCCCGCCGTCGTCCTGGTGGACGTCGACGACGCGGTGCTGCTGGCCAACCCGTCGGCCCGGGCCCTGGGCATCGTGCGGGGGAGCCGGCTGCTCGTCCCCGACCTGCTCACGCTGGTGCAGGACGTCCGGTCGGGCGGCAGCCGCCGCGCCGACGTCCGGCTGCCCGGCGACCTCGCCGGGTCCGGACCCCGGCTGATGGGCGTGCACGGCGTCCGGTTGCACAGCGGGACGGCGCCGCTGCCGGGGCCGGTGGCGCTGGTCCTGCAGGACGTCACCGAGACCCGGCGCACCGAGGCCGTCCGCCGCGACTTCGTCGCCAACGTCGGGCACGAGCTGAAGACGCCCGTCGGCGCGCTCGCCCTGCTGGCCGAGGCGATCGAGCAGGCCGCCGACGACCCCGAGGCGGTGCAGCGGTTCGCCGGCCGGATCGCCCGCGAGTCCGACCGGCTGGCCCGCCTGGTGCGCGAGCTCATCGACCTGTCCCGTCTGCAGGGCGGCGAGCCGCTGCCCGAGCTGGTGCCCGTCGAGGTGGACGACGTGATCGCCGAGGCGGTCGACCGCACGCGCACCGCCGCCAAGGCCAAGGACCTGCACATCGCCGTCGGCGGGCACGCGGGTCTGGTGGTCCGCGGCGTCGAGAACCAGCTGGTGACCGCGGTGACCAACCTGCTCGCCAACGCCGTCGCCTACAGCGAGGGGAACAACCGCATCGCCGTGGCCGCCCGCGCCCGTTCCGGGTTCGCCGAGATCGCCGTCACCGACAGCGGCGTCGGCATCCCGCGCAAGGACCGCAACCGGGTGTTCGAGCGCTTCTACCGGGTCGACCAGTCGCGGGCCAGCAGCACCGGTGGCACCGGGCTCGGTCTGGCCATCGTCAAGCACGTGGCCAGCAACCACGGCGGATCGGTCGCCGTGTGGAGCGAGGAAGGCCTCGGCTCCACGTTCACCCTGCGCATCCCGCTGGTGTCCGGGCCCACCGACCCCGGCGACACCGACGCACCCCAGCCCGCGGGGGCCGACGAGAGGCCCGCCGAGAAGATGGAGATCGAGCGTTCATGACCCGAGTACTGGTCGTCGAGGACGAGGAGTCGTTCTCCGACGCCCTCTCCTACATGCTGCGGCGGGAGGGCTACGACGCCGTCGTGGCCTCGAACGGCCCGGATGCCCTGGCGGAGTTCGACCGCGCGGGCGCCGACATCGTGCTGCTCGACCTCATGCTCCCGGGCCTGCCCGGCACCGAGGTCTGCCGGTCGCTGCGCAGCCGCAGCAACGTCCCGATCATCATGCTGACGGCCAAGGACGGCGAGATCGACAAGGTCGTCGGGCTCGAGCTCGGCGCCGACGACTACGTCACCAAGCCGTACTCGGCGCGCGAGCTCGTCGCCCGGATCCGCGCGGTCCTGCGCCGGCGCGGCGAGACCGGCGAGGCGCCGTCGACCGAGGGCGTCCTCGAGGCCGGCCCGGTGCGGATGGACGTCGAGCGCCACGTCGTCGCGGTGGACAACGAGCAGGTCTCCCTCCCGCTCAAGGAGTTCGACCTGCTCGAGTACCTGCTCCGCAACGCCGGCCGCGTGCTCACCCGCGGCCAGCTCATCGACCGCGTGTGGGGTTCGGACTACGTCGGCGACACCAAGACGCTCGACGTCCACGTCAAGCGGCTGCGGGCCAAGATCGAGCCCGACCCGGCCAACCCCAAGTACCTGCTGACGGTGCGCGGGCTGGGCTACAAGCTCGAGGCCTGAGCCGGCTCAGCCGTTCTTGAGCTCGTCGATCTTCTGCGACGCCTCGGCCTTGGTGAGGTCCTCGGGGACCTCCTCGTCGCTCTGGCGGGACAGCGTCTCGAGGTAGCTCTTCTGGGCGCCGGTGGCCGGTTCGTCACCGGTCACCCAGTCGGCGGGGTCCTTCTCGGCGGTGGGGTCGCCGGCCTGGCCGGTGTTCGCGTTCGATTCGCTCATGTGTTCGATGCTAGGCCGGGACCGGGACGCGCGCCTCCCGAGCGGGGGCGGCCTGGACGGCGTGCCGGCGGCCCGTCCGGTAGACGTGCACGCTCCCGCAGGCCGGGCACTCCACGTGCATCGCGATGTGCGTCGGGTGGTTCGCGACCGACCGGATCCGCCGGTCGGCGACCAGCTCGTCGGTGCTGGTGACGGGGCAGGTGATCAGCAACATGGGGGGAAGCGTGCTCGCCCGGTCGGGCGAGGACGAGTGGCAGAAGTGACCGCTATCGCATCTTTTCTGCCATGATGCCCGCATGGCCCTCCCCGACCGCCCGCTCGTCGTCAGCGTCGTCGTCGCCGACGGTCTCGTCGGCAGCTTCGGCCTCGGGGTCTGCGCCGAGGTCTTCGGCTACGACCGCCGCTCCATGGGGCTGCCCCGGTTCGACTTCGGGCTGGTGAGCGAGACGCCGGGCCTCCTGCGCACCGACACGGGCATCCCGATCAGCGTGGAGCACGGCCTCGAGCGGCTCGCCTCCTCCGACATCGTGTCGATCACCGCCTGGGAGCTGTTCGACCGCGTCCCCTCGCCGGCCATGCTCGACGCCTTCCGCGCGGCCCACGCCCGCGGCGCGACGATCATCAGCCACTGCACCGGCGCGTTCGTGCTCGCCGAGGCCGGGCTGCTCGACGGCAAGCGGGTCACCACGCACTGGAAGTACGCCGGCGAGCTGGCCGCCCGCTTCCCGCAGGTCACCGTCGACCCCTCGGTCCTCTACGTCGACAACGGGCAGGTCATCACCGGTGCCGGGACGGCGGCCGGCGTCGACACGCTGCTGCACCTCGTGCGCCGCGAGTGGGGTTCCGCGGCCGCGAACGCGCTGGCCCGCGAGATGGTCGTCCCGCCGCACCGCGACGGCGGCCAGGCCCAGTTCATCGACGCACCCGTCCCCGCCTGCGAGGACGACCTGCTCGGCGCCGTCCTGGAGTGGGCCACCGCCAACCTGGCCGCGGACATCTCGGTCGACCTGCTCGCCCGGCGGGCGCTCATGAGCCCGCGCAGCTTCGCCCGCCGGTTCAAGGCCACCACCGGGACGACGCCGCACGCCTGGCTCCTGGGTCAGCGGCTCGCGGCGGCCGAGGCGCTGCTGGAGGAGACCGACGCCCCGGTCGAGGAGATCGCGCGGCTCGTGGGCTTCGGCACCGCCGCCGGCCTGCGCGAGCAGTTCGCGCGGCGTCGCGGGGTCTCCCCGCGCGCCTACCGGCAGACCTTCCGGGCCGGGGCGGCGTCAGGCTCCGGGCCGGCGCCGCTGCAGCTCGACGGGCACCGGCCGGGGGCTGGCTGGGTGCGGCGCGACGAGACCCTGGTCGAGGCGGAGTTCGGCCAGCCGGCGTAGCTCGGCGAACGCCGCCTCGCCGATGAGCGCGGTCAGCTCGGGCGCGTAGGTCTCGACCAGCGGCTCCCGGGAGACGTGCGCCAGCGGTGAGCCGGTGCACCACCAGTGCAGGTCCGCCCCACCCGGGCCCCACCCGCGGCGGTCGAACTCGCCGATGCTGGAGACGAGCACGGTGGTCCCGTCCGGGCGCTCCACGTGCTCCTGCTCCCGCCGCACCGGCAGCTGCCAGCAGACGTCGGGCTTGGTGGTCAGCGGGTGCACCCCGGTCCGCAGCGCCATCCGGTGCAGCGCGCAGCCCTGGCCGCCCGCGAACCCGGGCCGGTTGAGGAAGACGCACGCGCCGTCGACGACGCGGGTGCGCAGCGACCCCTTCCCGCTGTCGTCGTGCGCGCTGTCCTCCTCGGTCCACGCGACGCGGCCGACCGGGGCCAGCTGCCAGTCCTCGTCGGTCAGGAGCGCGACGGACGCGGTGACCCGTGCCAGGTCGTCGTCGTCGGTGAAGAAGGCGCCGTGGCTGCAGCAGCCGTCGTCGGGCCGCCCCTCGACCACGCCCGCGCAGCCGCGGCCGAAGATGCACGTCCAGGCCGACGTCAGCCAGGTGAGGTCCGCCCGGATCACGTGCCCGGGGTCGGCCGGATCAGGGAACTCCACCCACTCGCGGGCGAAGTCGAGCGGCACCTCGGAGAGCGGGTCTGGCACGCGCCCAGCCTAGGTGCGGTCGCGCCCGGCAGACTGGGGCCATGCGACTCGGGGTGCTGGACGTCGGCTCGAACACCGTGCACCTCCTCGTGGTGGACGCCCACCGCGGCGCGCACCCCACCCCGATGCACGACGACCGCTGGCTGCTGCGCCTCGCCGAGCAGATCGGGGACGACGGCCTGCTGTCCAAGGCGGGGGAGAAGGCCCTGCTGAAGGCGGTGCAGGAGGCGTGCGAGCAGGCGGAGCGGGAGGGCTGCGACGAGCTGCTGGCCATGGTCACCTCCGCGATCCGGGAGGCGTCCAACGGCGAGGAGGTCCTCGACCGCGTCCGGGAGCGCACCGGCGTGGAGTTCCAGGTGCTCACCGGGGAGGACGAGGCCCGGCTCACCTTCCTGGCCGTCCGCCGGTGGTTCGGCTGGAGCGCGGGCCGGCTGCTGGTCCTCGACATCGGCGGCGGGTCGCTGGAGCTGGCCAGCGGCGTCGACGAGGACCCCGACGTCGCCCTCTCCCTGCCGCTGGGTGCGGGCCGCATGACCCGGCGGTTCCTGCCCGAGGCCCGCGTCGGCGGCCGCCCCGACCTGGCCGCCCTGGGCAAGCTGGACTCCTACGCCACGGAGCTCCTGACTCCCGGCGCGAAGAAGCTGCGGGGTGCCGGCCGGCCCGACATCGTGGCCGCCACCAGCAAGACCTTCCGCACGCTGGCGCGGCTGACCGGGGCCGCCCCGTACTCCGCCGGGCTCCAGGTCCCGCGCGAGCTCACCGCCGACGGCCTCGACCAGCTCGTCGGCTTCGTGTCGCGGATCGAGAGCTCCGCGCTGGCCGAGCTGCGGGGCGTCTCGCCCGACCGCGCGCACCAGGTTCCCGCCGGCGCCGTGGTGGCTGCCGCAACTATGCGTGCGCTGGACGTACGGTGCGTGAGGATCTGTCCGTGGGCGCTGCGGGAGGGTGTCATCCTGCGCAGGCTGGACTCGTTGGGAGGGGTGTGATGGCGGAGCCGGACTGGAGCCCGGACACCGGGGGTCGCTCGCTCGCCGAGATCCTCCGTGAGGCCGGCATCGAGCGGGCCGACCGCGCTGCCCGCCGCCGCTCCTGGGACGACCCCGAGGAGACCGGCATCCGGCAGCGCCGGGCCGAGGCCGCGGCCGCCGACGGGCTGGCCGGCCGCACCGGCTACGGACGGCGCCGCAGCGACCAGACGCCCGACCGCCCCGACTTCACGATCCCGCCCCCGGGCATGGAGCGCCGGCAGCAGCCCGAGCGGCGGCAGGCGCGCCGCGCGCCCGACCCCTCGACCGCGGCCATCCCCGGCATCCGCCCCGACCGGAAGCCCGGCGTCCCCGTCGCCGCCCCGATGCCCAGCGCGCCGGTGCCGCGGGAGGCCCTGCACAGCAAGCCGGTCCCGACCCTCGACCGCCGGCACTCGCGCGAGATCCCGCAGCGGGCGTCCTCCCGCCCCGTGCGCGAGGAGCACCCGTCCACCGGTCCCATCCCGGTGGTCCGGCCCGGCGGGATCGACGCGGACCTGGACGCCGACCTCGACGTCACCCCCAAGGAGAGCGCGCTCGCCTGGCTGCGCTTCGCCGGCGAGCTGGTCATCGCCCTCGCCGCGGGTGTGGGCGTCTACTTCGCCGCCACCGTCCTCTGGGAGATCCTCCCGCACGTCGCCGTCCTGCTCGCCCCGCTCGCCGTGACCGGGCTGGTCACGGGCGTGGGGGTGTGGCGGCAGCGGCAGGGGCGGGAGCCGGTCGGCGCGTGGCTCCTGGCCGTGCTGGTGTTCGCGGGCACGCTGCTGACCATCGCCCCCGCCGCCGGGCTGCTCGCCGCCGGCTCCTGAGGGTCAGTCCTCCTCGTCGTCCTCGTCGGCGCGGGCGAACTCCTCGACGATCGCCGCGCTGAACGCGTCGAGGTCGTCGGGCTTGCGGCTGGTGACCAGGTTGCCGTCGACGACGACCTCCTCGTCCACCCAGTCGGCGCCGGCGTTGCGCAGGTCGGTCTGCAGGGACGGCCACGACGTCATCCGGCGGCCCTTCACGACCCCGGCCTCGATGAGCACCCACGGCGCGTGGCAGATCGCCGCGACCGGCTTGCCCGCGTCGAAGAAGGAGGTGACGAACGCGACGGCGTCGGCGTCGGCCCGGACGAAGTCGCCGTTGATGACGCCACCGGGCAGCACCAGGGCGCCGTAGGAGTCGGGATCGGCGGAGCTGACGACGGCGTCGACCTTCTTGGTGCCGCCCTTGTCGATGTGGTCGTAGGCGGTGATGGTCCCGCCCTCCAGCGACACCAGCTCCGGCTCGGCGCCGGCCTCCTCGAGCGCCTGCCACGGCCGGTCCAGCTCGACCTGCTCGACGCCGTCCGTGGCCAGCACTGCCACCTTCATCCCGTTCAGTTCTCCTGCCATGAGGCCGCCGCTACCCGGGCCCCCGACGGGGCACACACCGGCGCACTACGGTTTCCCGCGTGCCCGTCAGCCCCGCCACCGCCCTGCGCGGTCTGCTGTCCCGGCGGCTCGTCGCCGGGCGCGACCCCGTGGACCTCGCGCAGGAGGTCGTCGGCGCGGGGTGCCTCGTGGCGTTCGAGGGGGGCGACGCGGGCCTCGTGGCGCGCGTCCGCGAGGCCGGGCCGGCGGCGTCCTGCGAGCTGACGGTCCCGGTCGACCGCCTCGACGGGGTCCGCGGACCCGCGGAGCGGGCCGGTGTCGCGATCGCCGTCACGGGTCCGCCCGCGGTGGTCGACGAGCTCGCGCCGTCCGGCACCCGGATCGTCGTGCGGGCCGACGAGCCCGGCGCCGACGACCGCTGCCGCCGCCTCGCCGGCCGGCGGATCCGGCTCGGGGCGGGACCCGGCCGCGCGGCCGGCCTCCGCTTCGTCCGCTGCCTCAACGTCCTGATGGCCGCCGACGGGCACCTGGGTGTCGCGGTGTCCGATCCGCGGTTGGTCGCCATCGCCGGTGAACGCGCGGCCTGGAACGGCCGCCCGTCCGACAGCTGGGAGCTCGTCATGCCCTACGGAGTCCTGCTTCCCGAGCAGCGGCGGCTGGTCGCCGCCGGCTCGGCCGTCCGGGTCGGCCTGGCGGTCGCCCCGTGACCGCGACCGGGCGCCGCGGGCTGGCGATCATCGGCGGCGGGAAGATCGGCGAGGCGCTGCTGTCCGGCCTGGTCCGGCGCGGTGGGCCCGACGGGATCCTGGTCTGCGAGCGCAGCCCGGAGCGCGCGGCCGAGCTGGCGAAGCGCTACGGCGTGGGCACGGTGGACCTGGGGGAGGCGGCCACCCGCGCACGGGTGCTCCTCCTCGCGGTCAAGCCGCAGGACATCGACGTCCTGCTCGGCCGGCTCGCCGAGCACGTCGACGCCGGCCACCTGGTGGTCTCGGTCGCTGCCGGCGTCCCGACGCGGCGGATCGAGGCAGCCCTGCCCGACGGCGTCCCGGTCGTCCGGGTCATGCCGAACACCCCGGCCCTCGTCGACGAGGGCATGAGCGTGCTCTCGGCGGGGGCGCACGCGGGGGAGGAGCACCTCGACGAGGCGGAGGCGCTGCTGGCCGCCGTCGGGCGCGTGCGCCGGGTGCCGGAGGACCAGCAGGACGCGGTGACCGCGCTCTCGGGCAGCGGCCCGGCCTACTTCTTCTACCTGGTCGAGGCGATGGTCGACGCCGGCATCCTGCTGGGCCTGCCGCGGGCGCTGGCGGCCGACCTCATCGTGCAGACGGCGCTGGGCTCCGCGGTGATGATGCGCGACTCCGGTGAGCACCCGGTGCAGCTGCGGGAGGCGGTCACCAGTCCCGGCGGGACGACGATCGCCGCCGTCCGGGAACTGGAGCGCCACGGGGTGCGGGCGGCGCTCATCGCGGCGATCGAGGCGGCGCACGCCCGCTCGGTGGAGCTCGGGCGCGACACCCGCTGACGCGAGGGGGCCGTGGGGCGGGTGCGGCCGCTGCGGCGGCGAGCCGGGCACAGTAACCCACAAGTCGACATGAATCCAGCACTGTCCGTCATCGCGTCGTCACAGAGTCGCGAAACGCGGGGCGCCACAGTTCTGAGCGGTTGCACTGGTGTAGTTCTGCCGAGGACGGACCGGTCCGCCTGTTCGATTCACCCATCGCTCCAGTCACGTGGGCCCCTTACGCTCTGTACCAGCGCATGCGTGTTCAGTTGCCGGTGGGGAAGCCGGCGCCACGACATGAGCTAGGTCCGGAGACGAAGAGATGACCATGCCCCAGCGCTCTGCAGCCCCCGCGATGGCCCGCCCCGGTGTGCCCGGCCCCCGCCCCGTCGGTCGCCCGATGGCCGCCACGATGGCCCGCCCGGTTCCCGCGCAGCACCCGGCCGCCATGCCGCTCGGCCGCACCGCCGTCCCGGCCCCCCGCGCCGCCGTCACCTTCCTGACCGTCGCCGAGGTCGCCTCGATGATGCGCGTCTCCAAGATGACCGTGTACCGCCTCGTCCACGCCGGTGAGCTCTCCGCCGTCCGAGTCGGCCGTTCCTTCCGCGTCCCGGAGCGCGCCGTGCAGGACTACCTGCGCGACGCCTACACCGACATCGCCTGAGAGACCGTCGTCCCCGGTAGGGCCGCCCGCGGCAACGTAGCCGCGGGGCGGCTCGGGTACGCTCGGTCGCCGGGCGACACCGGGACCGATCCCGCTGTCGCGTTCGAGCTGATCCTTTTCTGCAACGACGTCGGGAGCACCACGTGGGTTCGGTCATCAAGAAGCGGCGCAAGCGGATGGCGAAGAAGAAGCACCGCAAGCTGCTGAAGAAGACGCGCGTTCAGCGACGCAACAAGAAGTGAGCTGACGCTCGTGCCGCCCGCGGTCGTCCTCGTCACCGGTGTGAGCCGGTGGCTGGGTGGTGCGCTGGCGGCCGAGCTGGCAGCCGACCCCTCGATCGGGCGGGTCATCGGCGTGGACACGGTCCCGCCGTCGCAGGAGATGCTCCGCCGGCTCGGGCGCACCGAGTTCGTGCGGGCCGACATCCGCAACCCGCTGATCGGCAAGGTCATCGCGGCGGCGTCCGTCGACACCGTCGTGCACATGAACATCAGCTCCACCCCGGCCGGCTCCGGCGGGCGCGTGCCGATGAAGGAACTCAACGTCATCGGCACCATGCAGCTGCTGGCCGCGTGCCAGCGGGCGCCGTCGGTGCGCCGCTTCGTGCTGAAGTCGACCAGCGCTGTCTACGGGGCCTCCTCCCGCGATCCCGCGGTGTTCACCGAGGCCATGCAGGCGCGCGCCGTGCCCTCGGGCGGGTTCGCCAAGGACAGCCTCGACATCGAGGGCTACGTCCGCGCGTTCTCCCGCCGTCGGCCCGAGGTCGACGTCGCGATGCTGCGGTTCACCAACTTCATCGGTCCGCGGATCGACTCCCTGCTCACCGGCTTCTTCCGGATGCCGGTCGTGCCCACGGCCCTCGGCTACGACGCCCGCGTCCAGCTCCTCCACGAGGACGACGCCCTGGCCGTGCTGACCCGCGCGACCACCGGCGACTTCACCGGCACGGTGAACGTCGGCGGCGAGGGCACGCTGCTCCTCTCGCAGGCGATCCGCCGGCTGGGGCGCATCGAGGTCCCGCTGCCCACGCCGGCGCTCGGCTCGGTCGGCCGCCTGTCCCGGCGGTTCGGCTTCGTCGACTACTCGCCCGAGCAGATGCGGTTCCTCAACTTCGGGCGGGTCGTCGACACGACGGTCCTGCGCGAGCGGTTCGGCTACACCCCCCGGTACACCACGGAGGCCGCACTGGACGACTACGCCCGCACCGTGCCGCCGGTCGTCTCGCCGCGCCTGGTGCACTCGATCACCTCGCGCGCCCGCTCGGTCCTCGAGCACGCCGGCGACACCGCGACCGCGGTCGGCGAGCGGCTCCGGCCGTCGCCGCCGGCCCCGGGCCTCCGGGCGGTGCGCGATGCCTGAGGCCCGCGTGATCCCGCTGCGCCCGGACGACGACGACGCCTACATCCCGCCCGCGGCGCCGCCCGGCTGGGAGGAGCAGCTCGCCGGTGGGCTGGAGTTCCTGCGCCGTCGGCTGACGGGTGAGTACGAGACCGACGAGTTCGGCTTCGACCCCGACCTCACCGACCACGTGCTGCTGCCGATCCTGCGGCCGTTCTTCGAGAAGTGGTTCCGCGTCGAGAGCCAGGGGCTGGAGAACGTGCCCGCCGAGGGCGGCGCGCTGCTGGTCGCCAACCACTCGGGCACGCTCCCCGTCGACGCGCTGATGACGACCGTCGCGCTGCACGACGACCACCCGGCTCAGCGGCGGCTGCGGCTGCTCGGCGCCGACCTGGTCTTCGAGCTCCCGTTCATCGGCACGATGTCCCGCAAGATGGGCACCACGCTGGCGTGCAACGAGGACGCCGAACGGCTGCTCCACGCCGGCGAGCTGGTC
The DNA here is from genome assembly GCF_054050495.1 of Blastococcus sp. SYSU D00922. NCBI lineage: Bacteria > Bacillati > Actinomycetota > Actinomycetes > Geodermatophilales > Geodermatophilaceae > Blastococcus > Blastococcus sp. SYSU D00922. Next base: position 296,688 of record NZ_JBJGZL010000001.1, read on the forward strand.
GGCGTCTTCCCCGAGGGGTTCAAGGGCATCGGCAAGCCCTTCCGCGAGCGCTACACACTGCAGCGGTTCGGCCGGGGCGGTTTCGTCACGGCGGCGCTGCGGACCGGCGTCCCGATCATCCCGTGCGCGATCGTGGGCGCCGAGGAGATCTACCCGATGATCGGCAACGCCAGGACGGCGGCCCGGCTGCTCGGCCTGCCGTACCTGCCGATCACCCCGACGTTCCCGCTGCTCGGCCCCCTCGGCCTGGTGCCGCTGCCCTCGAAGTGGCTGATCGCCTTCGGAGAGCCGATCGAGACGGCGTCCTACGGCCCGGCCGCCGCCGAGGACCCGATGCTGGTGTTCAACCTGACCGACCAGGTCCGCGAGACCATCCAGCACTCGCTCTACCAGCTGCTCCTGCAGCGCAAGTCGGTCTTCGGCTGATCAGCTCGGCGCCGATCTGGGTCACCAGGGGAGCTTGTCGCGCCTCCGCAGGGCGATCGCTCCGCCGACCACGCCGCCGGTCAGCGCCGCGGCGGCCACCGTCGGGACGCCGATCTTCGCCGCCTTCCGGCCGGTGCGGAAGTCGCGGATCGTCCAGCCCCGGGCCCGCGCGACCGCCCGCAGCTCGGTGTCGGGGTTGACCGCGACGGCGTTCCCGGTGAGCGACAGCATCGGCAGGTCGTTCGCCGAGTCGCTGTAGGCGGTGCAGCGGGCGAGGTCGAGGCCCTCCCGCTCGGCCAGGGCCAGCACCGCCTCCGCCTTCGCGGGGCCGTGCATCAGCTCGCCGACCAGCCGGCCGGTGTACTTGCCGTCGACGACCTCCGCGACCGTCCCGAGTGCGCCGGTGAGCCCCAGCCGGTGGGCGATGATCGAGGCCAGCTCCACCGGCGTCGCGGTGACCAGCCAGACCCGCTGCCCGGAGTCGAGGTGCTGCTGCGCCAGCGCACGCGTGCCGGCCCAGATCCGGTCGGCCATCAGCTCGTCGTAGATCTCCTCGCTGGCCTGCACGATCTCGGCGACGGGCCGGCCGGCGACGAAGGCGAGCGCGTTCTCGCGGATGGTGTGCATGTCGTCGGCGCTGCCCTCGTTCCCGCCGACGCGGAACTTGAGCTGCTGCCACACGAAGCCGGCCATGTCGCGGCTGGTGAAGTACTTCCGGGCGGCCAGTCCACGGGCGAACCAGAACAGCGAGGCGCCCATCATCATCGTGTTGTCGACGTCGAAGAACGCCGCGCCGGTGGGGTCGGGCTCGACCGACGGCGGCGGGGCGACCTCTGCCGCGGCAGCCGACGCGGCACCGGCGACGTGGGCCCGGGTCTCCTCGTCGACGGACGCCTCCGAGCGCGCGGACCGGCCGCGGAACGGCACTCGCGGCACGACGTCCTCCCTGCGATCGACCTGCCGCCGGTGCGGCGACCCGACCTCCCGACCCTAGCGGGGCCGCCGGGAGCGGAGCCGGTCGGTCAGCAGTCGCCGAGGGTGGCCAGCGGCGGGAGGCACAGGGTGACCGGGCCGGGCAGCTGGACGACCGGGGGAGGGGTCGTCCTGGCCGACGAGCCGCCGCCCGGCAGGGGCAGCGGCAGGGTCGGCACCAGGCCGCCACCGGGCGTCGTCGGCGCCGGGACCGCCGGGGTGGGCAGGCTGCCGCCGGGTGTCGTGCCCGGGACCGGGAGCGGCTCGGGAGCGGGCTGGGCGGGCGTGCTCGGCGTGGTCCCCGTGCCGGCCTGCGTCGACGGGTCGGGGCTCTCGCCGGTCGTCGTCACCGGCGGGACCGGGTCGGGGACGGGGCAGGGGGCGGGCACCGGGCCCAGGTCGTCGGTCCCGGCCACCGCCGGTCCGCCCGGGCAGGCGACGGCACTCTGCAGCCCGCCGGTGCGCGCACCGATCTCGGCCAGCAGCGTCAGCGACTGCCCGACGGCCTCGGTGGCCTCGTCGGGCACCCGCGGCTGCAGCGCGGCCAGCTCGGCGGTCTGCACCGCGGCCCACTCGGCCAGCTCGTCGAGGGGCTGCGCGTCCTGCGTGTCGACGGCGCGGTCGGCCAGCCAGGCCGCGCCCTCGGTCGTCTGCTCGTCCATCGTGCGCAGGGTCTCGAGCACGAGGGCCGGGTCGGCACCGGCGGCGGAGACGCCGCCGGCACCCGGTTCGGCCGGCGCCACCGGCAGGGCCGTGCCGCCCTCGCCGACCAGCGCCTCGACCTCGTCGAGGCGGGTGCTGGCGAAGTCGAGCAGCGTCCGACCGCGCGCGTCGCCGGCGAGGGCGAGCTGGGTCTGCTCCGTGCCGCGCTTGAGGTCGTAGAGGACGTCCCCGGGCTGCGCGCCGTCGGCCACCGCCACCAGGCCGGCCAGGGCGGTGACCGTGAGCGCGGCGCCGGCCAGCCCCGCGGTGAACCGGGAGCGCCAGCGCGCGGGCCGGACGTCGGGGGCGCGGACGGCCAGCAGCCGCTGCATCCCGGTGGCGGGCGCCGGCTCCGGGGTGCGGACGGCGGCCATCGCCACGAGCCGGGCGCGCGTGGCGGCCCGGAAGGCCGGGTCCGGCTCGCCGTCGAGGTGCGGCGCGAGCTCGCGCAGCCGCGCGACGACGGCTTCCTCGCGCTCGTGCACGCTCACCTGGGGCCTCCGGACGTCGTTCCTGCGAGGACGCCACCGACCGGCGCACCCCGCTGCACCCGCTCCAACGAGGGGCGAGGGTATTCGGTTACGGCCCCGACGATTCGATTTCCGCTCATCGCAGACCGTCCGGGAGGAGCGCCGCGAGCCGGCGCACGGCGCGGTGCTGGAGCGCCTTGATCGCGCCGTCCTTCTTCCCCATGATCTCCGCGGTCTCGGACACCGAGAGGCCGTGGATGAAGCGCAGCACGATGCACTCCTGCTGCTCGCTGCCCAGCTGCTGCACGCACGCGAGGAGCTCCCGGTTCGTGAGGTGCTGGACCACCGCGTCCTCCGGGCCGTCGGTCGCCCGGTCGGCGTCGCGCATGTCGGCGGTGGTGACCTCCAGCCGGTACCGGCTGCTCTTCACGTGGTCGCGGATGATGTTGCGCGCGATGGTGACCAGCCAGGCGCCCACGTCGCGGCCCTGGAACGACAGCGAGTCGATGCGGCGCAGCGCGCGCACGAAGGTCTCGCTGGTGACGTCCTCGGCGGTGGCCCGGTCACCGACCCGGTAGTAGACGTACCGGTGGACCATCGACACGTAGTGGTCGTAGAGCCGGCCGAAGGCCTCGGCGTCGCCGGCCTGGGCCTGCGACACCAGCTCCCAGACGTCGACACCCTCCGGGGCCGGCGGGAGACCGGCCTCCAGCGCCTCGACCTCGGCGGCCTCGTCCACGTCCTCCGGCGGGGCGGGCAGCTCCTCGACCACGTTGGGCTCGGGGAGCGCCTCCGCGCTGGCGCGCGGGAACGGGGTCGGTCGCGGCCTCGGGGAGGGCCGCGGGTGCGGGGTGGGTCTCGCGGACCCCGCGGGCGGCGACGACGTGAGCTCTCGCTCCGCGTCCAGAGGGTGCGGCATGCGGGCGATCGACCTCCTTGCCGGCCCGCGTACCAGGACGTCTTCCCCCGACGCACCCGGCGGGGAACGGGCGCGCGATGCTGCAGGGCTGCCCCCATGGTGACAACATCGCCCCAGCCCGTCCAACCAGCTTGCCGGAATGCACGCGGAAGTGCCTGCCGGCGGCCGGCCGACAGCACCGCACCGACGGAGGAGATGTGGAAGAGGCAGGCACGTCGCTCGCCGATCTCGTGCGGGCGGCCGCGCGGCGCCGGCCCGGGGCGCCGGCCGTGGTGGCGGGGGACGAGCGGCTGAGCTGGGCGGAGCTCGACGCGGCGGTCGACCGGGCCGCCGCCGGCTACGCGGGGCACGGCCTCGCGCCGGGCGACCGCGTCGCGATCCAGCTGCCGAACGGCCTGGACTGGCTGCGCGCCGCCCTGGGCGCCCTGCGCGCCGGGCTCGTCGTCGTCCCGGTCAACACCGCCTACACCGACCCCGAGCTCGAGTACGTGCTCACCGACTCCGGCGCCGCGCTGTTCGTCACGCGGACCGACCGGGAGCCCGTCGCGGGCGTGCCGGTGCACGCGGGCCCGCCCGAGGCCGAGGGCCCGGCTCCCGAGGTGGCCGCGGACCCGGCCGCGCCGTCCTTCCTGGCCTACACCAGCGGGACGACGGGCCGCCCCCGCGGCGCCATCCTCACCGCGGCCGCCCTGCGGGCCAACCAGGAGCAGTGCCTGGCGATGACGCCGCCGGTGGTGCGCGAGGACGACCGCGTCCTCCTCGTGCTGCCGCTGTTCCACGTCTACGGCCTCAACGCCGGCTTCGGCCTGGTGGCCGCCACCGGGGCCTGCGCCGTCCTCCAGGAGACCTTCGACCCGCGCGCCTCGCTGGCCCTCATGGCCGAGGAGCAGGTCACCGCGGTGCCCGGTGCGCCGCCGATGTACCAGGCCTGGCTGGCCCTGGCCGACGCGCAGGGCAGCGACGCGGACCTGCGTCGCGGCTTCGCTGCCATGCGGAAGGCCTCGTCCGGTGCGGCGCCGCTGCCCGAGGACGTCTGGACGGCGATGCGCGACCGGGCCGCGGTCACCGTGTGGGAGGGCTACGGGCTGACCGAGGCCTCCCCGGTGGTCGCCAGCACGCTCGCCACCGGCCGGGCGAAGCCGAACTGCATCGGCGGCCCCCTCCCCGGCGTCGAGCTGGAGCTGCGGGACACCGCGACCACGGAGGAGCCCCAGGAGGGGCACGCGGACGAGGACCTCGAGGAGGGGCCCGGCGAGATCTGGGTCCGCGGGCCGAACCTCTTCGCCGGGTACTGGCCCGACGGCGCCGACGGCCCCGGCCCCGACGGCTGGCTGGGCACCGGCGACCTGGCCTACCGCGACGCCGACGGCGACCTGCACCTGGTCGACCGGCGCAGCGACCTGATCCTGGTCAGCGGCTTCAACGTCTACCCGGCCGAGGTGGAGCGGGTGCTCGAGTCGCACCCCGCGGTGGCGGAGAGCGCGGTCATCGGCGTGCCGGACCCGCGGACCGGTGCTGCCGTGCGCGCCGTCGTCGTCGTGCGCCCGGGCGAGCAGCTGACGTTCGAGGAGCTGCGGGCCCACGCCGCGCAGTCCCTCGCCCGGTACAAGGTGCCCACGTCGGTGCACTTCCTGGCCTCCCTGCCGCACTCGCTGACCGGGAAGGTCAGCCGGGCGCGGCTGCGCGAGCTGGGCCTCACCGGGCAGGACACCGCCGAGGAGGTCGGGGTGGCTGCGGGTGGCTGAGCCGGGCCCTCGGCTGCAGCTGCTGACGCGGGCCGGGTGCCACCTCTGCGAGACCGCCGCGGAGACGCTGGAGCGGATCGGCGCCGAGGCGGGCCTGGTGCCCGTGGCGGTGGACGTCGACGGCGACCCGGAGCTGCAGGCGGAGTACGGCGACCGGGTGCCGGTGGTGCTGCTCGACGGGCAGGAGCACTCCTACTTCACCGTGGACGTCGTCCGGCTTCGACGGGATCTGGGGCTCTAGCCCCCCGGACGAGGGGCCCTGACCAGGTCGTTAGGGTGGTCCTCACCACAGCGGCACCCGTTCGGGCCGGTCAGCGGCCCGCGCACCCCGCAGCGACTTTGTTCCTGCGTTCACAAGCGGTTACCGTGGCGGACGCGGGCGGTTCTGCCCGCGTCCTTCTGTCCCGCGCCCTGACCACCTCGGGCGCGATCGCTGTGGAGAGCCCGTGATCCAGCCGCGGCCCCGGACCATCCCGGAGGCCACCGTCGCCCGCCTGGCCGTGTACCTCCGGGTGCTGACGGCGCTGGCCGACGGCGGCCGGAGCACCGTCTCCTCCGGTGAGCTGGCCGCGGCGGCCGGGGTCAACCCCGCCGGCCTGCGCAAGGACCTCTCCCACCTCGGTCCCTGCGGCGTGCGCGGCGTCGGCTACGAGGTACGGACGCTGCGCGACCGCATCTCGCGCGTGCTCGGCGTCGAGCGCTCGCGGGCCTGCGTGCTGGTCGGCATCGGCAACCTGGGCTCGGCGCTGGCCGACTACGCCGGCTTCGGCTCCCGGGGCTTCGAGTTCGTCGGCCTCTTCGACGCCGCCCCCGCGCGGGTCGGCCAGCGGATCGGCGGCCACACGGTGCGGGCGATGGACGAGCTGGAGGACGTCGTCGCGGCGTCCCAGGCGTCCATCGGGGTCATCACGACACCGCCCGAGGTGGCCCAGTCGGTCTGCGACCGGCTGGCCGCGGCCGGGGTGAGGAGCATCTTGAACTTCGCGCCGGTCACGCTCGCCGCACCGCCCGGGGTCGACATCCGCAAGGTCGACCTGTCCGTGGAGCTGCAGGTGCTGGCGTTCCTCGGCCAGCAGCGGCTGGTCTCGGTCGAGGAGCCGGCATGAGCGTCCTGGCGGTGGGGATCTCCCACCGGACCGCGCCGGTGTCGCTGCTCGAGCAGTTCGCGATGGGCCCCGACGACCGCGTCAAGGCGCTGCACGAGCTCGTCGGGAGCGACCACGTCACCGAGGCGCTGGTGCTCGCCACGTGCAACCGCATCGAGGTCTTCGCCGAGGTCGAGAAGTTCCACGGCGGAGTCACCGACGTCAGCCGGGTGCTCGCCCGCCAGGCCGGGGCCACGGTGGAGGAGCTCTCCCCGTACGTGACCGTGCACTACGAGGACCAGGCCGTCGCCCACCTGTTCACGGTCGCCTCCGGCCTCGACTCGATGGTCGTGGGGGAGACGCAGGTGCTCGGGCAGCTGCGCGCCGCCTACGCGCTCGCCCGCGAGGAGGGCACCGTCGGCCGGGCGCTGCATCCCGTCGCGCAGCGCGCGCTGCGGGTGGGCAAGCGGGTGCACACCGAGACCGGCATCGACCGCGCCGGCGCCTCCCTGGTGTCCGTGGCGCTCGACCGCGCCGAGCAGTCGATCGGCGGGCTCGAGGGCCGCCCGGTCCTCGTCGTCGGCGCCGGCTCGATGGGCGCGCTCGCGGCCACGACCCTCGCCCGCCGCGGCGCCGCCGTCGTCGTCAGCAGCCGCACCGAGGCGCACGCCGCCCGCGTGGCCGAGGCCGTCGGCGGCCGCGCCGCCGCCCTCGCCGAGATGCCCGCCGAGATCGCCGCCGCCGACCTGCTGCTCACCTGCACCGGCGCCACCGGGCTCGTCGTCGGCACCGACGTCGTCGCCGAGGCGATGGCCGGCCGCGACGGGCGCCCCCTCGCCGTCGTCGACCTCGCCCTCCCGCGGGACGTCGACCCCGGCGTCGCCGCCCTGCCCGGCGTGCACGTCGTGGACCTGGCCCTCCTGCAGGCCGAGCGCGGTTCCGGTGCGGGTGCGCTCGCCGCGGACGACGTCGCCGCCGCGCACGCCCTCGTCGAGGCCGAGACCGCTCTGCTGCGCGCCGAGCGCCAGGCCGCCGAGGTCGCGCCCACGGTGTCGGCCCTGCGCAGCCAGGCCGCGGAGGTCGTCGACGCCGAGCTGCTGCGCCTGTCGACCCGCCTGCCCGACCTCGACGCCCGGGCGCGGGCCGAGATCGCCCGCACCGTCCGCCGCGTCGTCGACAAGCTGCTGCACGAGCCGACGGTGCGCGTGAAGGAGCTGGCCGCCTCGCCCGGCGACACCGACTACGCCGGTGCGCTGCGCGCGCTGTTCGGCCTGGGCATCGACACCCCCGTCGAGGCCCTGTCCGACGCCGTGCGCGTCGACCCGGACCTGCGGGCGGGTGACGCGTCGTGACCACGTCCACCGTCACCGCCACGCTGCGCCTGGGCACCCGGGCCAGCCTGCTGGCGCGCACCCAGTCCCAGACCGTCGCCGACGCGATCACCGCCGCGACCGGCGCGGCCGTCGAGCTCGTGCCGATCGTCACCGAGGGCGACCGCTCCCGGGCGGCGATCCAGCAGCTCGGGGGCACCGGCGTGTTCGTGGCCGCGCTGCGGGACGCCCTGCTCGCGGGCGAGGTCGACCTGGCGGTGCACAGCTACAAGGACCTGCCGACGGCGCCCGAACCGGGCCTCACCATCGCCGCGGTGCCCGCCCGGGAGGACCCGCGCGACGCGCTGGTCGCCCGCGACGGCCTCACGCTCGGCGAGCTGCCGCCGGGGTCCAAGGTGGGCACCGGCGCCCCCCGGCGCGTCGCCCAGCTGCGAGCCCTCGGGCTCGGCCTCGAGATCGTCCCGATCCGCGGCAACGTGGACACCCGCATGGGCCGGGTCGCGCCGGGCGATCTGGACGCCGTCGTCCTCGCCCGGGCCGGGCTGACCCGCCTGGGCCGGGTGGACGCCATCACCGAGACCCTCGACCCCCTCCAGGTCCTGCCCGCTCCGGCGCAGGGCGCGCTGGCGGTCGAGTGCCGTGCCAGCGACGCCCGCACCCGCGAGCTGATCGGCCGGCTGGAGGACCCCGCCGCCCGCGCCTGCGTGCAGGCCGAGCGCGCCACCCTGGCCGCGCTCGAGGCCGGCTGCAGCGCCCCCGTCGCCGCCTACGCCGAGGTGGCCGAGGGCGACTCGGGTCCCGAACTGTTCCTCCGCGCCTCCGTGACCGCGATCGACGGCAGCGACGCCGTCCGCGGCTCGGTGAGCGGCCCGCCGGCCGGTGCCGTCGCCCTCGGGCGCGCGCTGGCCGCGGAACTCCTCGACCGCGGTGCGGCCGAGCTCATGGCGGTGGGCCAGTGACCGCCCACCCCGTCCAGACCCCCGTAACAGCGGCCCTCCGGGCCGTGCCGATCGCCCGGCCGAGCCGGGCAGAGATCAGGAGCACGCGATGACGCGCGTCAAGAAGACCGCAGGCCAGACGGGCCGGGTCGTCTTCGTCGGAGCAGGACCGGGCGACCCCGGCATGCTCACCGCCCGGGCGACGGCGGCGCTGGCCGAGGCCGCGCTCGTCCTCGTCGACCCGGACGTCTCGCCGGCCGTCCAGGACGCCGTCCGCGAGACGCACCCCGGCACCGAGCTGAGCGCCGCCGTGGGCGAGCCGGCCGAGGTCGCCAAGGCCGCCGTCGAGGCCGCCAAGAAGGGCGCCGTCGTCGTCCGCCTGGTCGCCGGCGACCCGTACGCCGCCGAGGGCGTGGTCAAGGAGGTGCTGGCCGTCGGCCGGACCTCCGTGCCCTTCGACGTCGTGCCCGGCGTGGCCACCGCGACGGCCGTGCCGGCCTACGCCGGCGTCGCCACCGGCGGCACCGCGGTGACCGCCGACCTGCGCACCGGCGTCGACGTGCCGGCCCTCGCGGCCGCCGCGCACGCCACCGGCGGCACCCTGGTGCTCCAGGGCAACGCCGAGGACCTCCCCGACGCCGCCGCCCGGCTGGTCGAGGGCGGCCTGTCGGCCACCACCCCGGTCGTCGTGACCACCGGCGGCTCCGGCACGGCGCAGAAGAGCGTCGTCGCCAAGCTCGCCGCCGTGGCCGAGAAGACCGCGGGCGTGGAGGCCTTCACCGGCCCCGTCGTCGCCACCGTCGGCACCGCCGTCGACAAGCGCGCCCGCCTGTCCTGGTGGGAGAGCCGGCCGCTGTTCGGCTGGCGGGTCCTGGTGCCGCGCACCAAGGACCAGGCCGGGGAGATGAGCGACCGGCTGCGCGCCTACGGCGCCGTCCCCGTCGAGGTGCCGACGATCGCCGTCGAGCCGCCGCGCAGCCCGGCCCAGATGGACCGCGCCATCAAGGGCCTGGTCACCGGCCGGTACGGCTGGATCGTCTTCACCTCGGTCAACGCCGTGAAGGCCGTCCGCGAGAAGTTCGCCGAGCTCGGCCTCGACGCCCGCGCCTTCGCCGGCGTCAAGGTCGCCTGCGTGGGCGAGCAGACCGCCGAGGCCGTCCGCGCGTTCGGCATCCAGCCCGAGCTGGTGCCCTCGGGCGAGCAGTCCAGCCAGGGCCTGCTGGCCGACTTCCCGCCCTACGACGACGTCTTCGACCCGATCGACCGGGTGCTGCTGCCGCACGCCGACATCGCGACCGAGGCGCTCGCCGCCGGGCTGCAGGAGCGCGGCTGGGAGGTCGACGACGTCACGGCCTACCGCACCGTCCGGGCGGCCCCGCCGGCCGCGTCGGTCCGCGAGGCGATCAAGGGCGGCGGCTTCGACGCGGTGTGCTTCACCTCGTCCAGCACCGTGCGCAACCTCGTCGGCATCGCCGGCAAGCCGCACGCGAAGACCGTCGTCGCGGTGATCGGCCCCGCCACCGCCGCCAGCGCCCAGGAGTTCGGCCTGCGCGTCGACGTGCAGCCGGAGACCGCGGCCGTCGCGCCGCTGGTCGACGCCCTGGCCGAGTACGCCCTGTCGCTGCGCGAGAGCGCGGAGGACGGGGCCGACAAGTGACGTCCGGCGGCGCGAACCCCGGTTTCGCGCGCGGGCGCCGGCTCCGGTCGACGCCCGCGCTGCGGCGGCTGACCGCGCAGACGCGGCTGGCTCCGGCGGACTTCGTGCTGCCGGTCTTCGTCAAGCAGGGCATCGACGAGCCGGTCGCGATCAGCTCGATGCCGGGCGTCGTCCAGCACACCCTGGACTCGCTGCGGAAGGCCGCGCACGAGGCGGCCGAGGCCGGCATCGGCGGCCTGATGCTGTTCGGCATCCCCGGGGAGAAGGACGCCGCCGGCTCGCAGGCCGACGCCGCCGACGGCATCGTCAACGTCGCGCTGCGGCAGCTGCGGGCCGACCTCGGCGACGAGCTGGTCCTCATGGCCGACCTCTGCCTGTGCGAGTACACCGACCACGGGCACTGCGGCGTGGTCACCCCGGCGGGCGTGGTCGACAACGACCCGACCCTCGACCGCTACGCGGCCGTGGCCATCGCCCAGGCCCAGGCCGGGGCCCACGTCATCGCCCCCAGCGGGATGATGGATGGCCAGGTCGCCGCCATCCGGAAGGCGCTGGACGGCGCCGCGTACACCGAGACGCCGGTGCTGGCCTACGCCGCCAAGTACGCGTCCGGCTTCTACGGCCCGTTCCGCGAGGCGGCCGAGGGGGCGCCGCAGTTCGGCGACCGCTCGACCTACCAGATGGACCCGCCCAACGCCGACGAGGCGCTGCGCGAGGTGGCGCAGGACCTCGCCGAGGGCGCCGACGCCGTCATGGTGAAGCCGGCCCTGCCCTACCTGGACATCATCACGCGGGTCGCCGACGCGGTGCACGTGCCGGTGAGCGCGTACCAGGTCAGCGGCGAGTACGCGATGGTCGAGGCGGCCGCGGCCAACGGCTGGGTGGACCGCGAGCGGGCGATCCTCGAGACGCTCACCGCCATCCGGCGCGCGGGCGCCGGGACCGTCCTCACGTACTGGGCGGTGGAGGCGGCCCGCCTGCTGCGATGACGCCGTACGTCGAGCCGGGCGGCACCTGGCGGCCGTTCTGGATCGTGGCGGCCGCGGTGGCGGCGTTCGTCGTCCTGGAGCTGGTGCTCCCCGGCCGGGACCTGCCGTGGTTCGCCTGGCTGGCGCTGGTCGTCGTCCTGAGCATCGTCGCGGCCGGCTGCCTGTCGGCGCGGCGGATCTGGACGGTCACGGTGGACGGCCAGGGTCCCGAGGCCGCGCTGACCGTCGGGCGCGAGAAGGTCCGGCTGGCGGAGATCGACGCCGACCACCTGCGCTCGGTCGACTCGGGCGTCGACGCCGGGGCCCCGGTGCTCGGTGGGGGCTGGTCGCTGCCCCGCGGCCGGACCGGGCTGCCGCTGAAGCTCACCGACGGGCGCACCGTCCTCGTCCCCACGACCGACCCGGCCGCCCTGCGGTCGGTGCTCCTCGATCCGCAGGGGACACTGGGCTCGTGACCTCGCTGGACAGCTCCGCCTACACCTACGAGGCGCCGGTCTCGGCCGACCTCTTCGCCCGCGGCCGCGGGATCATCCCGGGCGGGGTGAACAGCCCGGTGCGTGCCTTCCAGGCCGTCGGCGGCACGCCGCGGTTCATGGTCGAGGGCTCCGGTGCCTGGATCACCGACGCCGACGGACGGCGCTACGTCGACCTGGTCAGCTCCTGGGGTCCGCTCCTCCTGGGACACGCGCACCCGGCCGTCGTCGAGGCGGTCACGGCCGCGGCCCGTCGCGGGCTGTCCTTCGGCGCGCCCACCGAGGGTGAGCTCGACCTGGCCGAGGAGATCCGCGACCGGATGGCGCCGGTCGAGAAGGTGCGGCTGGTCAACTCCGGCACCGAGGCGGTCCTCTCCGCCGTCCGGCTGGCCCGCGGCACGACCGGCCGGCCGCTGGTCGTGAAGTTCGCCGGCAACTACCACGGGCACGTCGACGCGCTGCTGGCCTCGGCCGGCTCCGGCGTCGCGACGCTCGGCCTGCCCGACACCCCGGGCGTGACGACCGGCGCGGCCGCCGACACCGTCGTCCTGCCCTACAACGACGTCGCCGCCGTCGAGGCCGTCTTCGCCGAGCGGGGGAGCGACATCGCCTGCGTCATCAGCGAGGCGGCGGCGGGCAACATGGGCGTCGTCCCGCCGCTGGACGGCTTCAACTCCGAGCTGCGCCGGATCACCGCCGCGCACGGCGCGCTGCTCGTCCTCGACGAGGTCATGACGGGCTTCCGCGTCTCGCGGTCGGGCTGGTACGGCCTCGACCCCGTCGACGCCGACCTGTTCACCTTCGGCAAGGTCATGGGCGGGGGGCTGCCGGCCGCCGCCTTCGGTGGGCGCGCGGACCTGATGGACCAGCTGGCGCCGATCGGCCCCGTCTACCAGGCCGGCACGCTGTCCGGGAACCCGGTGGCCGTCGCCGCGGGCCTCACCACGCTGCGCCACTGCACCGACGAGGTCTACGCCCACTGCGACGAGGTGGCCGCTGTCCTCCGGGGGGCCGCCAGCGCGGCGCTCTTCGCCGCCGGCGTGCCGCACCGCGTCCAGCAGGCCGGCTCGATGTTCTCGGTCTTCTTCGTGCCCGACGAACGCCAGGTGCGCGACTACGACGACGCGAAGACCCAGGACGTCTCCCGGTACACCGCTTTCTTCCACGCGATGCTGGCCCGCGGCGTGTACCTGCCGCCGTCGGCGTTCGAGGCGTGGTTCGTCAACGCGGCGCTGTCGGGTGAGGCCCTCGACCGGGTGCTCGAGGCCCTGCCCGCCGCGGCCCGGGCCGCCGCCGCGGCGACCGACCACCGCAGCGGCGAGCTCGGCAGCGAGAGGTCCACATGAGCGAGACCACGGTCGTCCACCTCCTCCGCCACGGCGAGGTCTTCAACCCCGACGGCGTGCTGTACGGCCGGCTGCCCGGCTACCGGCTGTCGACGACGGGCGAGGCGATGGCGATGGCCGCCGCGGAGTGGTTCGCCGGCAAGGACGTCACCCACCTGGTGTCCAGCCCCCTCGAGCGGGCGCAGCAGACCGCCGCCCCGCTCGCCGAGTCGCTCTCGCTCCCGGTCGGCATCGACGACCGGCTGATCGAGGCCGGCAACGCCTTCGAGGGGATGCGGGTGGCGGGCGGAGCCGGCGTGTTCCGCGCTCCCCGCAACTGGTGGAAGCTGCGCAACCCCTTCCAGCCCTCGTGGGGCGAGCCCTACGTCGAGATCGCCGCCCGCATGCTCGCCGCCGTGGAGGCGGCGCGCGACGCCGCCCGCGGGCACGAGGCGGTGCTGGTCAGCCACCAGCTGCCGATCTGGACGACGCGGCTGCACATGGAGGGCCGGCGCTACGTGCACGACCCGCGGCGCCGCCAGTGCGCCCTGGCCAGCGTGACCTCCCTGACCTACGACGGCGACCGCTTCGCCGGCCTGGGCTACGCCGAGCCCGCGGGGGCCACCGACCCGGACGCGGTGCCCGGGGCATGAGGCGCGCGCTGCTCGCCCTGACCGCGGCCGCGCTGCTGGCCGGCTGCTCGACGGGCTCGGACCAGGTCGACGTGAACAACGGCGGCGAGTTCCGCTTCGTCGCGGCGACGCCGAGCGGGGAGGTCATCCCGCCGGACGAGCGGGCCGTCGCGCCCGAGTTCGCCGGGACGCTGCTCGACGGCGGCGACTTCTCCTCCGACGAGCTCGCCGGCGACGTCGCCGTCCTCAACTTCTGGGGATCCTGGTGCGCGCCCTGCCGGGTGGAGACGCCGGAGTTCCAGGAGGTCTACGCCGACGTCCGCGACGAGGGCGTCCAGTTCCTCGGGCTGAACGTGAAGGAGCCCAGCGAGCAGTTCGCGCTGCAGTTCGTCGAGCGCTTCGGCATCGAGTTCCCCTCGCTCTACGACCCGCGCGGCGAGGTGGCGCTGGCGTTCCGGGACTACCCGGCGAACGCCATCCCGTCCACGATCGTGCTGGACCCGGACGGCCGGGTCGCCGCGGTCTACACCGGCGAGGTGTCGCAGGAGGACCTGCGCCGCGTGATCGACCTGGTGCTGGAGGAGGCCTGACGTGGGTGACACGTTCGCCGGCCTCGTCACCGACGGCCCGCTGCTGGTCGCGGCCGCCGTCGCGGCCCTGGTGGGCCTGATCAGCTTCGCCTCGCCCTGCGTGCTGCCGCTGGTCCCCGGCTACCTCTCCTACGTCACCGGCCTGGTCGGCTCCGGCACGGGCCGGCCGCCGGCCGAGCCCGGGGCAGGGGGGACGGCGACGGCGGTCCGCACCGAGGTGCCGCCGCGCGCCCGCATGGTGCTGGGCGCATCCCTGTTCGTCCTCGGCTTCACCGCGGTGTTCGTCGCGTTCGGCGCGGCCTTCGGCGGCCTGGGCCGGCTGATGGTGCAGCACGCCGACCTGCTCAACCGGGTGTTCGGCGTCGTCACCATCGTCGTCGGCCTGGCCTTCCTCGGCTGGCTGCCCCTGCTGCAGCGGACCAAGCGGCTCAACGCCCGGCCGGTCGCGGGGCTGGCCGGCGCACCGCTGCTGGGCATCGTGTTCGGCCTCGGCTGGACGCCGTGCCTGGGCCCGACGCTGTCGGCGGTGTACTCGCTGGCCTTCTCCGAGGCGACGGCGACCCGCGGCGCGATCCTGAGCGTCGCCTACTGCATCGGGCTGGGCGTGCCGTTCGTGCTGGTCGCGCTCGGTGCCCGCTGGGCGGTCGGGGCGACGTCGTTCCTGCGCCGGCACGCGCAGGCGGTGACCCGCTTCGGCGGGGCGGTGCTGGTGCTGGTCGGGCTGCTCCTGCTGACCGGCGCCTGGACCGAGATGATGCAGTGGCTGCGCTCGTGGCTCGCCGCGACCGGCTTCGGGGAGTCCGCCCTGTGAGCACGATCGCCCCTCCTCGGCCGCCGGCCCCGGCGCCGTCCCCCTCGGCCCCGCGACGGGGCGCCGGGTTCCTGCTGCGCTGGTGGCGCCGACTGACCGCGATGCGCACGGCCATCGTGCTGCTGTTCCTGCTCGCGCTGGCCGCCGTGCCCGGCTCGCTGCTGCCGCAGCGGTCGCTGTCGCAGAACAACGTCAACCAGTACTTCGCCGACCACCCGACGCTGGCGCCGGTGCTCGACCGGCTGTACCTGTTCGACGTCTTCAGCTCACCGTGGTTCGCCGCGGTCTACCTGCTGCTGTTCGTCTCGCTGATCGGCTGCGTGCTGCCCCGCGGGCTCGAGCACTTCCGCGCCATGCGCGCGGCGCCCCCGCCGGCGCCCCGCAACCTGCTGCGCCTCCCCGACTCGGGGACGCTGACCACCTGTCTCGCAGGGTCGGACGCCCTCGACGTGGTCGAGGAGGAGCTGCGTGTCCGCAGGTTCCGGGTCGTGCGTCGGGAGGACCAGCTCTCGGCCGAGAAGGGTTACCTCAAGGAGACCGGCAACCTGCTGTTCCACCTCTCGCTGGTGGCGCTGCTGCTCGGGCTGGCCGGCGGGAAGCTCTGGGGCTACGAGGGCAGCATCCTGGTCACCGAGGGCCAGGGCTTCTGCAACTCCTTCCAGCAGTACGACACCTACTCGTCGGGCCCGCTGATCGACAGCGGCGACCTCAGCCCGCTGTGCGTCGACCTCGAGGACTTCCGCGCCGAGTACGAGGAGAACCTGACCGCCGCCTCGTTCACCGCCGACATCCGCTACGGCGGCCCGGGGGAGGAGGGGCGGAAGACGACGATCGGCGTCAACGAGCCGCTGCGCCTCGACGGCGACCGCGTCTACGTGACCGGGCACGGGTTCAGCCCGACGTTCACCGTCAGCCGCCCGGACGGCACCTCGCTGGAGGACGTGTCGGTGCCGTTCCTCCCATCCGACCAGTCGACGATGGCCAGCCAGGGCGCGCTCAAGGTGCCCGACCTGCAGGCCGACGGCGAGGACCAGCTGGCCATCGAGGGCTTCTTCGCCCCCACCGGGCTGGTGCAGGGCGGGATCCTGACCTCGGTCGACCCGCGTCCGCTGGCGCCGCAGGTCGCGATCGTCGCCTACTCGGGCTACCTGGGCCTGGACTCGGGCATCCCGCAGTCGGTCTACTCGCTCGACGCCTCGCAGATCGACCGCGGCAGCCTCACCGAGGTGGGGTCGGCGAACCTGGCCGTCGGCCAGTCGACGACGCTGCCCGACGGGACGACGATCGCGTTCACCGGGTACCGCGAGTTCGCCGCCTTCCAGTACTCCCACGACCCCGGCCAGGTGTGGGTGCTGGTCTCCGCGATCGCCCTGCTCACCGGCCTGCTGGGCATGCTGCTGCTCCGCCGCGAGCGGGTGTTCGCCCGGGCCGAACCAGCCCCCGGCGGCGGCGGTACCGTGCTCACGCTGGCCTCGCTCACCCGGGGCAGCGGCGAGAACGCGCCCCGGTTCGCCGCCCTGACCGACGACCTCGACGCCGCCCTCGGCACCCGCGCACCCGAACCCGGAGGACCCCCGCGTGACTCCTGACCAGCTCGCCTCGCTGTCGGACAGCCTGTTCTCGATCAGCATCGCGCTGTACTCGGTCGCCATGGTGGCCTTCTGCGCCCAGCTCGCCTTCGGCCGGCGGACGACGCGCGCGCGGGAGCTGGTCGGCGCGGGCGCTCCCGCCGTCCCGGCCGCTCCCGAGCCCGCTCCGGCGCCCGTCGAGGACAGCCGCGGCCGTCGCTGGGGCGCCATCGCGCTCGGCCTGACCGCGCTGGGCGCCGTCGCGCACGGCGCCGTCCTGGTGACCCGCGGGCTGGCGACCGACCGGCTGCCCTGGGGCAACATGTACGAGTTCTCGACGGCGACGGTCTTCGTCGCCGTCGTGGCCTACCTGGTCTTCGCGGTCCGCACGCCGGGTCTGCGGCACATCGGCCTGTTCGTGCTCGCGCCCGTCGTCCTGGCCATGGTGCTGATCGGCCTGTTCCTCTACGCCGAGGCCGGCCCGCTCGTGGCGGCGCTGCGGTCGTACTGGCTGGCCATCCACGTGAGCACGGCCATCATCGGCTTCGGCATCTTCTTCGTCAGCGGGATCGCCAGCGTCCTGTACCTGGTCAAGACCCGCTCCGACGAGCGGGTCGCCGCGGGCGAGGAGGCCGGTGGCCTGCTCGCCCGGCTGCCCGGCGCCGCGGCGCTGGACCGGGTCGCCCACCGGACGGCGGTGTTCGGCTTCCCGATCTGGACGTTCACCGTCATCGCGGGCGCGATCTGGGCCGAGGCCGCCTGGGGCCGGTTCTGGGGCTGGGACCCCAAGGAGACCTGGGCCTTCATCGCCTGGGTGGTCTACGCCGCGTACCTGCACGCGCGGACGACGGCCGGCTGGCGGGGCAAGCCGGCCGCCTGGGTGAACGTCGTCGGCCTGGTCGTGATGATCTTCAACCTGACCTTCGTGAACATGGTGTCCACCGGGCTGCACAGCTACGCCGGCGTCAGCTGAGCACCGCTTCGCTCACGCTGCGTCACCGGTTTCGTGAGCTCCTCGCGCAGCCGGTGGTGACGGATGCGCGGTTCCCGTGCTTCCATGCCCCCGGACGACCGTCGCCCAGTCACCGGGGGGTTCACCGTGGGTAAGCACGCCGCGCCCGAGGGGGCAACGGCCGACCCGATCGTCGCCGACGCGCTCGCGCACCGGCCGCCGGGAGCCGCGCACCACGCGGCGGTCCAGGGGCCGGTCGGCTGGCCGGGCACGCCGGCCGAGGAGGGCGGCGGGCTGGGCTGGCCCGCCGATCTGGGCGGCGACGGGGCGGACGAGGACGACAGCGCGTCCGAGGAGCCCGCACCACCGGCCCCCGCGCCGGCCGCCGCGGCGCGCCGCGGGTGGCGGCGGCTGCTCGGGACGAGCCGGGTCGCCTAGGCGGGGGAGCCGTCGTCCCGTCGGGTGCGGCGGTCCAGCTCGCGCAGGAACTCGGGGTCGTCGTCCGGCGCCAGGGGCCGCGGGCGGCCCTGCGGACGCTGCGGACGCGGGCTGCGCGGCGGCCGCGGCGCACGCAGGCCTCCACCCGGCCGCCCGGGGGCGGCAGCCGCCCGCATGACCAGCACGACGATCGCCACGGCGATCACGAGCACCACCAGGAACACCACGGTTGAACCCCCTCGTCGGCACCCAGCGTACGTCCGCGGCGATACTCGGTGCCGGACGAACGAACATCTCTGGACCGCACCCGGACAGGAGCCCGCCATCGACGCCGTGGACGAGCAGCTCATCGACCTCCTGCGGGCCAACGGCCGGGCGAGCTACGCCGAGCTGGCCCGGCAGGTCGGCCTGTCCTCGCCGGCCGTGCACGAGCGCGTCGGCAAGCTCGAGGCGGCCGGCGTGATCACCGGCTACCGCGCGGTCGTCGACCCGGCCGCCGTGGGCCTGGACGTCACCGCGCTGGTCAGCGTGATCGAGAGCGACGCGGTGGACGACACCGGTGTCGAGGCGGCGATGCGCGACGTCCCCGGCATCGAGGACTGCTGGCGGGTCGCCGGCAGCGAGGGGTACGTGCTCAAGGTGCGCGTGACGGACATCCCGGCACTCGAGGCCACCATCAGCGCGTTGAACCGGATCAGGGGTGTCGCCCGCACCCGCACCACGGTGGTGCTCTCCACGAAATGGGAAGGCCGACATGGCTGAGAACCGTCCCGTCCCCCCCGGCCCGTCGGGGGGACCGGCGACACCGCCGAAGATCCTGCCCTGGCTGCTGATCTACACGGTGGGCCGGTTCG
Organism: Blastococcus sp. SYSU D00922; assembly: GCF_054050495.1. Taxonomy (NCBI): domain Bacteria; kingdom Bacillati; phylum Actinomycetota; class Actinomycetes; order Geodermatophilales; family Geodermatophilaceae; genus Blastococcus; species Blastococcus sp. SYSU D00922. Next base: position 315,565 of record NZ_JBJGZL010000001.1, read on the forward strand.
CGATCGCCGCCGCGCTCGTCCTGATCCTCTGGATGCTGGGGCTGGGCAGCTTCCCCGGCCTGCTGTTCGGCCTGCTGCTGTCCATGCCGGTGTCCTACCTGCTGCTGCGGCCCTCCCGCGACCGGCTCACCGAGGCCCTCGCGGCCCGCAGCGTCGCGCGCAAGGCGGCCAAGGAGGACCTGCGCACCCGGCTGAGCGGGAACGAGTAGCCCGCTCAGCCGCTCAGCGCGAGCCCCGCGCCCAGCAGCACGCCGGTCCCCAGCGTCAGCTGCCCGGTGCCCTGCAGCGCCGCGATGAGGGCCGGCCCCCGCCCACCGGACAGGACCGTGCGCGCCGGCGGGACGGCGAGGGGCGCGGCCAGGAGGCCGAGCAGCGCCCAGGGCCGGACGACGCCGACGGCGAGGACCACCACGAACGCGGCGACGAACAGGTCGACGAACAGGTACCGGGTGGCCCGGTCGCCCAGCAGCACGGCGAGGGTGCGCTTGCCCGCCGTCGCGTCGCCGTCGATGTCGCGCAGGTTGTTGACCACCAGGATGGCGACGATCAGCAGCCCGATCGGCACCGAGACGGCGATCGCCAGGCCCTCGATCCCGCCGGTCTGCACGAACGTCGTGCCGACGACGGCGACCGGGCCGAAGAAGACGAAGACGAACACCTCGCCCAGCGCGCGGTAGCCGTAGGGGGCCGGCCCGCCGGTGTAGGTCCACGCGGCGAGGATGCAGACGGCGCCCACCGCCACCAGCCACCAGCTGGACAGGGCGGCCAGCGCCAGCCCGGCCACCGCCGCGACGCCGAAGGAGAGGCACGCGGCGACGAGGACCTGTTGCGGCGTGGCGGCACCGGAGCCCACCAGCCGCATGGGCCCGACCCGGTCGGCGTCGGTCCCGCGCTTGCCGTCGGAGTAGTCGTTGGCGTAGTTGACCGCCACCTGCAGGGCGAGCGCGACCACCAGGGCGAGCAGGGCCGCGGGCAGGTCGAAGCCGTCGAGGGCGGCCGCCGCGCCGCTGCCCACGAGGACCGGGGCGAGCGCGGCCGGGAGGGTCTTCGGCCGGGCGCCGGCGATCCACTGGGCGGGGGTGGCCATCAGACCTCCGGGGTCAGGGCGGCGACCGCGCGGCGGTCGGGCTTGCCGGTGTGCAGGAGGGGCAGCTCGTCGAGCAGGTGCAGCTGCCGGGGCGCGGCCGCCGCGCCCAGTCTCCCGGCCACCCAGGCGCGCAACGCCGCCAGGTCCGGTGTCCTCCCGGGCGCCGGGACGACCGCCGCGACCACGCGCTGGCCCCACTTCTCGTCCGGGCGGCCGAAGACCACGGCGTCCACGACGTCCGGGTGCTCCCGGAGCGCGGCCTCCACGGCGGCCGGGGCGACGTTCACGCCGCCGGAGATGACGACGTCGTCCAGCCGGCCGGTGACGGTCAGCCGGCCGTCGGCGTCGAGCGTGCCGGCGTCCCGGGTCCGGAACCAGCCGCCGCCGAACGCGGCCTCGGTCGCAGCGGGATCCAGCCGGTAGCCCAGCGCGACGGTGGGGCCCGCCAACTCCACGCCACCACCGCCGGGTCCTGCGGGCCCGTCGGTCACCCGCACCCGGACGCCGTCCAGCGGCAGACCGTCGTACACGCAGCCGCCGGCGGTCTCGGTCATGCCGTAGGTGGTCACGACGTGGACGCCGGCCTCCCGCGCGCGCTCGCGCAGGGCGGCGTCGGTGGCGGCGCCGCCCACCAGGACCGCGTCGAAGGCCCGGAGCGCGGCGGGCTCCTCGTCCAGGTAGCGGCGCAGCTGCGTGGGCACCAGGGACGTGTACCGGCGACCGGCCGGCATGCGCCGCACCGCGTCGGCGAGCGGCTCGCCCCTGGCCAGCAGCTCGGCCCGCGTGCCCGCGAGGAGGCTGCGGCAGAGCACCTGCAGCCCGGCGATCGCCGACACCGGCAGCGCCAGGAGCCAGCTGCCCCGCCCGCCCAGCCGCTCGTGGGTGGCGGCCGCCGAGGCCTCCAGCGCGGCGGTGGGGAGCAGGACGCCCCGGCCGCCGCCGGTCGAGCCCGAGGTGACGACGACGAGGTCGGCGCCGGGCTCGAGGGGCTCGTCCGGCCGGAGCACCGCGAGAGCGGCGTCGACGACGGCGGGAGGACCGGCGGGCAGCACGGCGAGGGGCTGCCGCCCGTCGAGGGCGGCGCGCAGGTGGTCGGGGGTCAGCTCGGCGGCGGGCACGGGGGTGAGGTGCCTGGCCACGAGGGGCAAGCCTACGACCCTGCCCAACTAGGCTGTTCCGGTGATGACCGCCGTGTACTCGGTGCCGCTGCGCACCCGTTTCCGCGGCATCGACGTCCGCGACGGGGTGCTCGTGCAGGGGCCGGCGGGCTGGGGCGAGTTCTCCCCGTTCTGGGACTACGACGTCGACGAGAGCCGCCGGTGGTGGGCCGCCGCCGTCGAGTCGGCCGTCGAGGGGTGGCCGGAGCCGGTGCGCTCGGCGGTACCGGTGAACGTCACGGTGCCCGCGGTCGACGCCGAGCGGGCGCACGCGATCGTCAGCGCCTCCGGGTGCCGCACCGCCAAGGTGAAGGTCGCCGAGCCGGGCCAGACCACGGCCGACGACCTGGCTCGGGTGGAGGCGGTCCGCGACGCCCTGGGACCGGCCGGCGCGATCCGGGTCGACGCCAACGCGGCCTGGGACGTCGACACGGCGGTGGCACGCATCGGCGAGCTCGACCGCGTCGGCCTGGAGTACGTCGAGCAGCCCTGCGCCACGCTCGAGGAGCTGGCGGCGCTGCGCCGGAGGATCGACGTCCGGGTCGCCGCCGACGAGGTGGTCCGCCGCTCGGCCGACCCGCTGCGCGTCGACCTGCGCGAGGCGTGCGACGTCGTCGTCCTCAAGGTCCAGCCGCTGGGCGGGGTGCGGGCGGCGCTGCGGGTCGCCGAGGCGCACGGCCTGCCGTGCGTCGTCTCCTCGGCGCTGGAGAGCTCGGTCGGGATCGCCGCTGGGGTGGCGCTGGCCGCGGCCCTGCCGGAGCTGCCCTTCGCCTGCGGGCTCGCCACGGTCGCCCTGTTCACCGACGACGTGACGTCCGCGCCCCTGCTTCCGGTCGACGGCGAGCTGCCGGTGGTGCGACCGGAGCCGGACCGGCTCGACGCGGTCGCCGCCGACGCGGGCACCGAGGCCCGCTGGCGGGCGCGGCTCGACGCGGTGGCGGCCGCGTGAACCCGTCCACCGCGTTCGCCCGGGTGCTGGTCGACGAGCTGGTCCGGGGCGGCGTGACCGACGCCGTGCTGGCACCCGGCTCCCGCTCGGCGCCGGTCGCGCTGGCGCTCGCCGCCGCCGAGCGGGACGGGCGGCTGCGGCTGCACGTCCGCATCGACGAGCGGACGGCGGCGTTCCTCGCGCTCGGTCTGGCGAAGGCGTCGGGCCGGCCGGTGCCCGTGCTGACCACGTCCGGGACCGCGGCCGCGCACCTGCACGCCGCCGTCCTGGAGGCCGACGCCAGCGGGGTGCCGCTGCTGGCGCTGACCGCCGACCGGCCGCCGGAGCTACGGGCGACCGGCGCGAACCAGACCATCGAGCAGGCCGGGCTGTACGGCGGCGCCGTGCGGTGGGCGGCCGACGTCGGCGTGCCCGAGGAGGGCCGCGAGGAGGCGCAGAACCGGTACTGGCGGTCGCTGACCGCCAAGGCGCTGCTCACCGCGAGGGGTGCGCTCTCGGCCGACCCGGGACCGGTGCACCTGAACCTCGCGCTGCGCGAGCCGCTGGTGCCGGACCACGACGCAGCGGACCTCACCGGCCCCTGGGCGGGGCGCCCGGACGGCGCCCCGTGGACGGCTGCGGTTCCCGTGCACGCCGGTTCCGGCGGGGCTCCCGGCCGCGGGCGCCGCACGCTCGTGGTGGTCGGTGACGGCCCGGCCGCGCTCGGCAGGGAGGCCGCGGAGCTCGGCTCGACGTTCGGCTGGCCCGTCGTCGCGGAGCCCTCGAGCGGGGCGTGGGGGACGGATGCCGTGCGTGCCGGTGCCCTGGTGCTGGGCGCGCGGGAGTGGCTGTCGGAGCACCGGCCCGAGCGGGTGCTGGTGGTCGGCCGCCCGACGCTGTCCCGGCCGGTCACCGCACTGCTCGCCGATCCCGCCGTCCACGTGGAGACGGTGACCGCGTCACCGCGCTGGGCCGACGCCGTCCGCAGCAGCGGCTCCGTGGCCGCCACGCTGGGTGGGGGGCACGGCCGCGAGGCGACCGACCTGTCGTGGGTGGGCGAGTGGCAGCGTGCGGGGAGCGCCGTGGGTGCCGCGGTCGACGAACTGCTCGACGCCCGCCCGGAGTTCACCGCGGCCCGGCTCGCGCGGGACGTCGTCGCGGCGCTGCCGTCCGGCGCCCTCCTGGTGCTCGGGTCGTCGACGCCGGTGCGCGACGTCGACCGCCTCGCGGTGCCGCGCGCCGACCTCACCGTGCTCGCCAACCGGGGCGTCGCCGGCATCGACGGGACCGTCTCGACGGCCGTGGGTGCCGCCACGGTCCACGGCGGTCCGGCGTTCGCGCTGATGGGCGACCTGACGTTCCTGCACGACCTGACGGGGCTGCTGCTCGGCGAGGGCGAGCCCGCGCCGGACCTGACGGTCGTCGTCCCGGACAACGACGGCGGCGGGATCTTCGCCCAGCTCGAGCCGGGGCAGGACCGGCACGCGCGCGACTACCGCCGCGTGTTCGGCACGCCGCACGGGCGCGACCTGGTGGCGGTGGCGCAGTCGCTGGGCTGGGCGGCGACGCGCATCTCCTCGCCGTCGGAGCTGCCCGGTGCGCTGGGCCTGGGCGGTCCGAGGGTCGTCGTCGTCCGGACCGACCAGCGGGCCGAGGCCGCGCTCGCCGTCGAGCTGCGCGCCGCTGCGGCGGCCGCGCTCGCCTAGCCCTCGAGAGCCGCCTGGAACGCGGCGAACTTCGACTGCGTCTCGGCCAGCTCCGCGGCCGGGTCGGAACCGGCCACGATGCCGCAGCCGGCGAACAGCCGGGCGCTGTCGTCGCCGACCAGCTCTGCGCAGCGCAGGGCCAGGCCGAACTCGCCGTCACCGCGGGCGTCGAGCCAGCCGACCGGCCCCGCGTAGCGGCCGCGGTCCATGCCCTCGAGTTCCGCGATGACCGCGACGGCGTCCGGGGTGGGGGTGCCACCGACGGCGGCGGTCGGGTGCACCGCACCGATGAGCTCGAGCAGCCCGGCCCGGCCGCGCTGCCTGCCGGTGACGTCGCTGGCGAGGTGCCGCACGTTGGCCAGGGTGAGCAGCTGTGGCTCCGCGGGTGCGTCGAGCGCGGAGCAGTGGGGCTCCAGCGCCCGGACGAGCGAGTCGACGGCCAGCGCGTGCTCGGCCCGGTCCTTGGCCGAGCCGATGAGGGCGGCGGCCAGCCGCTCGTCGTCCGCGCCGGCGCCGCGCGGAGCCGTGCCGGCGAGGACGCGCGCCGACAGCTCGCGGCCGGTCCGCCGGAGCAGGAGCTCGGGGGTGGCGCCCAGGAGCCCGTCGACGGAGAACGTCCAGCAGTCGGGGAAGCGCTCGGCCAGCCGGCGCAGCAGCCGCCGCGGGTCGAGTGGGACGTCGGCGGAGACGAGCAGGTCGCGGGCGAGCACGACCTTCTGCAGCTCGCCGGCGTCGATGCGCTTCACGGCGGTGGCGACGGCGGCGCACCAGCTCGCGGGGTCCATCGCCCCGTCGGCGTAGCGCAGTCGCGGTGCCGGTCCGTCGTCGGTGCGCGCGGGGAGGAGGACGTCGCGCGGGTCGACGTCGCCGACCGTCGTCAGCCAGGCGACGCCGTCCCGCCGTCCGAGCACCACCTCGGGGACGAGGAAGACCGACGTCCCGGCGACCGGGTCGAAGGCGATGCTGGCGAACAGGACCGGTCCCGAGCCGGGGACGGTCAGCTCGTCGTCGGTGTCGAGGCCGGCGGTGAAGGCCGCCCACCAGCCGGCCGCCTCCTCGAGCGCGCGCGGCCCGCTGACCTCCAGCCGGGCGGCCTCGCCCCAGCCGACCAGGCCCTCGCTGCGGCGCACCCAGGAGAGCGCGCCCTCTGCCGGGAGCCGGTCCAGCAGCTCGCCGACGGCCTCCGTGCAGACGGTCGTGACGGTGCGCGCGGCCGCTGCCGGGGAGGTCAGAGCCGCTGCCGTCACGACCCCAGCGTAGGCAGCCCGGTAGCGTCGGTGCCGTGGGAGACCGGCGAGACAGCGCACACACCGCCGGCGTGAGGGCGGGGCTGGACAAGCGGCCGGCCGACGTCGCGGCGATGTTCGACCGGGTCGCCAAGCGCTACGACGTCACCAACACGGTCCTCTCGGGCGGCCTGGACGCCTCCTGGCGGCGAGCCACGCGCGAGGCGCTGGGCGCGCGGCCGGGGCAGACGGTCCTCGACGTCGCTGCCGGGACGGCGGTGTCCACGGTCGAGCTGGCTGCGGGCGGCGTGACGGCGATCGCCTGCGACTTCTCCCAGGGCATGCTGCGCGCGGGTGCGGCGCGACCGGTGCCCAAGGTGGCCGGCGACGCGATGGCGCTGCCGCTGGCCGACGAGAGCGTGGACGGCGTCGTCATCTCCTTCGGCCTGCGCAACGTGGCCGACCCGTCAGCGGCGCTGCGCGAGTTCCACCGGGTCACCCGGCCGGGCGGGACGCTGGTGATCTGCGAGTTCTCCTCGCCGACGTGGACGCCGTTCCGCACCGTGTACACCGAGTACCTCATGAAGGCGTTGCCGCGGATCGCCCGCGCGGTGTCGAGCAACCCGGAGGCCTACGTCTACCTCGCCGAGTCGATCCGCGCCTGGCCGGACCAGGCCGCTCTCGCGGCGAGGGTGCAGGAGGCCGGCTGGGACGACGTCGCGTGGCACAACCTCACCGGCGGCATCGTCGCCCTCCACCGCGCTCGGCGGTCAGAAAGCTCGCGCGCGTCCTGACCGTCGCCTCCTCGCGAGGACGACGAGCAGTTCCGCCACGCTCCAGCCGACCAGGACGACGAGCGCCACGACCCACCGGTCCAGCACCGCGGCCGTGACGGCGCCGGTCGTCCCCCGCCAGGCCGAGCAGTAGCTCGGGCCCGTGGATCGGTCGGGTCGTCACTCCGCCATCCTGCAGCACTCAGGAATTGTCGTATCCCGAACGTATGTTCGACCCGTGGTCGTCGCGCAGCCCTACCGCAGCCCCGTAGAGGGGCTGCTGCTCGACTGGGCGTTGGAGCGTGACGTCACGATCGAGCGGTTGCCCGTCGAGGCGATGACGGCGGGGCAGCTCGCCGCCGAGCTCCAGCGGCTGCAGGCCCGCAAGGCGATGGATGCCGCCTACGAGGCGGAACTGATCATGGCGCTCGCGGCCGATCGGCCCGACACCGACGACCCGCCACCGGGGCACCCCGGCGCGCGGCGCCGGGGCCCCGGGTCGCCGGTGCCCGGGACGAGCGAGTTCCTGCCCGACGAGCTGGCCCTGGTCCTGAACTGCTCACGCGTCTTCGCGGCCGGCGTGCTGTCCGATGCCTGGGTGCTGACGGGGCGGATGCCGGCGGTGCAGGCAGCGTGCGCCGCGGGCGAGCTGGACTGGTGGCGGGCGCGGGTCTTCGCGGACGTGCTGGGAACCGCCTCCGACGAGGTGATCGCCGCCGTCGTCCCCGCCGTGCTGCCGGAGGCGGCCGGCCTCTCGTCGGGGCGGCTGCGCCGCCGGCTGATCGCCGCGGCGGTCGCCGCGGACGAGGAGTTCGCCGAGAGACGACGGATCGAGGCCGAACGACGCGCGGAGGTACGGGTCCGGCCGACCCAGGACGGGATGTCGGTGCTGTCGAGCGAGCTGCCCTCTCCGATCGGCGCGGCGATGTGGTCGGCGATCGACGCGGCAGCGCAGCTCGCGCGCACCGCGGGGGACGACCGGCCGATCGGGCTGCTCCGGGCCGAGGCGCACGCGGCGATGGTGCTGAACCCCGGCGGCTCGCCGTCCGGCCCCGGCTTCACGGCGCAGGTCACGGTGCTGGCGCCGTTGGCGGCGTTGCACCCCCGCGGCAAGGCCGACCTCGGCGTCGATTCGGGCCCGGCCGCGGCAGGCGTGCCCATCACCGCCGCGCACCTGCGCGAGCTGATGACCCAGCTGGGTGCGCTCGGCGTGCAGACACCACCCGGCGGCAGTCTCGAGGTCGCGTTCACGGGCCACGACGGCGCGCTGCTGGCGACGGCGACCGCCGGTGGGCTCGCGCGGCTGGCGGCACGAGGCTGCCCGACGCACGGTCGGGACGTCACCTGCGCCTGCCCCGTTCTCGCGGCGCCGCCCGCGGTCGAGAGGTACGAGCCGACCGCAACGCAGGTGCGGTTCCTCAGGCTGCGGGACCGCACCTGCCGGCATCCCGGCTGCTCCCAGCCCGCCGGGCGCACGGACGCCGACCACGTCGTGGCCTACGACTGCGGTGGACGGACCGGGTGCGAGAACCTCTGCTGCCTGTGCCGGACGCACCACCGGCTGAAGACCTTCGCCCGGAACTGGCGCTTCGAGCTCTCGCCCGACGGGACCCTCCGGGTCACCACCCCGAGCGGCGTCACCCGGTGCACCCGGCCGCCGGGCCTACGCCACCCCGTGGAGCAACGAGCCCTGCCGGCACCCCCGCCACCTCCGCGCCCACGCGAGGAACCGCCGCCCTTCTGACGAAGGGCACCTCGGCGGTAGGCCGGCCGCTTCCCGGCCGACGTCGGCGTCGCTAGCGTCCAGGCGTGGCCGTCGACCTCTTCGCGGGCCTGCCCGTCACCGACTACGAGCTGTCGCTGACCTGGTACGAGCGGCTGCTGGGCGCCCCGGCGTTCTTCCCCAACGACGTCGAGGCGGTCTGGGAGATCGGCGAGCACCGGTACCTGTACATCGACGTGCGACCCGAGCACGCCGGCCACGCGATGCACACGCTCTTCGTCGACGACCTGGACGCCTGGGTGAGCCGCATCGCCGACCAGGGGATCTCGCCGGCGGAGCAGGAAACCTATGAGAACGGCGTGCGGAAGGTGACCTACCGGGATCCCGACGGCAATGAGATCGGATTGGGCGGCGGCCCGGCGCAGTGAGCTCGCCCGGGGTTCCGGTGCGGCACCTGCGGTCCTAGCGTCGGTCCATGACGACCCCGCCGCCTCCGTCGCCGCAGCCACCGGGTCCCTCGCCGTCGCCGACCGACCCGATCCCGCCGCCGATGCCCGCGCCGTACCCGACACCCGACCCCACCGACCCGTCGGCGCCCCCGCCCGCGCCGATGCCCGAGCCGCTGTAGGACCGGGGCTCCGGTGAGCCGCCGCCCGTTCGCCGACCGCCGCGCCGCGGGACGGGCGCTCGGCGAGCACCTGGCCCGCCGGTCCCTCCCCGCTCCGCTCGTGCTCGGCCTGCCGCGCGGCGGGGTGGTCGTCGCCGCGGAGGTGGCCGCGGCGCTGGCCGCACCGCTCGACGTCCTCGTCGTCCGCAAGCTCGGCCTGCCCGCCCAGCCCGAGCTGGCCATGGGCGCGATCGCCGCCCTCGGCGATGCGGTGGAGACCGTGCGGGTCGAGTCCGTTCTCGCCGCCGCCGGCGTGGGCAGCGCCGCGTTCGACGAGGTGGGGCGGCGGGAGCTCGTGGAGCTGCGGCGGCGGGAGGCCGCCTACCGGGAGGGCCGGCCACCGCCGCCCGTGGCCGGCCGCGCCGTGGTCCTCGTCGACGACGGGTTGGCCACCGGCGCCACCATGCACGCCGCCGTCGTCGCGGCCAGGTCCGCTGGTCCCGCGTCGATCACCGTCGCCGTTCCGGTCGGCTCGCCACGTGCCTGCGACGCCCTCGAACCGTTCGTCGACGACCTGGTCTGCCTGCTGGCCCCGCCGTCCTTCCGGGCCGTCGGGCAGGCGTACGGCGACTTCGGCCAGACCACCGACGAGGAGGTCCGGGACGCGCTCCACGGCGCCGCGCACGGGCTGTGACCGATCGCACCGCCAGGGGGTGCTGTCAGGTTGCTCACATCGCGGCCTAGACTCGGAACGACCGACTTTGTGAACCAATTCACAAGCTCGACCGAGGAGGCGCAGCGTGCCCGGCACGACCGCAGCACCGCTCGACGCGGACGCCCGCGCCGACGTGGTGGTGGTCGGTGCCGGTCCTGCTGGATCCAGCGCCGCGTGGTGGCTGGCGCGGGCCGGGCTCGACGTCGTCGTCCTGGAGAAGGCCGCCTTCCCCCGCGAGAAGGTCTGCGGCGACGGCCTGACCCCGCGCGGGGTCAAGGCTCTGGACGACATGGGCGTCGACACCTCGGGCTGGGTCCGGCACAAGGGGCTCCGGGTCGCCGGCGGGGGCCAGGTCGTCGAGGTCGACTGGCCGCGGCTGGCGAACTGGCCGGGCCACAGCCTGGTGTGCCGGCGCAGCGAGCTCGACGCCCGCCTCGCCGCGCACGCGCAGGCCGCCGGCGCCCGGCTGCACACCGAGGTCACCGTCACCGACCCGCTGCTGGACGAGGCCGGGCGGGTCGCCGGCGTCCGCTACACCGCCGGTCCCGGCAAGGAGCCGGGCGAGATCCGCTCGCGCCTGGTGGTCTCGGCCGAGGGGCTCTCCGGACGGCTCGCCAAGAGCCTGGGGCTGGCCCGCCGCGAGGACCGGCCGCTCGGCGTCGCCGTCCGCCGGTACGTGAGCAGCCCGCGCACCTCGGACGACTACCTCGACATCTCCTTCGACCTCGCGCCGGAGGGCCCCACCTCGGAGTCGATGCCCGGCTACGGCTGGATCTTCGGGATGGGCGACGGCACCGCCAACGTCGGCTTCGGCCTGCTCGACACCCGGCGCTCCGACGGCAGCCACCACCGCGAGGTCCTCCGCCGGTGGCTGGACACCTTCCCCGCCGCGGACCAGCTGGGGGAGGAGCACGCGGTCACGCCGCTGCGCGGGGCCGGGCTCCCCATGGCCCTGCACCGGCAGCCGGCCTACACCCGCGGCCTCCTGCTCACCGGCGACGCCGCCGGCACGGTCAACCCGTTCAACGGCGAGGGCATCAGCTACGCGATGGAGACCGGGCGCATGGCGGCCGAGACCGCGGCCGACGCGCTCTCCCGGCCCGAGGGCCCGGCGCGGGAGTCCGTGCTCCGCCGCTACCCCGAGCTGCTGCGCGCCGCCTACGGGCGGCACCACCGCCTCGGCGTCGGCTTCCTCGCCCTGCTGGCCCGCCCGGACGTCGTCCGGTTCGCCACCGCCCACGGCCTCAAGCGACCGGCGCTGGTGAACGCCGCGCTGCGGCTCATGGGCAACCTCAGCGACGGCCGGGACGGCGACGGCGTGGACCGCGCGATCGCCGTCCTCACACGGCTGGCACCGGCGGTCTGACATGCCACGTCACACGCGTATCGACACGCTCCGCAACCGTCCGGTCCCTGACCGGAACGTGATCGACCTCACCGTAGGGTGCCGCTGATGCTCTCGAACTACGTCCCGATCGTCGGGCTCTTCGCGCTCGCCGCGGCCTTCGCGCTGTTCTCGGTGACGGCCGCTCCCTACGTGGGCCCGCGCCGCTACAACCGCGCCAAGCTCGAGGCCTACGAGTGCGGGATCGAGCCGGTCGACCAGCCGCTCACCGGCGGCCGCTTCCCGGTGAAGTACTACCTCGTCGCGATGCTCTTCATCGTCTTCGACATCGAGATCGTCTTCCTCTACCCGTGGGCCGTGCACAACGAGGCGCTGGGCGTCTTCGGGCTGGTCGAGATGGTCGTCTTCATCGCCACCGTGTTCATCGCCTACGCGTACGTGTGGCGCCGCGGCGGGCTCGACTGGGACTGACAGGGGGCTGACATGGGACTCGAGGAGAAGCTGCCGAGCGGTGTGCTGCTGACCAGCGTGGAGAAGCTGGTCAACTGGACCCGCAAGTCGTCGCTGTGGCCGGCGACCTTCGGCCTGGCCTGCTGCGCGATCGAGATGATGGCCTCCGGCGCCGGCCGCTACGACCTGGCCCGCTTCGGCATGGAGGTCTTCCGCGCCTCGCCGCGCCAGGCCGACCTGATGATCGTGGCCGGCCGGGTCAGCCAGAAGATGGCGCCGGTCCTGCGCCAGATCTACGACCAGATGCCCGAACCGCGCTGGGTGCTCGCGATGGGCGTCTGCGCGAGCTCCGGCGGCATGTTCAACAACTACGCGATCGTCCAGGGCGTCGACCACATCGTCCCGGTGGACATGTACCTGCCCGGCTGCCCGCCGCGGCCGGAGATGCTCATGGACGCGATCCTCAAGCTGCACCACAAGATCCAGCACGAGCCCCTCGGCGCCAAGCGCGAGCGGCAGCTGGAGCGGGCCCGCGAGGACGGGACGGCCAAGGACCTGCACGTCGAGATGCCCTCGACGGTGCGCGTGGACAAGAAGGCGCGGCGCGCCTACGAGGAGGCGGCCGCCGAGGGCCGCGCCGGGCAGTTCGCCATCGAGCAGCGCGGCGGCAACGCGGTGCTGCTCCCGGAGGAGCGGCCCAGCGGCCTCGGGAAGGCCTGGCGATGACGGGGGCGCGGCGATGAGCAACGACGGCGGATCGAACGTCGTCCCCGGCCGCGAGGGGGCCGGCTACGACGACGCCACCGCGCCGAGCGGCGGCTTCCGGAAGGGCGCCTTCGGCGTCACCGGCAGCGGCGACACCTCCGGCTTCGGCGGGCTCGTGCGGGTCGAGCCGGGCGGCGCGGTCGCGCTGCACTCGACCGACCGGCCCTACGGCGGGTACTTCGACGAGGTCACCGACGCGCTGATCGAGTCGGTGGGCGAGGCCACCTACGCGGCCGCGGTGCAGCGGGTGCTCGTCGACCGCGGCGAGATCACCTACTTCGTCGCCCGCGAGCACCTGCTCACGCTCGTGCGGGCGCTCCGCGACGACGAGGCGCTGCGCTTCGAGCTGTGCAGCAGCGTCTCCGGCGTCGACTACCTCGACAGCGGCGGCCCGGCGACCGGCCCCGACCGCCCGCGGCTGCACGTCGTCTACCACCTGACCTCGATGACCTACCGCCGCCGCATCCGGCTCGAGGTCGCGGTCACCGCCGAGGACCCGCACGTCCCGTCCGTGACCGGCGTCTACCCGACGGCGGACTGGCACGAGCGCGAGACGTGGGACATGTTCGGCGTCGTCTTCGACGGCCACCCGGCGCTGACCCGGATCCTCATGCCGGACGACTGGGACGGGCACCCGCAGCGCAAGGACTACCCCCTCGGCGGCGTCCCCGTGGAGTACCACGGCGCGACCATCCCGCCGCCGGACACGCGACGTGCCTACCGATGAAGGGGGCCTACCGATGAGCACCGTCTACAACGAGGCCGACCCGTACGCCGGCTCCCGGGAGACCACCGAGGGCCGCGTCTACACGGTCACCGGCGGCGACTGGGACCTCACCTTCGCCGACCCGCACGGCGAGGAGCGCCTCGTCGTCAACATGGGCCCGCAGCACCCGTCGACGCACGGCGTCCTCCGGCTGATCCTCGACCTCGAGGGCGAGACGGTGACGAAGGCCCGGACGACGATCGGGTACCTGCACACCGGCATCGAGAAGAACACCGAGTACCGCAACTGGACCCAGGGCACGACGTTCGTGACCCGGATGGACTACCTGAGCCCGCTGTTCAACGAGGCCGCCTACTGCATGGCGGTGGAGAAGCTGCTCGGCATCGAGATCCCGCAGCGCGCGGCGACCATCCGCGTCCTGGTCATGGAGATCAACCGGATCGCCTCCCACCTCGTGGGCCTGGCCACCGGCGGCATGGAGCTCGGCGCGCTCACCGCGATGACCAACGGGTTCCGCGAGCGGGAGATGTGCCTCGACCTGCTCGAGGAGATCACCGGCCTCCGCATGAACCACGCCTACATCCGCCCCGGCGGGCTGGCGCAGGACCTGCCGGAGACGGCGCTGGACTCCATCCGCGAGTTCCTCAAGATCATGCCGAAGCGGATCGCCGACTACCACCGCATGCTCACGGGGCAGCCGATCTGGCAGCGGCGGCTCAAGGACGTCGGCTACCTCGACGTCACCGGCTGCCTCGCCCTCGGCGTCACCGGCCCGGTGCTGCGGTCGGCCGGCCTGCCGTGGGACCTCCGCAAGACCGAGCCCTACCTCGGCTACGAGACCTACGACTTCGAGGTCCCGACCGCCGACACCGCCGACGCCTGGGGCCGCTACCTGGTGCGGATGGCCGAGATCGGCGAGTCGCTCAAGCTCATCGCGCAGGCCGCCGACCGGCTCGAGCCGGGGCCGGTCATGGTCGAGGACCGGAAGATCGCCTGGCCCGCGCAGCTCTCCCTCGGTGCCGACGGGATGGGCAACTCGCTGGAGCACGTGAAGCACATCATGGGCCAGTCGATGGAGGCCCTGATCCACCACTTCAAGCTGGTCACCGAGGGCTTCCGGGTGCCGGCCGGCCAGGTCTACGTGCCGATCGAGTCGCCCCGCGGCGAGCTCGGCTACCACGTGGTCAGCGACGGCAGCACGAGGCCGTGGCGCGTCCACGTGCGCGACCCCAGCTTCGTGAACCTCCAGGCCACGGCGGCGATGAGCGAGGGCGGCATGATCGCCGACGTCATCGCGGCCATCGCATCGATCGACCCGGTCATGGGTGGAGTGGATCGCTGATGAGTGCACTTCCCGGAAGCGCCGAGGGGACCGCGGTCACCGGGCTCGACTCCAGCCCGGTCGAGCCCGCTCCGCTCGACCTGCCGCCGCTGACCGAGCAGACCCGCCTGGAGGCGGCCGAGATCATCGCCCGCTACCCGGTGCCCCGCTCGGCGCTGCTGCCGATGCTGCACCTGGTCCAGTCGGTGCAGGGCTACGTCTCGCCCGAGGGCGTGGCGTTCTGCGCCGACCAGCTCGGCCTCACCAAGGCCGAGGTCGGCGCGGTCGCGACGTTCTACACGATGTACAAGCGCCGTCCCACCGGCCGGCACCTGGTCAGCGTCTGCACGAACACCCTGTGCAGCGTGCTCGGCGGCCAGCGGATCATGGACGCGCTCAGCAGCGACCTCGGCGTGCACCACGACGAGACCACCGCCGACGGGTCGATCACCCTCGAGCACGCCGAGTGCCTCGCGGCCTGCGACTACGCGCCCGTCGTCACCGTCGACTACGAGTTCTACGACCAGCAGGACGTCGACAGCGCCCGCGAGCTGGTGGCCGCCCTGCGCCGCGGCGAGAAGCCGCTGCCCACCCGGGGCGCGCCGCTGACCGACTTCAAGGGCGTCTCCCGGCAGCTGGCCGGCTTCTCCCAGTACGACGACCCCGCGGCCGCCGTCGACGCACCCGGGAACTACGAGCCGACGCTGCGCGGGCTGCGGCTGGCCGAGCAGCGGGGGGAGTCGGCTCCGCCGATGCCCCGGCGGCCCGAGGCCGAGCCCGCCGACCGCGGCGAACCGGCGACGACCGTCGCGCCCTCGGGCCGGACGGGGGAGACGCCGGGCCGCGAGGCGGCCGACGCGCGCGTCGCCGCCGCGGACACCCCGGCCGAGAAGGCCGGCGCGGCCGGCTCGCACCCCGACGCCCCCGAGCCGGCCGGCCGGTCGCTGGCCGACCAGGACGACGGCACCGAGACCCCTGCGGGACAGGAGCCGGGTACCTCCGGCCAGGGTCCCGGGAAGGCCTGATCCCATGCCTCTCACTCCCGTCCTCACCACCCGCTGGGGTGCCGACAAGTCCTGGCGGCTGTCGACGTACGAGTCGATGGAGGGCTACAGCGCGCTCCGGACGGCGCTGTCGATGACCCCCGACGAGCTGGTCACGATGGTCAAGGACTCCGGCCTGCGCGGCCGCGGCGGCGCCGGCTTCCCGACCGGCATGAAGTGGAGCTTCATCCCGCAGCCCAAGCCGGGGGAGACGCCGACCGGTCCGGCAGCGATGCCCAAGTACCTCGTGGTCAACGCCGACGAGGGCGAGCCGGGCACCTGCAAGGACCTGCCGCTGATGATGGCCGACCCGCACTCGCTGGTCGAAGGCGTGATCATCTCCGCGTACGCGATCCGCTCCCACTTCGCCGCGATCTACGTCCGCGGCGAGGCGGTGCACGCCCACCGCCGGCTGATCGCCGCCGTCGAGGAGGCCTACGCGGCCGGCTACCTCGGCACCGACATCCTCGGCTCCGGCTACGACCTCGAGCTGGTCGTGCACGCCGGCGCCGGCGCCTACATCTGCGGCGAGGAGACGGCGCTGCTGGAGTCCCTCGAGGGCTACCGCGGCCAGCCGCGCCTGAAGCCGCCGTTCCCCGCCGTCGCCGGCCTCTACGGGTCGCCGACCGTCATCAACAACGTCGAGACCCTGGCCAGCGTGCCGTTCGTGGTCCGCGGCGGCGCCGACTGGTTCAAGGAGTTCGGCCCGGAGAAGTCGCCCGGCCCGAAGATCTACTCGCTGTCGGGCCGCGTCGTCCGCCCGGGCCAGTACGAGGCCCCGATGGGGACGACGATGCGCGAGCTGCTCGAGATGGCCGGCGGCGTCCGGCCCGGGCACGAGCTGAAGTTCTGGACGCCGGGTGGTTCCTCGACGCCGTACTTCACCGCCGAGCACCTCGACGTCCCGCTGGACTTCGACTCCGTGGCGGCCGCGGGCTCGATGCTCGGCACCACCGCGCTGATGGTGTTCGACGAGACCGACTCGATCGTCGAGGCCACCCTGCGGTTCACCGAGTTCTACGCGCACGAGAGCTGCGGCAAGTGCACCCCGTGCCGCGAGGGGACCTACTGGCTGGTGCAGATCCTCGACCGGATCGCGCACGGCCGGGGCACCGCGCAGGACCTCGACCTGCTGACCGACACCTGCGACAACATCCTGGGCCGCTCGTTCTGCGCCCTCGGTGACGGCGCGACCAGCTGCATCGCCAGCTCGCTGAAGTACTTCCGGGACGACTACGTCGCCCTGCTGCCGCCGGAGGAGCAGGCCCGGCTGGGTCGCAGCCTCCGGATCGAGCCCGTGGGGGTGGCCTCGTGACCGAGCTTGCGAGGGCACGCAGAGGCAGAGCACACCGTGGCACTGGGACGACGAGCGCCAGCGAGGAGGAACAGTGACACTGACGAACCCGACGCCGGCGCCGGCGGTGCCCCCGGGCACACCCGGCCCGCACACGCCGCCGGACGCCGTCCACTGCACCATCGACGGGTTCGAGGTCGCCGTCCCCAAGGGGACGCTGATCATCCGGGCCGCCGAGCAGATCGGCGTGCAGATCCCGCGGTTCTGCGACCACCCGCTGCTCGAGCCCGTCGGTGCCTGCCGCCAGTGCCTGGTCGAGGTCGAGGGGCAGCGCAAGCCGGTCGCCTCCTGCACGATGCCGGTCACCGACGGCATGGTCGTGAAGACGCAGCTGACCAGCGAGGTCGCCGACAAGTCGCAGCAGGGCACGATGGAGCTGCTGCTCATCAACCACCCGCTGGACTGCCCGGTGTGCGACAAGGGCGGCGAGTGCCCGCTGCAGAACCAGGCGATGAGCAACGGCCGCACCGAGAGCCGGTTCGTCGACGTCAAGCGGACCTACCCCAAGCCGCTGCCGATCAGCAGCGAGATCCTGCTCGACCGCGAGCGCTGCGTCCTGTGCGCCCGCTGCACCCGGTTCTCCCAGCAGGTGGCCGGCGACCCGTTCATCGAGCTCTTCGAGCGCGGGGCGCTGGAGCAGGTCGCCATCTACGAGGACGAGCCCTTCGAGTCCTACTTCTCCGGCAACACCACGCAGATCTGCCCGGTCGGCGCGCTCACCAGCGCGCAGTACCGGTTCCGCGCCCGCCCGTTCGACCTGCGCAGCGAGGCCAGCGTCTGCGAGCACTGCGCGTCCGGCTGCGCCCAGCGCACCGACTACCGGCGCGGCAAGACCACCCGCCGGCTGGCCGGCGAGGACCCGGCGGTCAACGAGGAGTGGAACTGCGACAAGGGTCGCTACGCGTTCCGCTACGTCACCGCCAACGAGCGGCTCACCACCCCGCTGGTGCGCCGGGACGGCGAGCTGCAGCCCGCTTCCTGGCCGGAGGCGTGGGCCGCCGCGGCCGCCGGCCTGAGCCAGGCGCGGGCCGAGGGCGGCGTCGGCGTGCTCCCCGGCGGCCGGCTGACCGTCGAGGACGCCTACGCCTACGCCAAGTTCGCCCGCGTGGCCCTCGGCACCAACGACGTCGACTTCCGCGCCCGCGCCCACTCCGCCGAGGAGCTCGCCTTCCTGGGCGCGTTCGTCGCCGGGACGGGGCCGGGCCGCGGCGGGGTCACCTACGACGAGCTGGCGCAGGCGCCCGCGGTCCTCCTGGCCGGCTTCGAGCCGGAGGAGGAGTCGCCGATCGTCTTCCTCCGCCTGCGCCGAGCGGTGCGGACCCGGAAGCTCCCGGTCTTCGACCTCGCGCCGTTCGCCACCCGTGCCGCGGAGAAGCTCGACGCGACCGTGCTGACGACGCTGCCCGGCGCCGAGGCGCAGTCGCTGCGGGCGCTGGCAGAGGGCACCTGGGGCGGACCCGCGGTCGAGGCGCTCCGCGCGCCCGGCGCGGTCGTCCTCGCCGGCGAGCGGCTGGCCGAGGTGCCCGGTGCCTTCTCGGCGCTCGTGGCGCTGGCGCGCACCACCGGCGCGCGCGTCGCCTGGGTCCCGCGGCGGGCGGGGGAGCGCGGGGCCGTCGAGGCCGGTGCGCTGCCGAGCCTGCTGCCCGGCGGACGCGCCGTGGGCGACGCCGCGGCGCGCGCCGACGTGGCCGCCCTGTGGGGCGCCGAGCTGCCCGCGACGCCGGGCCGCGACCTCACCGGCATCCTCACCGCCGTCCGCGACGGCGAGCTGCCCGGCCTGCTGGTCGGCGGCGTCGACCCGTGCGACCTGCCCGACCAGGCGCTGGCCGAGTCCGCCCTGGCGACCGCGTCGTTCGTGGTGAGCCTCGAGATGTTCCCGAGCGTGGTCACCGAGTGGGCCGACGTCGTGCTGCCGGTCGCCGCGGCGCCGGAGAAGGCCGGCAGCTACCTCGACTGGGAGGGCCGGCCGCGCGTCTTCGACGCCACGCTGCACGGCACCGGGCGGCTGCCCGACGGCCGCGTGCTGCAGGGGATTGCTGACGCCATGGTCGAGATGGGTAGTGACATCGCAGATCTGCGGCTGCCCTCGCCGGAGGCGGCCCGGGCGGAGCTCGCGGCGCTCGGCGCGGTGCGCCGTCCCGCGGAGGGGGCCGGCCTCGACATCCAGCCCCCGCCGGCGCCCTCGCTCCGGCAGGACGAGGCGGTTCTCGCTTCCTGGCGGCAGCTCATCGACTCCGGGACGCTCCTGCGCGACGAGCCGGAGCTGGCCGGCACGGCCCGGCAGCCCGTCGCCCGCATCGGCGTCGAGGCCGCCGGCCGGCTCGGCGTCGTCGACGGCGACCGGATCACGGTGAGCGGCGCGACCGGGTCGGTCAGCCTGCCCGTCCGTGTCACCGCCATGCCCGACCAGGTGGTCTGGCTGCCGATGAGGTCACCGGGCAGCGACGTCCGGAGCGACCTGGGCACCGGCCCGGGTGGCGTGGTGCGGCTGACCGCGGGGAGTGCGCTGTGAACCTGCTGGACAGTGCCGACCAGCCGACGCTCGAGGACTTCGGTTCCGACGTCTGGTGGATCGTCCTCATCAAGATCGTCGGCATCTTTGTGGTGCTGGTGCTCATGACGCTGTTCGCCATCGTCTTCGAGCGCAAGGTCGTCGCGCGCATGCAGCAGCGCATCGGCCCCAACCGGGTCGGCTGGCGCGGCTACCTGCAGAGCCTCGCCGACGGGCTGAAGCTGGCGTTCAAGGAAGACATCATGCCGGCGCTCGCCGACAAGCCGGTCTACTTCCTGGCGCCGGTCATCGCCGCGATCCCGGCCTTCCTGGCCTTCTCGGTCATCCCGCTCGGCCCGACGGTGAGCATCTTCGGCGAGCGCACCCCGCTGCAGCTCACCGACGCCCCCATCGGCGTCCTCGTCGTCCTCGCCTGCTCGGCCATGGGCGTCTACGGCATCGTGCTGGCCGGCTGGGCCTCCGGCTCCACGTACCCGCTGCTCGGCGGGCTGCGCAGCGCCGCCCAGATGGTCAGCTACGAGATCGCGATGGGCCTGTCGATCGTCGCGGTGTTCCTCTACGCCGGCTCGATGTCGACCTCGGAGATCGTGGCCGCCCAGGCCGACGGCAACCAGCTGTCCTTCTTCGGCTGGGAGTTCACCGGGCCCAGTTGGTTCGCCGTCCTGCTGCCGGTGTCGTTCGTCATCTACGCCATCGCCGTGGTGGGCGAGACCAACCGCGCCCCGTTCGACCTCCCCGAGGCCGAGTCCGAGCTGGTCGGCGGCTTCCACACCGAGTACTCGTCGCTGAAGTTCGCGCTGTTCTTCCTCGCCGAGTACATCAACATGGTCACCGTCTCGGCGCTGGCCGCGACGCTGTTCCTCGGCGGCTGGCGGGCTCCGTGGCCGATCTCGATCTGGGACGGCGCCAACACCGGCTGGTGGCCGCTGCTCTGGTTCTTCCTCAAGGTCGTCGTCGCGCTGTTCGTGTTCATCTGGCTGCGCGGCACGCTGCCCCGCCTGCGCTACGACCAGTTCATGCGGTTCGGCTGGAAGGTGCTCGTCCCGACCGCGCTGGTCTGGATCCTGGTCGTCGCCACCATGCGGACGGTGTCCCGCGAGGCGGACCTGTCCACCGGTCAGGTCGCGCTCTACGTCGGCGTCCCGATCGCCCTGCTGGTGCTGGCCGGCCTGCTCATCGCCAGCCGGACGGCGAACCGGGACACCCGGCTCATGGCCGAGGAGGCCGCCGCCGGTGGCATCCACGCCGTCGACCCCGAGCCCGACGTGCTGCCTGCGGCCGGCCCGCGCCGCCGGCCCAGCGGCGGGCCGAGCCGCTCGGAGGGCGGGTTCCCCATCCCGCCGATGGACCTGAAGGTGCCGCCGTCGCCGCGGCTGCGCCGCCAGCCGGTCAGCACCGACGGCGCCCAGAACGTGGTCGTCAGCACCGGACGCCGGGGCCCCGCGACCGTCCAGGAGGACGACGATGTCTGAGATCGAGCGCTCGACCGGGGCGCGCAACCGGCCGGCGGTGCGGGACAGCATCATGCCCGCGCCTGCCCAGGGGTTCGGCGTCACGTTCGCCCAGATCTTCCGCAAGGTGACGACGGAGCAGTACCCGTTCGAGCCCAAGGTGACCAAGCCGCGCTACCACGGGCGGCACGTGCTCAACCGGCACCCCGACGGGCTGGAGAAGTGCGTCGGCTGCGAGCTGTGCGCCTGGGCGTGCCCGGCCGACGCCATCTACGTCGAGGGCGGTGACAACACCGAGGACGCCCGCTTCTCGCCGGGTGAGCGGTACGGCGCGGTCTACCAGATCAACTACCTGCGCTGCATCTTCTGCGGGCTGTGCATCGAGGCCTGCCCGACCCGCTCGCTGACGATGAGCAACGACTTCGAGCTGGCCGACGACAACCGGCAGGACCTGATCTACACCAAGGAGCAGCTCATGGCGCCGCTGCTGCCCGGCATGGAGCAGCCGCCGCACCCGATGCGGCTCGGCGACGACGAGAAGGACTACTACGTGCGCGCGGCGGAGCGGGCATGACCGAGACGCTCGGCGGCGGCGAGACCGTCGTCTTCTGGGTGCTGGGGCCGATCGCCCTGGCCGGGGCCCTCGGCATGGTGCTCAGCCGCAACGCCGTCCACTCGGCGCTCTGGCTGGTCAACACCATGCTCGCGCTGGGCGTGTTCTACGTCGTCCAGGAGGCGCCGTTCCTCGGCGCGGTGCAGATCATCGTCTACACCGGCGCGATCATGATCCTCTTCCTGTTCGTGCTGATGCTGGTCGGCCGCGACTCCTCCGACTCGGTCGTGGAGACCCTCCGCGGCCAGCGGATCGCCGCCACCCTGCTCGGCATCGGCTTCGCCGGCCTGGTGGGCGCGGGGATCGCCGAGGCCACCCGCGACCTGCCGGTCGCGGGGCTGGCCGACGAGGGCGGCGTGGGCAACATCCCGGCGATCGCCGAGCTGCTGTTCACCGACTACCTGCTCGCGTTCGAGGTGACCAGCGCGCTGCTGATCACCGCCGCGGTCGGGGCCATGGTGCTCGCGCACATCGAGCGGGAGCCGGGCAGCCGTCGGTCGCAGAAGGAGCTCTCGCGCGCGCGGTTCCTCACCACGGACCACCCGCAGACGCTGCCCGGCCCCGGTGTCTTCGCCCGCGCCAACTCGGTCGCCGTGGCCGCGATCCTCCCGGACGGCAGCCGCTCCGAGGCCAGCCTGGCGGGGGGCATCGAGCCCGAGGTCCCCGACCAGATGCCCCGGCCCACCGGCCGCGGGCAGCTCGGCTCGCCCGACGCCGCGCTCGGGACCCTCGACCCCGCCCCCCTCGACGGAGAGCAGCGGTGACGCTCACCTACTACCTGGTGCTCGCGGCGATCCTGTTCACCATCGGCGCGGTCGGCGTGCTGGTGCGCCGCAACGCGATCGTCGTGTTCATGTGCGTCGAGCTGATGCTCAACTCGGTGAACCTGACCCTGGTCACGTTCGCCCGCGCCACCGGGACCGTCGACGGCCAGATCATGGCGTTCTTCGTCATGGTCGTCGCCGCCGCGGAGGTCGTGGTCGGCCTCGCCATCATCATGTCGATCTACCGCACCAGGCGGTCCGCCTCGGTCGACGACGCCAACCTGCTGAAGTACTGACGGGGACCGGGGAATGGATGTCTTGCCCGCCGAGGGCCTGCTCGCCGCCTCCTGGCTGCTGATCGCGCTGCCGCTCGCCGGTGCCGCGGTGCTGCTGCTGGGCGGCCGGCGCACCGACCGCTGGGGCCACCTGCTGGGGACGGCGACGGTCGTCGCCGCCTTCGTGCTCGCCCTGCTGTGCACGTTCCAGCTGGCCGGGCTCGACGAGCGCTCGGTCGATGTGGAGCTGTTCACGTTCATCTCGACCGGCGAGCTCGACGTCACCGCCGGGCTGCTCTACGACCCGCTGTCTGCGGTGTTCGTCCTGCTGATCACCGGCGTGGGCTCGCTGATCCACGTCTACTCGATCGGCTACATGGCGCACGACCCCGCGCGCCGGCGGTTCTTCGCCTACCTGAACCTGTTCGTCGCCGCGATGCTGCTGCTCGTCCTCGGCAACAGCTTCGTCGCGCTGTACGTCGGCTGGGAGGGCGTGGGCCTGGCGTCCTACCTGCTCATCGCCTTCTGGTACACCCGCCCGGCGGCCGCCACCGCGGCCAAGAAGGCGTTCATCATGAACCGGGTCGGCGACGTCGGCCTGGCCCTGGCGATCTTCGTGATGTTCGCCCAGCTCGGGACGACGTCCTACGCCGGCGTCTTCGGGACCGTCGGCACCCTGGCCGGCGGCACGATCACCGCGATCGGCCTGCTGCTCCTGCTGGGCGCGTGCGGCAAGTCCGGCCAGTTCCCGCTCCAGGCCTGGCTGCCCGACGCCATGGAGGGCCCCACCCCGGTCTCGGCGCTCATCCACGCGGCGACCATGGTCACCGCCGGCGTCTACCTGATCGCCCGGTCCGCGCCGATCTACGACCTCACCGAGACCGCGCGCACCGTCGTCATGGCGATCGGCGCCCTCACCCTGCTCATCGGGGCCATCGCCGGGTGCGCCTACGACGACATCAAGAAGGTGCTGGCCTACTCGACGGTCAGCCAGATCGGCTACATGTTCCTGGCCGTCGGCCTCGGGCCCGCCGGTTACGTCGCGGGCCTGGCGCACCTGCTCGCCCACGGCTTCTTCAAGGCCGGCCTGTTCCTCGGCGCGGGCTCGGTGATGCACGCGATGGACGACCAGGTCGACATGCGCAGGTTCGGCGGGCTCTGGCGGAAGCTGCCGGTCACCTTCGTCACCTTCGGCCTCGGCTACCTGGCGCTGATCGGCTTCCCGTTCCTGTCCGGGTACTTCACCAAGGACGCGATCATCGAGGCCACGTTCGACCGGGACGACGCGCTCGGCTGGGCCTTCGGCGGCGTCGCCGTCCTCGCCGCCGGCCTCACCGCGTTCTACATGACCCGCCTGATGCTGATGACCTTCTTCGGCCGCGCCCGCTGGGAGGACGGGGTCCACCCGCACGAGTCGCCCTCGGTGATGACGGTGCCGATGATCGTGCTGGCCGTGGGGTCGGTGTTCTCCGGCGCGCTGCTGGTCTCCGTCTTCCCCCTGAGCGACTGGCTCGAGCCGGTGTTCGGCGAGCCGGAGGAGGCCGAGCACGTCATCGCGCCGGCGACCATCGGCATCGCGCTGACGGTGATCATGCTGCTCGGTGTTCTCGCCGCCTGGCTGTTCGTCGGCCGCCGCGAGGTGCCCGTGACCGCGCCGGTCCGGGTCTCGCCGGTCACCCGGGCCGCCCGCAACGCCCTCTACGCCGACACGATCAACGAGTCGCTGTTCATGCGCCCCGGCCAGTGGCTGACCCGGGCCCTGGTCTGGGTGGACAACCGCGGGGTCGACGGCGCGGTCAACGGCCTGGCCGCCGGCCTCGGCGGCTCGTCCTCCCGGCTGGGCCGCGCCCAGACCGGCTTCGTGCGCACCTACGCCCTCGGCATGCTCGGCGGCGCCGTGCTGGTCGCGGGCGCCCTGCTGGCGGTGACGGCGGGATGACTTCGACCTCCGGAAAGGGCGTCCAGTGAGCGACCTGCCGTTCCTGCTGCTCATGATCGCGATCCCCGCGATCGGGGCGGCCGCCGTCGCGGCGCTGCCGAAGGACCGCGACCTCCTGGCCAAGCAGGTGTCGCTCGGCGTGAGCCTCGTCGTCCTGCTGCTGGCCGTGCTGACGACGATCGCCTTCGACACCGGCGGCGACCGCTTCCAGCTGACCAGCTCCTGGACCTGGATCGAGGACTTCGGCGTCTCCTTCGCCCTCGGCGTCGACGGCATCGCGCTGGTGATGCTGCTGCTCATCGGCGTCCTGGTGCCGATCGTGATCGCCGCGTCGTGGGGCGACGAGCTGCCCGGCGCCCGGTCGATGAAGGCGTACTTCGCCTGGCTGCTGCTGCTCGAGGCGATGATGGTCGGCGTCTTCGCCGCCACCGACGTCTTCCTGTTCTACGTCTTCTTCGAGGCGATGCTCGTCCCGATGTACTTCATCATCGGGAGCTTCGGCGGCCCGCGCCGGCAGTACGCCGCGGTGAAGTTCTTCCTCTACAGCCTGGTCGGCGGGCTGGTCATGCTCGCCGCCGTCATCGGCCTCTACGTGGTGAGCAACAGCGAGCTCGGCCAGGGCACCTTCGCCTTCGACGCGCTGCGCCAGCTGGAGATCACCCCGGGCGTGCAGAAGCTGCTGTTCCTCGGGTTCTTCATCGCGTTCGCCATCAAGGCCCCGCTGGTGCCCTTCCACACGTGGCTGCCCGACTCCGGTTCCGAGGCGCCGATCGGCGGCGCGGTGCTGCTCGTCGGCGTCCTCGACAAGGTCGGCACGTTCGGCTTCCTGCGCTACTGCCTTCCGCTGTTCCCCGACGCCTCGCGCTTCTTCGCGCCGTTCGTCCTCGTGCTCGCGGTCATCGGCGTGCTCTACGCGGCGCTGCTCGCGATGGGGCAGAGCGACATGAAGCGGCTGGTGTCCTACACGTCGATCTCGCACTTCGGCTTCATCGCGCTGGGGATCTTCGCCTTCACGACCGAGGCGGCCACCGGCGCGGTGCTGTACATGGTCAACCACGGCATCGCGACGGGTCTGCTCTTCCTCGTCGTCGGGATGCTGATCGCCCGCGGCGGCTCCCGGCAGATCGGCGACTACGGCGGCGTGGCCGCCAAGGCTCCCCTGCTGGCCGGCGCGTTCCTCGTGGCCGGCCTCGCCTCGCTGGCGCTGCCCGGGACCAACAGCTTCGTCAGCGAGTTCCTGGTGCTGATCGGCTCGTTCCCCGAGGAGCCGGTCTTCACCATCATCGCGACCGCCGGGATCATCCTGGCCGCGCTCTACATCCTGCTGATGTACCAGCGCACGATGCACGGCCCGGCCTGCGGCGTGCTGCTGCGGGAGGACCCGGCCGTGCCGGTGACCGGCGAGGGCGGCGCGACGGCCACCCTCACCGCGCCCACCCGCACGCTGCGCGTGGCCGACCTCAGCCGGCGCGAGCTCGGCGTCGTCGCCCCGCTCGTCGCCCTGATCATCGTGCTGGGCGTGTACCCGCAGCCGCTGCTCGACCTCATCGAGCCGGCCGTCAGCGCCACCTTGAGCGACCTCGGAGGGATCGACCAGTGATCGAGGTTCCCGACCTCTCCTTCGCCGCGCTCGCGCCGCTGCTGTTCGTCCTCGGGGCGGCCTGCGTCGGCGTGCTGGTCGAGGCGTTCTGGCCGCGCGACACCCGGCACCCGGTGCAGGTCGCCGTCGCGCTGGTGGGCACGCTCGGGGCCTTCGTGAGCACGCTGCTGCTGGCCGGCACCCGCGAGGTGACGGCCGGCGGCGCGCTGGCCGTCGACGGCGCGGGGCTGTTCCTCCAGGCCACCATCGCGGGGCTCGGCGCGCTGGCGCTCCTGCTGTTCGCCGAGCGGTCGCTGGACCCGGCGCGGTCGGCGTTCGTCGTCTCGGCCGCGGTCCCCGCCGGCAGCCCGCGCGACCGCGAGCTGCTGACCGTGCCGCGCGTGCAGACCGAGGTCTACCCGCTGGCCACCTTCGCCATCGGCGGCATGATGCTGTTCGTCACGGCGAACGACCTGCTGATCATGTTCGTCGCCCTCGAGGTGCTCAGCCTGCCGCTGTACCTGATCAGCGGCCTGGCCCGCCGGCGCCGGCTGCTCTCGCAGGAGGCGGCGGTCAAGTACTTCCTGCTGGGCGCCTTCGCCTCGGCGTTCTTCCTCTACGGGCTGGCCCTCGTCTACGGCGCGACCGGCAGCGTCCGCCTCGCCGACATCCGCTCGGCGTCGCTGGCCGAGGGCACCGACCTGCTGCTCGTCCTCGGCCTGGCGCTGCTCGTCGTCGGACTGCTGTTCAAGGCCAGCGTCGCGCCGTTCCACACCTGGACGCCGGACGTCTACCAGGGCGCCCCGACACCGGTGACCGCGTTCATGGCGGCCTGCACCAAGGTCGCCGCGTTCGGCGCCATCCTCAGGCTGCTCTACGTCGCCTTCGGGACCGCCGAGTGGACCTGGCGGCCGCTGATCTACGCGGTGGCCATCGTGTCGATGGTGGTCGGGGCGGTCCTCGGGCTGACCCAGACCGACCTCAAGCGGATGCTCGCCTACTCCTCGATCGCGCACGCCGGGTTCCTCCTCACCGGCGTCATCGGTCTCGGCGCGGACGGCGGGGGCTCGGGCCTGGCGGCCACGATGTTTTACCTGCTCACCTACGGCCTGACCACGATCGGTGCCTTCGCCGTCCTCACCCTCGTCCGGGACGGCGACGGCGAGGCGACGCACCTGTCGCAGTGGGCGGGCCTGGCGGCGCGGTCCCCGCTCGTCGCCGCGGTGATGACCCTCTTCCTCCTCGCGCTCGCCGGCATCCCGCTCACCGCCGGCTTCACCGGCAAGTTCGCGGTGTTCCGGGCGGCGATCGAGAACGGCGCCTGGCCGCTGGTGGTCGTCGCGCTCCTGGCCAGCGCCGTGGCGGCGTTCTTCTACCTGCGGGTCATCGTGCTCATGTACTTCTCCCCGCCCGCCGGCGCCGAGACGGGCCAGGGCCCGACCGTCGGCGTCCCCGGTCTGCCCACCACGGTCGTCCTGGCGATCACCGCCACGGCGACGCTGGCGCTGGGCATCGTGCCCGGGTCGGTGCTCGACCTCGCCGAGCAGGCGGCTAGATTCGTCGGTTGATGACCGGAGCCCGTGCCGCAGTCGAGGGCACCAACCTGCAGGTCCAGGGCGGCAGCCCCCAGCTGCAGCGCCGGATCTCCACCCCCGCGTCGACCATCGGGCCCTGGCTGCCCGAGGGCGAGCTGGGCGCCGCGCTGGCCGACGGGCTGGCACGGGTCGAGGCGGCGTTGGTCGAGGCCGTCGGCAGCGAGCACGCCTTCATCCGGGAGGCGGCCGGCCACCTCATGTCGGCCGGTGGCAAGCGGTTCCGGCCGATGCTGGCGCTGCTGGCCGCCCAGCTGGGCGATCCGCAGGCGTCCGGGGTCACCGAGTCGGCGGTGGTCTGCGAGCTGACCCACCTGGCCACGCTGTACCACGACGACGTCATGGACGAGGCCGTCGTCCGCCGGGGGGCGCCCAGCGCGAACAGCCGCTGGACGAACAGCATCGCGATCCTCACCGGCGACCTGCTCTTCGCGCGGGCCTCGGACCTGCTCGCCGACCTCGGGCCCGAGGCGGTCCGGATCCAGGCGCAGACCTTCGAGCGGCTGGTCACCGGCCAGATCCGGGAGACCGTCGGCGCGGAGCCCGGCGTCGACCCCGTCGCCCATTACCTCGACGTCCTCGCCGACAAGACCGGCTCGCTGGTGGCCACCTCCGCCCGGTTCGGGGCGAGCTTCGCGGGCGTCGACCCGGCGCTCGTCGCCGAGCTCACCGCCTTCGCCGAGGAGGTCGGCGTCGCGTTTCAGCTGTCGGACGACCTGCTCGACATCGTGAGCGAGGACGGCGCCTCCGGGAAGTCACCCGGCACCGACCTCCGCGAGGGCATCGCCACCCTGCCGGTGCTGTTCGCGCTCGCGGGTGACGACCCGGCCGACGCCCGGCTCCGCGAGCTCGTCGCCCGCCCCGTCACCGACGACGCCGAGCACGCCGAGGCGCTCGCCCTCCTGCGGTCGTCGGCCGCGCTGGCCCGCGCCAACGAGGTCCTGGCGCAGTACGCCGACCGGGCCCGGGCGCGGCTGGCGGGCGTTCCCGCGGGCGACGTCCGGGACGCCCTCTCCGCCCTCTGCGACTACGTGGTCACCCGCACCAGCTGACGGCATCCTGGGGCGGTGCGTCCTCTCGTCGCCGCCCTCGCGCTCGCCCTGCTGGCCGGGTGCACCGATCCGGCGGTCAGCGATCCGCCCGCGTCCTCCGGCACGCCGCCCGCCGCGTCGTCGGCGCCTGCCCCCGCGGCCGCCCCGGCGCTGGACGTGGCGGTCGTGACCGACGGCCTCGACCACGCCTGGGACGTCGTCCAGGCGCCCGACGGCACCCTCCTCGTCGACGAGCGGGCCGGCGGGTTCACCGCCGTCCTGCCGGACGGGAGCGTGCGGGACGTGGCGGCGGACCTCGGCGACCTCTTCGCGGACGGCGAGACCGGCCTGATGGGTCTGGCGCTCGACCCGGGCTTCGCCCAGAGCCGCCGGTTCTACAGCTGCCAGGGGAGCCGGGACGGCGAGATCGTCGTCGTCGCCTGGACGGTGACCGGCGACTGGTCGTCGGCCACCCGGGTCGCCGACCCGCTCGTGGGCGGGCTGCCGCTGAACGAGCGCTCGGGACGGCACGGCGGCTGCCGGCTGGCGTTCGCACCGGACGGCACGCTGTTCGTGGGCACGGGGGACACCGCCGACGGCACCGTCGCGCAGGACCCCCGGTCGCTCGGCGGCAAGGTGCTGCGCGTGGACCCCGCCACGGGGGAGCGGCAGATCTGGACGCTGGGGCACCGCAACGTGCAGGGCCTGGCCGTGCGGCCCGGCACGGACCAGGTGTTCTCCGTGGAGCACGGGCCCGACCGCGACGACGAGGTCAACCTGCTCCGCGAGGGCGGCAACTACGGCTGGGACCCCGACGGCGGCGGCAGCTACGACGAGAGCGTGCCGATGACCGATCCGGCGATCGACGGGGCCGTCGCGGCCGTGTGGTCGTCGGGGGAGCCGACGCTCGCCACCAGCGGGGCCACGTTCGTCACCGGCTCCGAGTGGGGTGCCTACGACGGCCTGCTGCTCGTTGCCCTGCTCAAGGCTCAGGGCGTGCTGGCGCTGCGGCTCGACGACGCGGGCGCCGTCCAGGAGCAGTTCCGGCTGCCCGAGCTGGAGGCGCAGCAGGGCCGGATCCGCAGCCTCACGCAGGGCATCGACGGCGCCCTCTACGTGACCACCGACAACGGCGGCGGGGAGGACCGGCTGCTCCGGGTCGCTCCCCGCCCCTGAGGTCCGTCAGGCCTCGACGGTCCAGGTGTCGCCGCCGGCCAGCAGCGCGTCGAGGTCGCCCGGCTCCTGCACGCGGGCGACGTCGAGCTGCTCGGCCATCATCGCGTCGTACGTCGGCTTCTCGACCGACCGGAAGACGCCCATCGGCGTGTACCGCAGGTCCTGGCTGGAGAGCCGGGACAGGGCGAACGCGTAGGCAGGGTTCTCGCGGTGCGCGTCGTGCACCACGATCTCGGAGGCGTCGACCTGGTTGGTCTCGGCGATCCGCAGGCCGCCGAAGTCGTCCCGCACCACGCACGAGGCGCCGTCCGGGCCGAAGACCAGCGGCTCCCCGTGGACGAGCGGGATCGACCACTGGGTGCCGGTCGCCGGGTCCTTGAGCAGCTCGAAGGCGCCGTCGTTGAAGATGTTGCAGTTCTGGTAGATCTCCACCAGCGACGTGCCCTTGTGCTCCGCCGCCTGCCGCAGCACCTCGGTGAGGCCCTTGCGGTCGGAGTCCATCGCCCGGCCCACGAACGTGGCGTCGGCGCCGATGGCCAGCGACACCGGGTTGAACGGGTGGTCGAGCGAGCCCATCGGCGTGGACTTGGTGACCTTCCCGACCTCGGAGGTGGGGGAGTACTGGCCCTTGGTCAGGCCGTAGATCCGGTTGTTGAACAGCAGGATCGTCATGTTGACGTTGCGGCGCAGCGCGTGGATCAGGTGGTTGCCGCCGATCGACAGCGCGTCGCCGTCCCCGGTCACGACCCACACCGACAGGTCCGGACGCGAGGCGGCCAGGCCGGTCGCGATCGCCGGGGCGCGGCCGTGGATCGAGTGCATCCCGTAGGTGTTCATGTAGTACGGGAAGCGCGAGGAGCACCCGATGCCGGACACGATGACCATGTCCTCGCGGGCGATCCCGAGACTGGGCAGGAAGCTCTGGACCGCGTTGAGGATGACGTAGTCACCGCACCCGGGGCACCAGCGCACCTCCTGGTCGGTCTTCATGTCCTTGGCCTTGAGCTCGGTCAGCTTCGGGCCGTGGGCGTCGACCGAGTGCGCGATCGCGTCGGCGATCGGGCCTTCGGCGGGCATCCCGAGTTCGACGGTGGTCACTGCTGTGCTCCGTTCCCGGCCTCGCTCAGCTGCGCGGCGGCCGGCTCGCTCGTGCGGTCGATGACCTCCTGGATCACCGCGGCCAGCTCCGCGGCCCGGAAGGGCAGCCCGCGGACCTGGGTGTGGCTCTCGACGTCGACCAGGTACTTGGCCCGCAGCAGCAGGGAGAGCTGGCCGAGGTTCATCTCGGGGCAGATCACCCGGTCGTAGCGGCGCAGCACCTCGCCCAGGTCGGCAGGCATGGGGTTCACGTGCCGCAGGTGGATCTGCGCCACCTTGCGGCCCGAACGGCGGATCCGCCGGCAGGCGGCCCCGATGGGCCCGTAGGTCGAACCCCAGCCGATGACGGCGACGTTGGCGTCCCCGTCCGGGTCGTCCACGTCGGTCAGCGGGATCGACGCGGCGATGCCGTCGACCTTCGCCTGCCGCGTGCGGGTCATGAAGTCGTGGTTGGCCGGGTCGTAGGAGATGTTGCCCGTCCGGTCGGCCTTCTCCAGGCCGCCGATGCGGTGCTGCATCCCCGCGGTGCCCGGGATCGCCCACGGCCGCGCCAGGGTCTCCTCGTCGCGCAGGTAGGGGAGGAACTCGCCGTCCTCGCCGTTGGGCTCGGTCGCGAAGTCCACCACGGTGCTGAGGTCGGGCAGGTCCTCGACGTCCGGGATCGCCCACGGCTCGGCGCCGTTGGCGAGGTAGCCGTCGGACAGCAGGATGACCGGCGTCCGGTAGGCCAGCGCGATCCGGCACGCCTCCATGGCGGCGTCGAAGCAGTCGCCGGGGGAGCGCGGCGCGATCACCGGGATCGGCGCCTCGCCGTTGCGGCCGAACATCGCCTGCAGCAGGTCCGACTGCTCGGTCTTGGTCGGCAGGCCGGTGGAGGGGCCACCGCGCTGCACGTCGACGATCACCAGGGGCAGCTCGGTCATCACCGCGAGGCCCATGGCCTCGGACTTGAGCGAGACGCCCGGGCCGGACGTCGTCGTCACGCCGAGCGCGCCACCGAAGGAGGCGCCGATCGCCGACGCGATGCCGGCGATCTCGTCCTCCGCCTGGAAGGTGCGCACGTCGAACGCCTTGTGCTTGGACAGCTCGTGGAGGATGTCCGAGGCCGGCGTGATCGGGTAGGCGCCGAGGAACATCGGCAGCTTCGAGCGCCGCGCCGCCGCCACGAGCCCGAGCGCGAGCGCCTGGTTGCCCGAGATGTTGCGATAGCGGCCCGGCGCCATCGGGGCGGGCTTGATCTCGTAGGAGACCGCGAAGGCCTCCGTCGTCTCGCCGTAGTTGTAGCCCGCGCGGAAGGCGGCGATGTTCGCGGCGGCGATCTCGGGCTTGCGGCGGAAGGTGCGCTCGAGGAAGCGGATCGTGCCCTCGGTGGGCCGGTGGTACATCCACGAGAGCAGGCCGAGCGTGAACATGTTCTTCGAGCGCTCGGCCTCCTTCTTGCCGAGGCCCGAGTCGGCGAGCGCGTCGAGGGTCATGGAGGTCAGCGGCACGCTGACGGTCTGCCAGCCCTCGAGCGAGCCGTCCTCGATCGGGTTGGTCGCGTAGCCCACCTTGGCCAGGTTGCGCGGGGTGAACTCGTCCGAGTCGAGGATGAGCAGGCCGCCGCCGGGCAGGTCGGCCAGGTTGGCCTTCAGGGCCGCCGGGTTCATGGCCACGAGGACGTCGGGGGCGTCGCCCGGCGTCATGATGTCGTGGTCGGCGAAGTGCAGCTGGAAGGAGCTGACGCCGGGCAGGGTCCCCGTCGGCGCCCGGATCTCGGCGGGGAAGTTGGGCAGCGTCGACAAGTCGTTGCCGAAGCTCGCCGTCTCGCTGGTGAACCGGTTGCCGGTGAGCTGCATGCCGTCGCCGGAGTCGCCGGCGAGCCGGATGACGACGCGGTCGAGCTCGACGACGCTCTTCACCAGCCCGCCGGGCGCCGAGCTGGGGGCCGTCTCGGGCCGTTCGATCGCAGTCATGAGTGGTGTACCTCCACCGGCCGAGGTTACGTGCGTGCGCGCGCGGCCGGGATGTGGATCCGGACACGACCTTCTTCGGGTGCCCTAACAGGACGACGCCGTTCCTCATTCCGACGGGGGAGAGGTCGCACCGGCGCGGGGAACGGCGCCCTCCGGCGCGGCGTTGGACCGGGCGTGCAGCGCTGGAACAACGGACTCAAGACCGCCGTCCTCCTGGGGGCGATGGGCGGGCTGATCCTGGCCGTCGGTGGGCTGGTCGGTGGCCGCGGTGGGCTGCTCGTCGCCCTGGTGGTCGCCCTCGGCGTGAACGGCTTCGCCTACTTCAACAGCGACAAGCTGGCCCTGCGCGCGATGCGCGCCTTCCCCGTCACGGAGACGCAGGCGCCGCAGTACTACGCGATCGTCCGCGAGCTGGCGACCGAGGCGCGCCAGCCCGTGCCACGGCTCTACGTCAGCCCGACCAACCAGCCCAACGCGTTCGCCACCGGCCGCAACCCGCGCAACGCCGCGGTCTGCGTGACCCAGGGGATCCTCGAGCTGCTCGACCGGCGCGAGCTGCGCGGAGTCCTCGCCCACGAGCTCTCCCACGTCTACAACCGCGACATCCTGATCAGCTCCGTCGCCGGCGCCATGGCCACGGTCATCACGTACCTGGCGCACATGGCGATGTTCGCCTCGCTGTTCGGTGGCCGCTCGGACGACCGCGGGGGCGGCAACGCCCTCGGCGGCCTGCTCCTGGTCCTCCTCGGTCCGATCGCCGCGGGCCTCATCCAGATGTCGGTCAGCCGGAGCCGGGAGTTCCAGGCCGACCAGTCCGGCGGAGTGCTGTCGCAGGACCCGCTCGCGCTCGCCAGTGCCCTGCGCAAGATCGAGCGGGGGACGACGGCGCTGCCGCTGCCCCAGGACGACCGGCTGGTCACCCAGAGCCACCTGATGATCGCCAACCCGTTCCGCGGCCAGGGGATGGCGTCGCTGTTCGCCTCCCACCCGCCGATGCCCGAGCGGATCGCCCGGCTGGAGGCGCTGGCGCGGGAGCTCGGCCAGCGGTAGCGCGACGACCGGTCAGGAATCGAGAAGCTCCCGGCCCTCTCCAGGGCCTAGCGTCCTGCGTCGAGAACCCCTCCGACGTAGGAAGGCACGAGCCATGACCGCGACGAGCACGCCGCACCAGACCGACGGCTTCTCCGCGGAGGAGCGCGCCGCCATGAAGGCGCGTGCGGCCGAACTGCGGGCCGAGGGCAGGAAGGGCGCGAAGAAGGCCGACGGGCTGCAGGCGCTGCTCGACGCCATCGCCGCGATGGCCCCGGAGGACCGGGCGCTGGCCGAGCGGGTGCACGTGACGGTGACGGGCGCGGCCCCCGACCTCGCACCCCGGACCTGGTACGGCATGCCCGCCTACGCGGACGACGACGGCAAGGTGGTCGTCGCCTTCAAGAACGCGGGCAAGTTCGGCCAGCGCTACTCGACCCTGGAGTTCCAGGACCCCGCCCGGCTGGACGACGGGGACATGTGGCCGGTGTCGTACGCGCTCGTCGCCTGGACCCCGGAGGTCGAGGAGAAGGTCGCCGCCCTGATGGCCGCGGCCGTCTCCTGACCCCCGGGGCGGCGGCGTCAGCGGTAGTTGTCGAACTGGAGGGCGACGTCGAGGTCGGCGCCGCGGAGCAGCTGCTGGACGGCCTGCAGGTCGTCCCGCTTCTTGCCGCTGACCCGGAGCTGGTCGCCCTGGATCTGCGCCTGCACGCCCTTGGGCCCCTCGTCGCGGATCAGCTTGGCGATCTTCTTCGCGACGTCGGACTCGATGCCCTGCTTGATCCGCGCGCCGATCTTGTAGGTCTTGCCCGAGGCCTGCGGCTCACCGGCGTCGAGGACCTTCAGGGAGATGTTGCGCTTGATCAGCTTCTCCTTGAAGACCTCGAGGGCGGCGCTGACCCGCTCCTCGGTGTCGGCCTGCAGGGTGACGCCGTCCTCGCCGGCCCAGGCGATGGAGGCGTTGGTCCCGCGGAAGTCGAAGCGCTGCGACAGCTCCTTGCCCGCCTGGTTCAGGGCGTTGTCGACCTCCTGGCGGTCGACCTTGCTCACGACGTCGAAAGACGAGTCGGCCATGGCTGTTCCCTTCCGCTGGGCGGACGGCGGCCCGGGGGGTTTCCGAGGACGCCGTCCACCGTTCTTGTACGCTGCTCCGGTACCACCGCACGGCGGGTTGCCCGAGTGGCCAATGGGAGCGGACTGTAAATCCGTCGGCTTAGCCTACGAAGGTTCGAATCCTTCACCCGCCACGCCCGGTACGACGGCCCCCGACCTCTCCAGGTCGGGGGCCGTTCGCATGTCAGGGGAGCGTCGGTGCGCGGGCGCTCGCGGTGGCGGTGCGCTCGAGCGGCTCGCCGCCGAGGAAGAGCCAGCCGAAGGCGATCTCGACGTAGCGGGTGCAGCGGACCGTCACCTCGGCGCCGTCGGTCTCCGCCGACCAGGAGTCCAGCGCCGTCCCACCGTCGGCGAGCTGGT
The DNA here is from genome assembly GCF_054050495.1 of Blastococcus sp. SYSU D00922. Lineage (NCBI taxonomy): Bacteria > Bacillati > Actinomycetota > Actinomycetes > Geodermatophilales > Geodermatophilaceae > Blastococcus > Blastococcus sp. SYSU D00922. The sequence goes on from NZ_JBJGZL010000001.1 coordinate 350,979, forward strand.
CGGCGACGGCGGCCTGCGCCGTGGCCCGGGTCAGGGGGAGCTCCCCGCCCACGCCCCGGCTGTACACGGCGGCCTCGTCGGCGCGGTTGGCCGCGGCCAGCGCGGCGCCCTCGCAGACCGACTGGACCTCCTGCTGCTCGAGGAACGCGTCGGAGGCGGCGATCGCACCGAACGCCATCAGCGCCGCGACCGTCCAGCAGACCAGCACGAACGGCAGGGTCGAGCCCCGCTCCCCGTCCCGCTGGCCGTGCCGCACCGGGGCAGCGTAGGTGCGGGCGGAGTTGTCCACGGCCTGTGGACAGGATCTGTGGACACTGTGGACACCCGATCGGGTGGCGACCTGCGCGTGCGGGGGGACCTGTGGACGACGCCCGCGCGCGGTCCGGCACCGGCGCCAGACTCCGCCCATGTCCATCGAGATGCCCGCCGCCGAGGTCCACGCCCTCGCCGGCACCCTGCGCGCGGCGGCCGCGCACGCCGAGGAGATCGCTCCGCGCCTCGACGGGGCGGGTGACGTGGGGGAGACCCTGCAGCCGGCCGTGGAGACCTTCCTGGACTGCCACCGGACCGCCGGCCGGGCCCTGGCCGGCGAGCTCGGCTGGCTCGGCGGCACCGTCGACGCCGTCGCCGACTCGTGGCTGGCGCTCGACCGGGGACTGCTCGCCTCGCGCGGCCGGGCGGTGGCGGAGTGAGCGTGCAGATGCCCGACAAGGCGCCGCTCGAGCTGCCCCCGGGGGACCCGTCCGCCGTCGACGACCTCGTGCGCGACGTCGAGGGTGCGGGGCTGCGGCTCGCCGGGCTCGCCGACAGCCTCGCGGGCCCGGCGGCGTCGGCACCCGGCTGGCTGGGCGCCGACGCCACGGCCGCCACGGCCGAGCTGGCGCGGGTCGCCGGGATCGCGCGGGCGGCGGCCGACGCGGTGCTCTCCGCGACGGGCCGGCTGAGCACCCACGGGGAGCTGCTCCGGGACACGCGCCGCGAGGTCACCGCGCTCCGCGAGGAGCAGGACGAGGACTTCCGTGCGGCGTGGCAGCGGCTCGGGGACGTCGAGAACCCCCAGCTCGCCGTCATGACCGGCGCGCCGGCCTGGACAGGGGTCGTCGCCGAGGTGGAGGCGTCCGAGGCGCGGCGCCGCCGGAGGCACCGGCTGCTGCTCGAGGAGCTCGCGGACGACGCCGCGGCCACCGCCCGTGCCCTCGCCGACGCCGGCCGCCCGGTCGGGGGCACCGGGCGCCCCGGGGACGGCGGGCGGGTCCTCGCCCACCTGGCCGCGGAGCTGCCCGGCTGGGGGCACCCGGAGCTGGCCGCCCGGGGGGTGGAGCTGGCCGCCAGGCTGATGGGCGGACCGCTGACGCCGCCGGAGCGCGCGGCGCTCGCCGCCGAGGCGGCGGCGTACGCGGGGAGCCCCGCCTTCGCCACCACGCTGGTCCGCGGGCTGGGGGCCGAGGGGGTCGAGGGCCTGCTCGTCGCGCTGGGGTGGGACCCGGCGGAGGCCGCCGACGACCCGGTGGCGGGCCTGCTGGCCTCCGCGCTCGGCGCCGCGGTACCGGGCGACCACCCACGAGACGGTGTCGCTGCGGCGCTGGGGGCCACCTACGTCCGGCCCGACGACGCCGGCGCCGACGCGGTCGCCATCGGGATGGCCGCGGTCCTCGTCGCGGGGGAGCGGTCGGGTGGGCCGCGGGCGGGCACCGTCGCGGAGTGGGCGCGGCAGCTGCTCCTGCGCGAGCGGAACCTGGGGACTCCCGCCGGGATGACGGTGACTGGCTGGGGCCGGAGGGGCGAGGCGGGCGACCCGGCCGCCGTCGCGGTCGGCACCCTGGCGCGCAGCGGGGACGCCGGCGCCGCGGCTGCCCTGCTCGGGGACGGGAAGGTCTGGGAGGCCGCCCTCGGCCGGTTCTGGGGCGACGACGGCGCGGCGCTCGGTGAGGTGGTGCGCCTCGCCGGGGGCGACGCGGGGGCCGCCGGCGAGCGCGCCGTGCGGGCCGGGCTGGAGACGATCGGCGCGGGCCTGGTCGCGGGCGACCCGGACGACCGGGTGCTCGACCGCGAGGTGGCCGAGGGGGTGTCGCGGGACCTCGCGGCCGCGGCGTCCGCCCACGTGGACCTCGTGGCCGGCGCCCTGTCGTCGGTCGCGACCGAGAACGGTGGTGAGGACGCCGGGGACCTCCTCAAGGGCCTGGGCTACGTCACCGTGGACCGGCAGGCCGCGGCGACCGTGGAGCAGGCCCTGGCGGGGTGGGCGACGGCGCAGCCGCACGACCTCGCGGGCAGCAGCCGGTGGGAACCGCTCCCCGCCGTCGCCGTGCCGGCCGCCTACCTGGCCGTGCAGGAGTACGGGCAGCGGCTGACCCACGCGATGGACGGCTTCGAGATCCAGGACGAGGCGGAGGACAAGGCCGCCCTGTGGGACTGGACGGCCGGCCTGCTGCTCGAGGTGGTCTCGTACGCGCCGGCCAAGCCGGTCGGCCTGGTCGCCGACGTCGTGGCCGCCTACGGTCCGCTGCTCCTCGGCATGGACGGGTCCTACGAGGTGGGGCCGGACCGCGGCCTGCGGTTCGACGAGGACGACGCGGCGGCCGTTGCGCTCGCGGCGCTGCCGCCGGACCTGGCCGGCCGCGCCGCCGCCGTCGAAGCCCAGGCCGAGGCGTCGTTCCGGCGCGCCGCCGGGGCGCTCGGCGCCCCCGAGGCCCCGGACTCGGTCCCGCGCGACTACGCCGCGGCGACGTCCGATCTCGCCGGCGACCTCTTCGGTGGGCGGCTGCTCGACGAGTACAAGGACCGCGCCACGCGGGGCGCCGGCGTCTCCGACTTCCTGCCCGGGAGCCGCTGACATCGTTTTCCACTCGAACTGGTGACCGCTCGTGGAACTGTGATCACGCAGAGCGACGACGCGACATGCGTTCACCCGGTCGTGATCTTCGATGCTTGTCCGAGCGGGTGACGGGAAGCAATGTCTCCAGCGCGGTCCGTACTGAACGACGCTCTGCCCCCGCGCGTAGGTGGCTGCCGCAAGTCGCAGTCAGTCATGCCTGGGAGGCAATCGTGAGCAGCAGCGTGCAGATCTCCGTCTCGACCCGTGGTGGCAAGTGGGCCCGCGGTGGCAAGTGGGCGCGTGGTGGCAAGTGGGCCCGCGGAGGCAAGTGGGCCTGATCGGCCCGATCGTTCCCGCGCAGGACGGGGCGCCCCGCTGGGTGTCGCCCCGTCCCGCGGCCCCGCGACCCGTCTCACCCGACGGGGCCGTCGAGCCTTGCGCGGGGGCGCCTCGCTGTTAGCCTCGGCGCGCCCGACTTCCCAGGGGAAATGCAGGTACGAGTGGCCGAGCAGCAGGACCGAGCGCCGTCGCGGTCGCTGCGTCTCCGCAACCCCTGGAGCGTGGCCTGGATCGGCCTCGCCGTCGCGATCCCGATCTCTCTCTGGGTCCTCCCGCCGCTGGCCGGGCCCGTCGAGCCCGTCCTCCTGATCGCGGCCTTCGTCGGCCTGGTCGCCGCCGAGTCCTTCAACGTCGACTTCGAGTTCCGCCGGCAGACCTTCGCCTGGTCGCCCAGCGAGATCGCCTTCGTCATGGCGCTCGCCGCGGTGGGGCCGGCCTGGACGGCGGTCGCCTGGGCCATCGCGGTCGGGCTCGTCGGCCTCGCGCAGGGGTACGCCCCGCCGAAGGCCGCGTTCAACGTCAGCCTCGTCGTCCTCGAGGTCTGCATCGCCGTCGGCGTGCTGCGGGTGCTGCCCGCCGGTGACATCTCCGAGCCGCGGACCTGGCTGGCGTACCTGGTCGCCGTCGTGGTCGCCACCGTCGTCGGGGTCGGCCTGATCGCCGCCGCCATCACCGCCACCCAGGGGTACCCGGGTCGGGCGCTCTGGACCTCGCTGTTCATCCCGGTCCTCATGGTGAGCCCGGTCGCCGTCATCGTGGGCTTGGCCGTCCTGCTGCTGGTCAGCGTCAGCCCGTGGGTCTGGTTGCTCATCGCCCCCCTGCTGGTGGCGCTCGCGCTGCTCTACCGCCGCTTCGCCGCCGTCACGCGCGAGGGCCACAGCGTGGAGCGGGTCTACGACTTCGCCCGCCGGGTGGAGCAGGTCCCGCCCGACGAGTCGGGCACGCGGCAGATCGTCGAAGCCGTGCGCGAGCTGCTCAACGCCGACCGCGTGGCGCTCTGGCTGCCGCCCTACCTCGACGAGGAGCCCCGCCTCGTCGTCGTCGCCGAGAACGGCGCCGTCTGGTACGACGGCCCGGGCGACCCGGACGACCTGTTCCGCCGCCGCGCCGTCGAGTCCACCGACGGTCCGGTCCGCGTCTCGCTGAGCCGGGCCGACGACGAGGAGGCCGCCGCGCTCGTGCGGCGGGGCGTCTCCGACCTGCTCGGCGCCGCCGTCATGACCGCCGCGGGGGAGCCGGGCTACCTCGAGGTCTGCGACCGGCGCAGCGACATCATCTCCTTCGGCGACAGCGACAGCGCCGCGCTGGACTCGATGCTCACGCACGTCAACGCGGCCATCCGGCACCAGCAGCTGCTGACCCAGATCCGCTACGACGCCGACCACGACCGGCTCACCGGGCTGCCCAACCGGCAGCGGCTGGCGGCCGAGATCGACCAGCTCCTGTCGGCCGACCCGGTCACCGCGCGGGCCGGGCTGATCCTGGCGGCGCTGGGCAACTACACCGACGTCACCGACACCCTCGGGCACGCGGCCAGCGACGAGCTGCTGCTCGTCACCGCCGGCCTGCTGCGCGAGCACGCCCCGCCGTCGGCGCTGCTCGCGCGGATGGAGGGCGAGCAGTTCGCCGTCCTGCTGCCCGGGCTCTCCCTGCAGGCCACCGAGCGCGCCGCGCGGCGGCTGCGGGAGGCGGCCTCCACGCGGGCCCGGGTGGCCGGTCTGGACCTGGAGGTGACGCTGACCATCGGCGTCGCCGCCGCCCCGGTGCACGGCACGGACTCGGGCATGCTCATGCAGCGCGCCGACGTCGCGCTCCTGGCCGCCGCCGACTCGGGTGGCGTGGCCAGCTACCACCCCGTGCTGGACCAGCAGAGCCTGCGCCGCCTCCAGCTGGGCACCGAGCTCGAGCAGGCGATGGCCGACGGCCAGATCAGCGTCGTCTTCCAGCCGATCATCGACGCGCAGACCTCCGACATCGTGTCGGTGGAGACGCTGGTCCGGTGGGCGCACCCGCGCTACGGCTCGATCGCCCCCGACGACTTCATCCACCTGGCCGAGCAGATCGGTCGCATCGGCGCGGTCACCGACCACGTCCTGGACCTCGCGCTCGCCCGCTGCCGGCGCTGGCTGGACCAGGACATCGCGCTGTCGGTCGCGGTCAACCTCTCGGTGCACTGCCTCACCGAGCCCGACCTCGTCGCGCGCGTGCGTCGCGCCCTCCAACGGCACCGCGTCCCCGGGGAATTGCTGACCCTGGAGCTCACCGAGGGCAGCGTCGTCGACGACTCAGTCCGCGACAGCACCGTCCTGGCCGATCTCCACGGCCTGGGCCTGCGGCTGTCCATGGACGACTTCGGGACCGGCTACTCGTCCCTGTCGCAGCTGCGCCAGCTGCCGATCGACGAGGTCAAGATCGACAAGTCCTTCGTGCTCGGCATGTCGACGAGCCAGGGCGAGTCGTTCATCGCCCGGTCGATCATCGAGTTGGCCCACAACCTGGGCCTGCGCGTGGTCGCGGAGGGCGTCGAGGACGAGCTGACCCGCAACCTGCTGGCGGAGATGGGCTGCGACAAGCTGCAGGGCTTCCTGGTCAGCCGGCCGCTGCCCGACGACCGCCTGGAGAGCTGGCTGCTGGCCCGGACGGGCGTCCGCAAGGCCGCGCCGGGGGCCACCCACCGGAGGTTGTTCGTCCGCACCTGACCACCCGCCGAACCCCCTGCCCGACGGCACGACACCGGTCAGGTACAGTTCTCGACGGCTCTTCGAGCACGCCCCTTTAGCTCAGTCGGCAGAGCGTCTCCATGGTAAGGAGAAGGTCTACGGTTCGATTCCGTAAAGGGGCTCTGTGACCAGCCGGTCCAGTCGCGAGACCGGGCCGCACGGTCATCCCGGCGGTGTAGCTCAGCCTGGTAGAGCAAGCGGCTCATAATCGCTGTGTCACCGGTTCAAGTCCGGTCACCGCTACTCCCGACGGACCCCGCACGCCCGGGGTCCGTCCGCACGTCAGGAACACCTCGCCGGCAGCCGCCGGAGGGGAACCACAAGGCTAGGAGCACTCCTCATGGCAGCGACCGACATCCGTCCGAAGATCACCCTGGCCTGCCAGGAGTGCAAGAACCGCAACTACATCACCCGCAAGAACCGGCGGAACGACCCCGACCGGCTCGAGCTGATGAAGTACTGCCCCAAGGACCGCAAGCACACGCTGCACCGCGAGACGCGCTGACGCGCGCGGACAGCTGAGCCGAGGGCGGGAGCATGGCGCTGGACCGGGAACTGGTCGGGCGCAGCTACCCGCCCTCTGCCGTCTACGAGGTCGGCCGGGCGAAGATCGCCGAGTTCGCCACCGCCGTCGGTGAGGACAGCCCGGTCCACCGCGACGTCGAGGCCGCCCGCGCCGCAGGCCACCCCGACGTCATCGCGCCGCCGACCTTCGCGATCGTGGTCAGCCTCGAGGCCGCCATGGTGGTGCTCGACGACCCCGACGTCGCCATCGACTACTCCCGGGTGGTCCACGGCGAGCAGCGGTTCGCCCACCACCGGCCGATCCGCGCCGGTGACCGGCTCGTCGCCACCACCACGATCGACGCGGCCCGGACCGTGGCCGGCAACGACATGCTGACCGCGCGGGTCGACCTCGCCACCGAGGACGGCGAGCCGGTGTGCACCGCCACCTCGATGCTCGTGGCCCGGGGGGAGTGATGGCGGTGGAGGTCGGGACCGAGCTGCCCGAGCAGGTCTTCCGCGTCACCCGGGCGGACCTCGTGCGCTACGCCGGCGCCTCCGGCGACTTCAACCCGATCCACTGGAACGACCGCACCGCCACCGCGGTCGGGCTGCCGGGCGTCATCGCGCACGGCATGTTCACCATGGCGCTCGCCGGCCGCGCCGTCACCGCCTGGACCGGCGATCCCGCGGCCCTCGTCGAGCACCACGTCCGCTTCGGCCGGCCCGTCGTCGTCCCGGACGACGACGAGGGCGCCGAGGTGACCGTGCGCGGCAAGGTCGCAGCGCTGCTGGACGACGATCGCGCCCGCGTGGACCTCACCGTCACCAGCGGCGGGGAGAAGGTGCTCTCCCTGGCCCGCGCGATCGTGCGCCTGGCATGACCGCACGGCGGCTCGCCGTCGCCGTCGTCGCGGCGCTGCTCGCGACCGGCTGCACCTCGTTCGCCGACACGGTGAGCGCGCCCGCCACCCCGACACCGCCCGCGCCCACCGCCGCACCGGAGGCGGAGGAGGAGGAGGCGGGCTGCCCGGCCGAGCGGGCAGAGCCCGACCCCGACCGGCCCGAGATCGACCTCGACTTCGCGCTCGCCGACGACCGGCGCACCGTGACCGGCACCGAGACCGTCGTCTTCACCCCCGACCTGGACGTCCGCGAGCTGGTGTTCCGGCTCGTGCCCAACGGCCCCGACTCCGCGCCGGCCGGCAACCGCCTGGTGGTCGACGCGGTCCGCGGCGACGACGTCGCCGAGGGCCGGTACGAGGCCGCCGGCGCGAACGACCCCGGCGGCCTCTACGTCGTGGAGCTGGACGACGAGCTGGAGGCGGGGGACTCCACCGAGGTGTCGCTGGACTTCACGCTGACCCTCGGCACCGGCACGTTCGACCGGGTCGGGGTCGACGGGCCGGCGTCCTGGTGGGCCAGCGGGGCGCCGCTGCTGGCGTGGGAGCCGGGGGTCGGCTGGGCGAGGGACCCGTTCGTGCCCCTCAGCGGCGAGACGGCGTCGAGCCCCGCCGCCGACACGACCGTCACCGTCTCCGCGCCCGAGGACCTCACCGTGCTCATGACGGGGGCGCAGGCGGAGCCCTCGGCGCCGCGCGACGGCCGGCGGACGTGGACCTCCCGGGAGCCGGTCGCGCGGGACGTCGGCGTCGCGGCCGGGCCGTTCACCACCACCGAGGCGACGACCCCGGGCGGGACGCGGGTGACGACCGGCGTGCTGCCCGACGGCGACGTGCCCGGGGAGCTCTTCAGCACGTGGACCGTCGACGCGATCGGCGCCCTCGAGGAGTTCCTGGGCCCGTTCCCGTACGACACCCTGTCGGTCGCGCTGCTGCCCGACTTCGGCGGCGGCATCGAGTACCCGAGCATGATCCTCGAGGCGACGCCCAGCCCGCAGGTCCTCGTGCACGAGGTCGCGCACCAGTGGTTCTACGGGATGGTCGGCAACTCCCAGTTCCGCGACCCCTGGCTCGACGAGGCCTTCGCCTCCTGGGCGGAGGCCACGGTGGACCCGGGGTCGGGGCTGGTGTCCGAGGAGGCGCTGACCCTGCCCGGCCCGGTCGGCGCGAGCATGGCGGAGTACGAGAGCTCCCTCCGCTACTTCCGCCTGGTCTACGACAAGGGCGGCGCGGCCCTGCTCCAGGCGCAGCGGGCCGCCGGCGAGGAGCCGTTCGCGGCGGCGATCCGCTGCTACGTCGACGCGACGGCGTGGGACATCGCCACCCCGACCGACCTCTACCGCGCCCTCGCCGACCTGCCTGCCGCGCTCGACGTCCTCGAGGGCGCCGAGGCGCTCGGCGAGGACGACGCCCCGCGCTGAGGGCTGCGCCCCGAGCCGGGCCTCAGCCGGCCGAGCCGAGCAGCCGCTGCATCCGGGAGACGCCCTCGACGAGGTCCTCGTCCCCGAGCGCGTACGACATCCGCAGGTAGCCCGGCGTCCCGAAGGCCTCGCCCGGGACGACGGCCACCTCGGCCTCCTCGAGGATGATCTCGGCGAGCTCGACGCTGGTCTCCGCCGTCCGTCCCGCGATCGGCCGGCCGAGCAGGCCCTTGACCGACGGGTAGACGTAGAACGCGCCCTGGGGCTCCGGACAGGCGACCCCGGGGATCTCGCGGAGCATCGACACGATCGTCTGCCGCCGCCGGTCGAACGCCTCCCGCATGGTCGCCACCGCCGACAGGTCGCCGGTCAGGGCCGCGATCGCCGCCGCCTGCGAGACGTTCGCGACGTTCGACGTCGCGTGCGACTGCAGGTTGGTGGCGGCCTTGACGACGTCGGTCGGGCCGAGGATCCAGCCCACCCGCCAGCCGGTCATGGCGTAGGTCTTGGCGACGCCGTTGACCACGACGCACCGCTCGGCCAGCTCGGGGACGACCACCGGCATCGACGGGGCGGTCACGCCGCCGTAGGTCAGGTGCTCGTAGATCTCGTCGGTGAGCACCCAGAGGCCGGCGTCGAGGGCCCAGCGGCCGATCTCCTCCACCTGCTCGGGCGGGTAGACCGCGCCGGTCGGGTTGGACGGCGAGCAGAACAGCAGCACCTTGGTCCGCGGCGTGCGGGCCGCCTCGAGCTGGGCCGCCGAGACCAGGTACCCGCTCTGCTCGTCGGCCACGACCGGCACGGGCACGCCGCCGGCCAGCTTGATGGCCTCCGGGTAGGTGGTCCAGTACGGCGCCGGCAGCAGGACCTCGTCGCCCGGGTCGAGCAGCGCGGCGAAGGCCTCGTAGACGGCCTGCTTGCCGCCGTTGGTCACCAGGACGTTCGCCGGCGTCGCCTGCAGGCCGGAGTCGCGCGCCGTCTTGGCGACGATCGCCTCCTTGAGCGCGGGGAGGCCGCCCGCGGGGGTGTACCGGTGCATGGCGGGCTGGCGGCAGGCGGCGACGGCCGCCTCGACGATGTAGTCCGGCGTCGGGAAGTCCGGCTCGCCCGCGCCGAAGCCGATGACCGGCTTGCCCGCGGCCTTGAGCGCCTTGGCCTTCGCGTCGACGGCCAGCGTGGCCGACTCGCTGATCGCGGCGATGCGGCGCGAGATGCGGCTCTGGCCCGAGGGGGCGGCGGACGGGGCGGACTCCGAGGAGACGGCGGTCATGCCCCCATCGTGTCAAAGTCGACGGGCCGCGACGACGTCGTGTGAGGAGATCCGCCGGGAACCGCACCGGAACCGCACGTGGGGAGGGGCCGGGACCCGTCGGAGGGGCGGGCCCGGCAGGACGTTGGCTGTCCGTGCCCGCGGTCCCGTACACTCGCAGTCCTGGGGCAGCTGACCCCGCCACCGGCGTGCCCCGGAACCTCCTCGAGGCTCCGCGCTGCCGTGGTGAGGCGGGCGGTCCCGGAGCCCCGCCCAGGGGACTAGGGGTGTAGCTCAATTGGCAGAGCAGCGGTCTCCAAAACCGCAGGCTGCAGGTTCAAGTCCTGTCACCCCTGCCACCGCACGGCACGAACCGACCACCAGAGCCGCTCGACCGAGCGGTCACCACCACGAGGCGAGCGAGGCGCAGTGAGCGACGAGAAGCCGGGACGCGAGGACGACCCTCGCGACGCCGAGCTGACCGACGAGCAGCTCGACCGCGAGGCCCCGGGGGTCGACGACGCCGCGGAGCTCGAGGCCGCCGAGGACGAGCTCGCCGAGGAGGCGGAGGCCGACGAGGACAAGGTCGTCGCCACGCCGGCCCGCCGTCGCCGGGGCCGGATCACCGCCGACGACGACGAGGACGAGGACGACGACCGGCCCGTCCGGTCCCGCCGCCCCGCGTCCTCCCGTCCGGCCACGCGCGAGGGCGGGGCGACCCGCTCCCGGGCGGCCGCCGAGCGCGAGCGGGCCGCCGGCGGGCAGAAGCGCTCGCTGGCCCGGTTCCTCCGCGAGGTCGTCGCCGAGCTGCGCAAGGTCATCTGGCCCGGGCGCCGCGAGCTGATCACCTACACCACCGTGGTCATCGTGTTCGTGGCGTTCATCGTCGCGCTGGTCGCCGGCCTCGACCTGCTCTTCGCCCAGGGCGTGATCGCCGTCTTCGGCTGACCTCCGCCCGCCCGCACGCCCCCAGACAAGGAAGAGACACCTGTGACCGACCCCCGCGAGCCCTTCGAGACCGCCACCCCGGTCGAAGGCGCGACCGCCACGGATCTGGACGACGCCCGCGCCGAGCAGCGCGGCACCGTCGACATCGAGACCGGCGCCGGTGAGACCGGCGCGGCCGAGAGCTCGATCGACACCACCGACCTCGACACCGACACCGAGGTCTCCGACGTGACGCCGGAGATCGAGGGCGGCGACACCGACAGCCTGGTGACCGACCCGCTGGTCGAGCCGGCCGCGGCCTCGGACCTGCCCGCCGTCGACGCCGAGGACGAGGACCCGGTCGAGGCGATGAAGAAGGCGCTGCGCCTGGCCCCCGGTGACTGGTACGTCGTGCACTCGTACGCGGGCTACGAGAACAAGGTGAAGACCAACCTCGAGGCGCGCATCCAGTCCCTGGACGTCGAGGACTACATCTACCAGATCGAGGTGCCCACCGAGGAGGTCACCGAGATCAAGAACGGCAAGCGCGCGCAGGTCAACCGCAAGGTCCTGCCGGGCTACCTGCTCGTCCGCATGGAGCTCAACGACGAGTCGTGGGGTGCCGTCCGCAACACCCCGGGTGTCACCGGCTTCGTCGGGGCGACGTCCAAGCCCTCGCCGCTGACCATCGACGAGGTCGTGAAGATCCTCGTGCCGGCGACCGCGCCGCAGGCCGCGCGCCCCACCGGCGCCGAGGCCACGACCGGTGGTGCCGCCGCCGCGCCGGCCGCCGTCGTCGACTTCGAGGTCGGTGAGTCGGTCACCGTCATGGACGGGCCCTTCGCGACGCTGCCCGCCACCATCAACGAGATCAACGCCGAGCAGCAGAAGCTGCAGGTGCTCGTCTCCATCTTCGGCCGCGAGACGCCCGTCGAGCTGTCGTTCAGCCAGGTCCAGAAGATCTGAGCGGTCCACCCGGACCTGTTCTGCGAGATAGAAGGAAGTCATGCCCCCCAGGAAGCGGTTGACCGCGGTCATCAAGCTCCAGATCAACGCCGGTGCGGCCACCCCCGCGCCGCCCGTGGGTCCGGCGCTCGGCCAGCACGGCGTCAACATCATGGAGTTCTGCAAGGCCTACAACGCCGCGACCGAGTCGCAGCGCGGCAACGTGATCCCGGTCGAGATCTCGGTCTTCGAGGACCGGTCGTTCACGTTCGTCACCAAGACCCCGCCGGCCGCGCGCATGCTGCTCAAGGCCGCCGGTGTCGAGAAGGGCTCGGGCGAGCCCCACAAGACCAAGGTCGCCACGGTCACCCGTGACCAGGTCCGCGAGATCGCCACCACCAAGATGGCCGACCTCAACGCCAACGACCTCGACCAGGCCGAGAAGATCATCGCCGGCACCGCCCGGTCGATGGGCATCACGGTCGTCTGAACCAGCTCCACCTGAACCAGTGGGAGGGCCCCGCCAGGCCCGTTCACCACGCGATCGGGGACCGGCTCCCAGGAGCGACCCCGCAGAGAGGAACCACCATGGCGAAGCACGGCAAGAAGTACCGCGCGGTGGCCGACAAGGTCGACCGCGAGAACCTGTACAGCCCCCTCCAGGCCGCCAAGCTGGCCAAGGAGACGTCGACGACGTCCTACGACGCCACCGTCGAGGTCGCCATGCGCCTGGGCGTCGACCCGCGCAAGGCCGACCAGATGGTCCGCGGCACGGTCAACCTGCCCCACGGCACCGGCAAGACCGCCCGCGTCATCGTCTTCGCGACCGGTGACAAGGCCGCCGAGGCCGAGGCCGCCGGCGCCGACGTCGTCGGCTCGGACGACCTGATCGAGCGCATCCAGGGCGGCTTCCTGGACTTCGACGCCGCGATCGCGACCCCCGACCAGATGGCCAAGGTCGGCCGCATCGCCCGCATCCTCGGCCCCCGTGGCCTGATGCCGAACCCGAAGACCGGCACCGTGACGCCCGACGTCACCAAGGCCGTGAACGACATCAAGGGCGGGAAGATCAACTTCCGCGTCGACAAGCAGGCCAACCTGCACCTGGTGATCGGCAAGACCTCGTTCGACGAGGCCAAGCTGGTCGAGAACTACGCGGCCGCGCTGGACGAGGTGCTGCGCGCCAAGCCGTCCTCGGCCAAGGGCCGGTACCTCAAGAAGGTCACCGTCTCGACCACCATGGGCCCCGGCATCCCGGTCGACCCGAACCGCACGCGCAACATGCTGGTGGACGAGCCCACCGCCTGATCGCAGCCGCACGAGGGCCCCGCAGCGCACGTCGCTGCGGGGCCCTCGTCGTCTCCCGGAAGCGTCGGGCGCCCCGTGGGGTTGTCGCGACCATGACCACCCTGGGAACCATCGGTGCCGGCCACATCGGCAGCGCCGTCGCCCGCGTCGCGCTCGACGCCGGGTACGACGTCGTCCTGTCCAACTCCCGCGGCCCGGAGAGCCTCGCCGACCTGGTCGCCGAGCTGGCGGCCCGGCCCACCGCGCGCGGGTCGGTGCGCGCCGCCACGGCACCGGAGGCGGCCGAGGCCGCCGACCTCGCGCTCGTGACGATCCCGCTGCACGCCCTGGGCCAGGTGCCGGTCGAGCCGCTCGCCGGCAAGGTCGTCATCGACACCGGCAACTACTACTCCCAGCGCGACGGGCGGATCGCCGAGCTGGACGAGGGCCGCGCGACGAGCTCCGAACTGCTCCAGCGGCACCTGCCGTCGTCCTCCGTGGTCAAGGCCTTCAACCACATCGCCGCCGCCCAGATCGTCGACTCCCGCGCGCCGGCCGGTACGGCGCACCGCCGGGCCCTCGCCGTCGCCGGGGACGACGCCGTGGCCAGGCAGCGCGTCGCGGCGTTCCTCGACGAGCTGGGCTTCGACGTCGTCGACCTCGGCCCCCTCGCCGAGAGCTGGCGGATCGAGCCGGGGACACCGGGCTACGGGGCGGAGGACGACGCCGACCAGCTGCGCGCCCACCTGGCGGCGGCCACCCGCTGACCGCCGGTTACCGGTCCGGCCCCACCATCGCGTACTCTTGACGACGTTCCCCCCAAGACCGCTGGTCGTCGCACGTCCGCGTGCGATCGAAGGTCCCGGATTCCGGGCGACCCGCGCAGGTGGACGGTTCGATCGACGGACGCGTGACGTCCGTCCCTCGCCCCGTGCGCACTGCGCCGGGGCGTTCCTCGTCCCGGGGCACCGATCGCCCGCGCTCGCGCGAAGGCCAGGGGTCGCCCGACAGACGAGAGGAGGCCCATGCCCACGCAGGCGAAGGCCGCGGTGATCGACGAGATCACCGAGCGGTTCCAGAACTCGAGTGCGGCGGTGCTCACCGAGTACCGCGGGCTGACCGTGGCGCAGCTGACCCAGCTGCGTCGTTCCCTCGGTGCGGGCAGCAGCTACGCCGTCGTCAAGAACACCCTGACGAAGCGGGCGGCGGACGAGGTCGGTTTCTCCGAGCTCGGCCCGCTGCTGAACGGCCCCACCGCGATCGCCTTCATCGAGGGTGACCCGGTCGAGGCCGCCAAGGCCATCCGCGACTTCGCGAGGGCCAACCCGCTGCTCGTCGTCAAGGGCGGTGTGGTCGACGGCCGCACCGTCGACGCCTCCGAGGTCACGCGCCTCGCGGACGTCGAGCCCCGCGAGGTCCTGCTGGCCAAGCTGGCCGGCGCGATGAAGGGCAACCTGACCAAGGCTGCCGGGCTGTTCCAGGCCCCGCTGTCGCAGGTCGCCCGCCTCGCCGCGGCGCTGCAGGAGAAGAAGCCCGCCGAGGGCGCTGCTCCGGCCGCCGAGGCTCCCGCCGACGACACCGCTGCTGCTGACACCACCCCCGAAACCGACGCTGCCCCGGCCGAGGCCGCGGCGAGCGACGACTGACCCACCACAAGGAGATAGACATGGCCAAGCTGTCCACCGCGGACCTGCTCGACGCGTTCAAGGAGATGACCCTCCTCGAGCTGTCCGACTTCGTGAAGCAGTTCGAGGAGACCTTCGAGGTCACCGCCGCTGCCCCCGTGGCCGTCGCGGCCGCCGCCCCCGCCGGTGGCGGCGGTGGCGGTGGCGACGAGGCCGCCGCCGAGCAGGACGAGTTCGACGTCATCCTCGAGAGCGCCGGCGACAAGAAGATCCAGGTCATCAAGGAGGTGCGCGGCCTGACCTCGCTCGGCCTCAAGGAGGCCAAGGACCTGGTCGACAACGCGCCGAAGCCGGTCCTGGAGAAGGTCGCCAAGGACGCCGCTGACAAGGCCAAGGCCGCCCTCGAGGGCGCCGGCGCCACCGTCACCGTCAAGTGACCCCCTCCCCGGTCTGACCGGGGGACGCACCACCGCACGACCCATCAGGGGCCGTCCTCCTCAGGGAGGGCGGCCCCTGCTGCGTCCCCCGCCCGGGCGACCGGTCGAGCACGCCCGGGGGATGCGTGGAGATCCGGGTCACGCAAAACCCGTGACACACGTAACCTGTCCTTCGCATCGTCGTTACTGGTCAGTAGAAGCACGTTCCGGGCGGCCGACATGCGGATCGGCCCGGGACGTCGCACACTGCCGGGGCTCGTCGGTGCGACGAGGCGGGGACCGGCAACGCAGCCGGAACGGAGGGGCAGGCACTCGTGGGCGTCGCAGTCGAGGTCGAAGGGCTGACCAAGTCGTTCGGGAGCCAGAACATCTGGAGCGACGTCACCCTGACCTTGCCCCCCGGTGAGATCTCCGTGCTCCTGGGCCCGTCCGGTACCGGCAAGTCGGTGTTCCTGAAGTCCCTCGTCGGGCTGCTCAAGCCCGAGAAGGGCTCGATCGTCATCAACGAGACCGACATCTGCCGGACCAGCGAGCACAACCTCTACGAGGTCCGGAAGCTCTTCGGCGTCCTGTTCCAGGACGGCGCGCTGTTCGGGTCGATGAACCTGTTCGACAACATCGCCTTCCCGCTGCGCGAGCACACCAAGAAGAGCGAGTCGGAGATCAAGTCCATCGTGCTCGAGAAGATGGACATGGTCGGTCTGCAGGGCGCGGAGGGGAAGCTGCCCGGCGAGATCTCCGGCGGTATGCGCAAGCGCGCCGGGCTGGCCCGGGCCCTCGTCCTCGACCCCGAGATCATCCTGTTCGACGAGCCGGACTCCGGACTCGACCCGGTCCGCGTGGCCTACCTCAACCAGCTGATCGTCGACCTCAACGCGCAGATCGACGCCACGTTCCTGATCGTCACCCACGACATCGGCACCGCCCGCACCGTGCCCGACAACCTGGGCCTGCTGTTCCGCCGCAACCTGGTCATGTTCGGCCCGCGCGAGCAGCTGCTCACCTCGCAGGAGCCCGTCGTCCGCCAGTTCCTCAACGGCCGGCGCGAGGGCCCGATCGGCATGAGCGAAGAGAAGGACGTCGCCCAGGTGGAGGCCGAGATGGCCGCGCTGGAGGCCCGCGGCGGCGACGCGCACAACGGCGTCGGCCCCAAGGGCGCGACCGGCGGCGACGCCGTCCCGCCGCAGCTCACGCCCACCGAGGGCCTGCCCGAGCGCAAGGCCGAGCGGCGCCGCCAGGAGCGGGTCGCACGGATGCTGCACGAGTTCGACGAGGAGACCCAGGCCGCCATCCGCAAGTCGCTGCCGGAGGACCTCCTGGCGCAGGCCGACTCCGGCGCCTTCCGGTCCACGCCGGGGACGGGCGGCCGGCACTGGGCGCCCGAGCCCGACGCCACCGGCTCCCGGAGCGCCACCGCCACGCTGCCCCGGCAGGGCGGTGAGGGGTGACGGCGACCGACAAGCCGAAGGCCCCCGGCCTGCTCGACGGGAAGTTCTCCCCGACCCGGCCGCTCGCCGTCAGCGGGAACCTCTTCGCCTTCGCCCTCGACGTCCTCCGGGCCCTGCCGAAGCGGCCGTTCCAGGTCCGCGAGTTCATCCAGCAGGCCTGGTTCATCGCGAGCGTCACGATCATCCCGACCGCGCTCGTCGCGATCCCCTTCGGCGCGGTCATCGCCCTGCAGCTGGGCTCGCTCACCCGCCAGCTGGGCGCCCAGTCGTTCACCGGTGCCGCCTCGGTCCTCGCCGTCCTCCGCGAGGCCAGCCCGATCGTGACCGCGCTGCTCATCGCCGGCGCCGGCGGCTCGGCGATCTGCGCCGACCTCGGCGCCCGCAAGATCCGCGACGAGATCGACGCGATGGAGGTGCTGGGCATCAGCCCGATCCAGCGCCTCGTCGTCCCCCGGGTGCTGGCCGCGATGCTGGTCGCCGTCCTGCTCAACGGCCTGGTCAGCGTCGTCGGCACCGCGGGCGGCTACTTCTTCAACGTCGTGCTGCAAGGCGGGACACCGGGCGCCTACCTGGCCTCGTTCAGCGCGCTGGCCCAGATCGAGGACTTCTGGGCGTCGGAGACCAAGGCGCTGGTGTTCGGGCTCATCGCCGGCATCGTCGCGTCGTACAAGGGCCTCAACGCCGGAGGTGGGCCCAAGGGTGTCGGTGACGCGGTGAACCAGTCCGTCGTCATCACGTTCATCCTGCTGTTCGCGGTGAACCTCGTGCTCACCGCGATCTACTTCCAGCTCGTCCCGCCGAAGGGGCAGTGACATGGCCCTTCTGTCGACGACGG
Organism: Blastococcus sp. SYSU D00922; assembly: GCF_054050495.1. Taxonomy (NCBI): domain Bacteria; kingdom Bacillati; phylum Actinomycetota; class Actinomycetes; order Geodermatophilales; family Geodermatophilaceae; genus Blastococcus; species Blastococcus sp. SYSU D00922. The sequence continues at coordinate 368,433 of NZ_JBJGZL010000001.1, forward strand.
ACAAGATCCGGGTCAACCTGCGCAAGCTCAAGCGGACCTACCAGAAGCCGCTCGGCACGCTGGACGACCTCGGCGACCAGATCTCGTTCTACGCCCGGGCGCTGGCCTGGACCCCGCGCACCCTCAAGCGCTACAAGAAGGAGACCGGCCGGCTGCTCGCCGAGGTGACCTTCGGCAGCGGCGCGCTGGCCGTGATCGGCGGCACCGTCGGCGTCATCGCCGCCCTGTCCTTCTTCACCGGCTCGGCCGTCGGCCTGCAGGGCTACGCCGCGCTCGACCAGCTCGGGACGTCGGCCTTCACCGGGTTCCTCTCGGCCTACTTCAACACCCGCGAGATCGCACCGCTGGTCGCCGGCGTCGCCCTCTCGGCGACGGTCGGCTGCGGCTTCACCGCGCAGATCGGCGCGATGCGGATCAACGAGGAGATCGACGCCCTCGAGGTCATGGGCGTGCCCTCGCTGCCGTTCCTCGTCACGACGCGCATCGTCGCCGGCTTCGTCGCCGTCATCCCGCTCTACGTGCTGGGGCTCCTCACCAGCTACTTCGCCACCCGGACGATCGTCACGCAGGCCTACGGGCAGTCGGCGGGCACCTACGACCACTACTTCAACCTGTTCCTGCCCCCCGAGGACGTGCTCTGGTCGTTCCTCAAGGTGCTGGTCTTCTCCGTCGTGGTCATCCTGACCCACTGCTACTACGGCTACCGGGCCAGCGGCGGTCCCTCGGGCGTCGGCATGGCGGTCGGCCGCGCGGTGCGCTTCTCCATCGTGGCGATCAACGTCATCGACCTCTTCCTGTCGCTGGCCATCTGGGGCTCCACGACGACCGTCCGGATCGCGGGGTGAGGCGGGCATGAGCAAGAAGATCCGCGTCCGGCTCCAGGGGCTGGCGTTCCTCGTCGTCCTCGCGCTGCTGCTCGGGCTCGCGGTCGCCCAGTACAACAAGGCCTTCACCGACGTCGCCCGCGTGACGCTGGAGACCGACACCGCCGGCAACCAGCTGCAGGAGGCCTCGGACGTCAAGGTCCGCGGGGTCATCGTCGGCGAGGTGCGCGACGTCCAGGCCAGCGCGGAGGGCGCCACGATCGACCTCGCGATCAACCCCGAGTACCTCGACCGGATCCCGGCCGACGTGACGGCCCGGTTGCTGCCGAAGACGCTCTTCGGCGAGCGGTTCGTCTCCCTGGAGCTGCCCGAATCGCCGGCGCAGGAGCGGCTGGCCGACGGCGACGTCATCGGCCAGGACCGCAGCGAGAACGCCATCGAGCTGCAGCGGGTCATCGACGACACGCTGCCGCTGCTGCAGGCGGTGGAGCCGGAGGACCTCAGCTACACCCTGGGGGCCATCGCCGACGCGCTGCGGGGCAGCGGCGACGACCTCGGCGCCAACCTGGCCTCCACCGGCCGCTACGTCGGCCAGCTGAACACCGTCCTGCCGGAGCTCCAGGAGGACATCTCTCTGCTGGCCGACTTCGCCGACACCTACGACGCGGCCGCCGACGACCTGCTCGCCGTGCTCGACAACCTCGCCGTCACCAACACGACGATCGTCGACCAGCAGGAGCAGCTGCGCCGGACGTTCACCGTCGGCGACAGCTCCGCGCGCACGACCGCGGGCTTCCTCGAGGCGAACGAGCAGAACATCATCTCGGTGGCGGCGTCGTCCCGGCCGGTGCTCGGCGTCTTCGCCAAGTACTCGCCGAGCTACCCGTGCATGCTCGAGGGGCTGACCCGGGCCGCGCCGCTGACCACGGAGTCCTTCGGCGGCGACGGCGACCCGGCGCTGAACCTCAACATCGTCGTGAGCTTCCCGCCGCGGAACCCCTACGTGCCCGGGGACCAGCCGGAGTACCTCGACCAGTCCGGGCCCGACTGCCAGGGCCTGGCCGACATCGACGCCCTGATGGCGGCGGCCCAGGCGGGGGAGTACTACTGCCCGACCCCGCCGGCCGACGGCGTGGACTCCCGGGACAACCCGTCCACCGGCAACCCGGTCTGCCTCGGCGGCAGCGGGCCGGACGACGTGCCCCCGGGCGCCGGTGACCCCAACCCCTCGGCCGGGCAGTCGTTGCCCTACGACCTGGCCGGATCGACAGCGGAGCTCGATTTCGTGCGCAACATCCTCGGCTACCAGACCGGCCGCGAGCCCCGCCGGGTCTCGGACCTGTCGGCGTCGACGCTGGCGCCGCTCCTGCGCGGGACGCAGGTGATGCTGCGGTGAGGGAGAAGATGCGCGGGCTCGCCGGCCCGCTGACCAAGCTGGTGATCTTCGGCCTCGTCACGATCATGGCCAGCTACGTGCTCATCAGCACCATCACCAACGCCGGCTACGGCGAGCAGATCGCCTACCGCGCGGAGTTCTCCGACGTCGCCGGGCTCGTCGAGGGCGACGAGGTCCGGATCGCCGGGGTGCGCGTCGGTCAGGTGACCGGCATCGGCCTGGCCGAGGGCACCGACCGCCCGGTGGCCTCGGTCGAGCTCGAGGTGTCGGGCGACGTGCCGCTGCCCGTCGGGGTCCAGGCGACGATCCGCTACCGGAACCTCGTCGGCCAGCGCTACATCGCGCTGACCGACGGCGACGGGTCGGCGGGGGAGACGCTCCAGGAGGACGACGTCATCCCGCTCAGCCAGACGACCCCGGCGCTGGACCTGACCACCCTCTTCGGCGGTTTCCGCCCGCTGCTGCAGGCGCTGTCGCCGGCCGACATGAACCGGCTGTCCTACGAGATCATCCAGGTCTTCCAGGGCGAGGGCGGCACGGTGCAGAGCCTGCTGTCGCACGTCGCCTCGCTGAGCGACTCGCTCGCGGACAAGGACGCCGTCATCGGCAGCATGATCGACAACCTGACCACCGTCATGAACACCGTGGCCGACCGGGACCAGCAGCTCTCGGACCTCATCGTGAGCCTGCAGGAGTTCGTGACCGGCCTGGCCGGCGACCGGGAGGCGATCTTCGACTCGCTGCAGACGATCGACACCCTGGCCGTGGCCACGAGCGACTTCCTCGAGGACGCCCGCCCGCCGCTGGCCGCCGACATCCAGGCGCTGGGCGACCTCTCGGCCAACCTGGCCGCCGACGGCGACCGGGTGGAGGAGTTCCTCCAGCTGTCCCCGGTGAAGATCGACCTCATCACGCGGACCGCCATCAACGGCAGCTGGTTCAACTTCTACCTGTGCGCCGCCGGCGGGACCGTCACGCTGCCGGGCACCGCGCTCACCGGCGGCGAGGACGTCGGCCAGCAGTTCCGGTACGACAGCGGCGCGGAGGGGTGCTGATGGCCCGCGAGTCCAAGCCGTTCCGCGACCGCAACCCGGTCACCATCGGGGCGATCAGCCTGAGCGTCATCGCCCTGCTGCTCTTCCTGGCGTTCAACGCGCAGTCCCTCCCGCTCATCGGCGGCGGCACCGTCTACAAGGCGCAGTTCTCCGAGGCGGCCGGCCTCCAGCCCGACGACGTCGTCCGCGTCGCCGGGGTCAAGGTCGGCACGGTGGAGAACCTGACGCTCGAGGACGGCGCGGTGCTCGTCGAGTTCCGGGTCGACGACGCCTTCGTCGGTGACCGGTCGGAGGCGGCGATCAAGATCGAGACGGTGCTCGGCGCCAAGTACCTCGCCCTCGTCCCGCGCGGCTCGGGCGAGCTCGACCCCGACCAGCCCATCCCGCTGGAGCGCACCGCGTCGCCGTACGACGTGGTCGAGGCCTTCGCCGACCTGTCGACCACGGTGGAGGAGCTCGACACCGAGCAGCTGGCCAGCTCGTTCGAGGTGCTCGCCGAGACCTTCGCCGAGACGCCCGACGAGGTCCGGACGTCGCTGCAGGGCCTGGCCCGGCTCTCCGACACCATCGCCTCCCGCGACCAGCAGCTGCAGGAGCTGCTCTCGGCCACCCGCCAGGTGACGCAGGTGCTGGCCGACCGGAACGGCGAGTTCACCCAGCTCATCCTGGACTCCAACACGCTGCTCACCGAGGTCCAGGAGCGGCGGGCGCTCATCGACTCGATCCTCACGAACGTGCAGGACCTCGCGGAGCAGCTGTCCGGCCTCGTCGCCGACAACCGCGAGGCGCTGACGCCCACGCTCCAGCAGCTGTCCACGGTCACCGACATCCTCAGCCGCAACCGGGCGGCGCTGGCCGAGACGGTGAACAACTTCGCGCCGTTCGTCCGGGTGTTCGCCAACACCCTCGGCAACGGCCGCTGGTTCGACAGCTTCGTCAACGACCTGCTGCCCACGGTCCTGGGTTCGGTGGTCTGCGGCAACGTCGAGCAGACGCCGCTGCCGGTGGGCTGCTCGGAGGAGACGGGATGAGCGGCTCCCTGCAGCGCGGCGTGGCACTCGCCGCCGCCTTGGTGCTCCTGGCAGCCCTCGGGTGGACGGTGCTCCGCCCGGCCGGCCAGTACCGCGTGACCGCGTACTTCACCGGGACCGTCGGGCTCTACGAGGGCTCCGGCGTGAGCATCCTGGGCATCGACGTCGGCGACGTCACCGAGATCACGGCGCTCGGCGACCGCGTGCGCGTCGTGATGGAGATCGACGACGACTACGACATCCCCGCCGACGCGGAGGCGGTCGTCCTGGCGCCGTCCCTGGTGTCGGACCGCTACGTGCAGTTCGCACCCGTCTACGACGGCGGCCCGAAGCTGGAGGACGGCGCGGAGATCCCGCTCGAGCGCACCGGCACCCCGGTGGAGCTCGACCAGGTCTACTCGGCGCTCGACGAGCTCTCGGCGTCGCTGGGCCCCGACGGCGCCAACGCCGACGGCGCCCTGTCCGACCTCGTCGACGTCGGCGCGGCCAACCTCGAGGGCAACGGCGAGGCGCTGAACCGGACGCTGACGGGCTTCTCGCAGGCGGTCGAGACGCTGGCGACCAACCGCGACGACCTGTTCTCCTCGCTGGACAACCTGCAGACCTTCACGACGGCGCTGGCGACGGTCGACGCCCAGGTCGGCCAGTTCAACGACAACCTGGCCGCCGTCTCGGAGCTGCTCGCCGACGAGCGGGAGGACCTGGCGGCGGCCGTGCGGCTGCTCTCCCAGGCGCTGGCCGACGTCGCCGGGTTCATCCAGGACAACAACACCCTCCTGTCGACGAACGTGAACCGGCTCGCCGACGTCACGTTGTCGCTGGTGCAGCAGCGGTCGGCGCTGGCCGAGGTCCTCGACGTCGCGCCGACGGCCCTGGGGAACCTGGCCCACGCCTACAACCCCGACTACGGCACCCTCGACACCCGCGACAACGGGCTGGGGTCGGCCAACGCCGAGGTCGTCGTCTGCGGGGCCCTGGCCCAGCTCGGGCGGATCGAGCTCCAGCTGCCGGTCCAGGTGGACCCGCTCAACCCCGTGCCGCTGCCGACGACGATCGACGCGATCTGCTCGCGCCTGCTGTCCGGCGACGCCAACGCCGATGGCGCGCTGGACGACCTGAACGGCAACGGCCGGCCGGACTACGAGGAGCTGCGCGAGGCGCTCCAGGGGGCCATCGGGGGCGGCTCGCGGCCCAACCCGGTCGGGCTGCCGCAGATCTCGGGGGTGACCGGATGACCGGCCGCGCACAGCGGATGACCGCCCTGGCCGCCGGCGTCCTGCTGCTCAGCGGGTGCGGCTTCCGCGGGGCGTACTCCTTCAACCTGCCCGGCGGCGCCGACATCGGCGACGACCCGTACCGGGTCGAGGTGGAGTTCCTCGACGTGCTCGACCTGGTCCAGCAGTCGGCGGTCCGCGTGGCGGACGTGCCCGTGGGCCGGGTCGAGAAGATCGAGCTGGACGAGGAGGACTGGTCGGCCGTGGTCACCATCGTCGTCAACGGCGACGTCGACCTGCCGGCCAACGCCGTCGCGGCGATCCAGCAGTCCTCGCTGCTGGGTGAGAAGTACGTGGAGCTGGCCCCGCCCGGCAACGCCGAGCCCTCGGGCGACCTGCGCGACCAGCCGCGGATCCCGCTCGAGCGCACCAACCGCAACGTCGAGGTCGAGGAGCTCCTGGGGGCGCTGTCCCTGGTCCTCAACGGTGGCGGGCTCGCCCAGCTGCAGACCATCAACCGGGAGCTCGGCGAGGCCATGGAGGGCCGCGAGGACGAGCTGAAGGACACGCTCCAGCAGCTGGACGTCTTCATCGGCGGGCTGGACGACCAGAAGGCGGAGATCAGCAGGGCGCTCGACAGCGCCAACCGCCTGGCCGAGACCCTCGCCTCGCGGACCGCCACCATCCGCACGGCGCTGGACACCATCGGCCCGGGCCTCGACGTCATCAACCAGCAGCGCGAGCTGCTGGTGTCGATGCTGGAGAGCCTGGCCCGCCTGGGCGACGTCGGCACCCGGGTCATCAACCAGTCGGCCGCGAACACCGTCGCGGACCTGCAGCTGCTGCAGCCCATCCTCAGCCAGCTGGCCGCGGCCGGGCCGAACCTCGCCGGGTCCCTGGAGCTGCTGCTCACCTACCCGTTCCCGGACAGCTCGCTGACGGCGCTCAACTACCGCGAGGCGCAGACCGGCGGGTACGGGCTGTTCACGAACATGACCGCCGAGATCAACTTCGACCTCAGCGAGCTCCTCTGCCGGTACGCGATCGACCAGCTCACCGGCGCGCTCAAGATCCAGCCCCCGGGCACCGAGTGCGGGCAGCCCGGCAGCCCGCCGGGCAACCAGTCCGGCAGCCCGGCCGGGGAGGGGCAGCAGCAGTCCACGCTGTCGATCCCGACGCTGCCCGACGTGGTCGGTCACGTCCCCGGTGCCGAGGAGGCCACCGGCCGGCTCGGCCTGCCGCAGATCCCGGGGGTGACCCAGTGATCGGTCGCAAGGTGAGGATCCAGCTGTTCGCGTTCGTCGCGGTGGCGCTGCTGGGCATCTCCTACCTCAGCTTCAAGTACATCGGCCTGGACCGGGTGCTGCTGGGCACCGGCTACGAGGTGGCCGCGGAGTTCAGCGACTCCGGCGGCATCTTCGAGAACGCCGAGGTGACCTACCGCGGGGTCGCCGTCGGGCGGGTCAGCGACATGCAGCTGGTGGAGGACGGCGTCCGCGTCGTCCTGACCATCGACCCCGACACCGATCCGATCCCGGCCAGCACGGCGGCGGTCGTGGCCACCCGCAGCGCGGTCGGCGAGCAGTACATCGACCTGCGGCCCGACACCGACGAGGGCCCGTTCCTCGAGGACGGGTCGGTCATCCCGCAGTCGCGGACCGGCATCCCGGTCCCGGTCGAGCAGCTGCTGCTCAACATCGACAACCTGGTCGGCTCGATCGACCAGGAGAACCTGCGGGTCCTCGTCGACGAGCTGGGGAAGGCCTTCGCCGGTGCCGGTGACGACCTCGGTCGGCTGATCGACAACGGCGACGTCCTGCTCGCCCGCGCCGAGGAGTCCCTGCCGCAGACCCTGCGGCTGATCACCGACGGCCGCACCGTGCTCCGGACCCAGGTGGCCAGCCGCTCGGCGATCCAGACCTGGGCCTCCGAGCTGCGCACGTTCACCGACACGCTCGTGGAGATCGACCCCGACCTGCGCGGGCTCGTGGTCAACGCGCCGGACGCGGGGGAGCAGCTGGAGCAGCTGGTGCGGGACGCCGGGCCGGGCCTGGGCTCGCTGCTGCGCAACATCGACATCCTCAACGGCGTCACGATCCCGCGGCTGAACGCCGTCGAGCAGCTGCTGGTGACCTACCCCGACGTGGTCTCCGGCAACTTCACCGTCGTCCGCCGCGACCCCGACGGCGTGATGCGCTCGCACTTCGGCTTCGTCCTCAACGCCGGCGACCCGCACCCCTGCACGACCGGGTACATCCCGACGTCGCAGCTGCCGAGCGAGGGCGCGGTGGCGACCACCGACGTCGACGCCGTCTCCTGCGACGTCTACAACGGGGTCGACCCGAACGCCGGCGACGGCTACGACGAGAACGGCTCCAACATCCGCGGCGAGCAGAACATCGGCGGGTCCGGCGGCAACCGCTCCAGCGGGCCGCAGGGCTCGACCGCCGGCCAGATCCCGCCGCTGAGCGGGATCCCGGGCCAGGTGCTCGGGCAGCTGCTGTCGGCGAACCCGTTCGCCTTCACCGTCGGGTGAACCGCGGCATGCCGCCGACCCGCACACAGACCGGACAGGGAGAATCCCCCGCGTGACGAGCGAAGCGCGCCCCCTGGAGGAGGAGGTCGACACCTCCGGCACTCCCGGCGGCACGGACACCCCCGAACCTCCGGAGCCCGCGGACGCCACCCCGGCCGCGGCCGAGCCCTCGGACCAGGCGACCGAGCCCGCGGCGGGGAAGACGTCCCGCCGGGGGAGCGGGGACGACGGCGACGGCCCGCGCCGCGGCCGCCGGCTCTCCCTCCCGCTCGTCCCGGCGCTCCTGGTCCTGCTGCTCCTGCTGCTGGGCGGGACCGCCTACCTGTGGTTCACCCGCCCCGACACCTCGTCGGTGCGCACGGGCGACTACGTGGAGGCGCTGCAGGCCGCCCGCTCGGGTGTCGTCGACGTGACCTCGTTCGACTACCTGACCCTCGACGACGACATCGAGCAGATCCGCCGGGTCACCACCGGTGACCTGCGCGAGGAGGCCGTCGCGGAGCTGGACTCCCGGCGCCAGCAGATCACCGACGCCGAGGCGGTCATCAACACCGAGGTCGTCGGCGGCGGCGTGACGCGGGCGGACGCCTCGGCCGCCACCGTCTGGCTGGTGATCCAGTCGACGCAGGAGAGCAACCAGAGCGAGCAGGCCCAGGTGGCGCGCTACCGCATCGAGGTCGAGCTCGAGAAGGACGACGGGCGCTGGCTGCTGTCGGGCATCAAGGGGACCGGGACCGAGAATGAGTGAGACCCCCGACGGCCGCACGCGGCCGACGCCGCGCCCCCGGCCGGGCGCCAAGCCCAGCCCGCGGCCCCGGGTGGCCGGCAGCCGGCGCGACCGCGACGACGCTCCTCCCCGCGCCGAGGGCACCACCGCCGCGCCGGCCGCGACCGGTTCCTCCGCGCGGGCGAGCGCCACGGCGCGGCCCACGGCGCCCCGGGCCGCCGCCACCGCCGCGGTCCCGTCCGCCGGCACGTCGTCCCGCCGGTTCCCGGCCCTCGCGCTGGTCCTCGCGCTGCTGTGCCTGGCGGCCGCCGCCGGCGGCGGGTTCCTGCTGTACCAGCGGCTCAACCCGACCTACGTCGACTCCTCGATCTTCGCCGCCGCCCGTGACGGCGTCCGGGCGCTGTACGCCTACGACTACGAGGACTCCGAGGGCAGCGTCCAGGGCAAGCTCGACGTCCTCACCGGTGAGCTGCGCGACCAGTACGAGGAGGACCTCGGCCAGGGCGGGATCATCGACACCTACGAGCAGGTGTCGGCGACGACCAGCTACGAGGTGCTCGAGGTGGGCCTGCAGCAGGTCAACGACGCGCAGGACACCGCCACCCTCGTCGTCTTCGGGCAGTACGTGGTCAAGTCGGTGAACAGCGGGGACCAGGCCGCGCCCGAGGGCTCGGAGTGCCTGGTCACGCCCGACGGCGCGCAGTCGTGCACCCAGACGGTCCGGGTCCGCGTCGTCGAGGTGGACGGCGCCTGGAAGATCGACGAGCTGACGCTGCTCACCACCAGCTGACGGGTCGCCGCACCGCCGCGCGGCGACCTTTCGACGCCGTGCGGCCACCTTTCGACGCCGTGCGGCCACCTTTCGACGCCGTGCGGCGTGGCATTCCGGAAGGGGCACCCCGGCTGGCATCATGGTCGGCGCACGCCCGCTGCAACCCCGCTCGACGGGTCGCGGTCCCCGGGATGTGGCGCCGGTCGCACCGGCCCCCCCGGCGTGGACAGCGCGCTCGAGCAGGGGTAGGGTCTCCTGTTGCGCTGCCCTCTGACTACCTGCCCGCAGAAGACGGGTCACCAGGGGTGCCCGGGAGCAGTCCCGGCCACCCGGTCGACCGTCCGGATCGGACCCCCAGGCATTCAGGCGGTCAGCCCGCCACTACCGACGACGACCCAGGACGAAACCCGCACAGACCCGCCCGCACGTCGTGAGGTCCTTGGAAGGACGCATCTTGGCAGGCTCTCGCCCCACCAGCATCAACCCCAGCACCACCGAGTCCGGCACCACCCGCACCGCCCCGAAGTCGCCTCAGTCGGGCACCCGCACCGGCGAGGCCGACCAGCAGAAGATCCCCGGCGCTCCGCTCCGCGTCTCGTTCGCGAAGATCAACGAGCCCCTCGAGGTCCCGGATCTGCTGGCCCTGCAGACCGCGTCCTTCGACTGGCTGATCGGCAGCCCCGAGTGGCGGGCCACGCTCGCCCCCGAGGAGCAGGCCGACGCCGTCGGCGGTCTGGCCGAGATCCTCGAGGAGATCTCCCCGATCGAGGACTTCAGCGGCTCGATGTCGCTGTCCTTCTCCAACCCGCGCTTCGAGGACGTCAAGGCGTCCCTCGAGGAGTGCAAGGACAAGGACATGACCTACGCGGCGCCGCTGTTCGTCACCGCCGAGTTCATGAACAACACCACCGGCGAGATCAAGTCGCAGACGGTGTTCATGGGCGACTTCCCGATCATGACGAACAAGGGCACGTTCGTCATCAACGGGACCGAGCGCGTCGTCGTCTCGCAGCTGGTCCGCTCGCCCGGCGTCTACTTCGACAAGACGCTGGACAAGACGTCGGACAAGGACGTCTTCAGCGCCAAGGTCATCCCCAGCCGCGGTGCGTGGCTGGAGTTCGACGTCGACAAGCGCGACACCGTCGGCGTGCGCATCGACCGCAAGCGCCGCCAGCCGGTCACCGTGCTGCTCAAGGCCCTCGGCTGGACCGAGGACCGCATCCGCGAGCACTTCCAGTGGTCGCCCACGGTCCTGGCCACGCTGGAGAAGGACCACATCGCCGGGCAGGACGAGGCGCTGCTGGACATCTACCGCAAGCTCCGCCCGGGCGAGCCGCCGACGCGCGAGTCGGCCCAGGCGCTGCTGGAGAACCTCTTCTTCAACCCGAAGCGCTACGACCTGGCGAAGGTCGGCCGCTACAAGGTGAACAAGAAGCTCGGCGTCTCCGTGCCGCAGGGCACCAGCACGCTGACCGAGGACGACATCGTCGCCACCATCGAGTACGTCGTGCGCCTCCACGCCGGCGAGCCCGAGCACGGTGTGGACGACATCGACCACTTCGGCAACCGCCGCCTCCGCACCGTCGGCGAGCTGATCCAGAACCAGATCCGGGTCGGCCTCTCCCGCATGGAGCGCGTGGTCCGCGAGCGGATGACGACCCAGGACGTCGAGGCGATCACGCCGCAGACCCTGATCAACATCCGGCCGGTCGTCGCCTCCATCAAGGAGTTCTTCGGCACCAGCCAGCTGTCCCAGTTCATGGACCAGACCAACCCGCTCGCGGGCCTGACCCACAAGCGCCGCCTCTCGGCGCTGGGTCCGGGTGGTCTGTCGCGTGAGCGGGCCGGCATGGAGGTCCGCGACGTGCACCCCAGCCACTACGGCCGGATGTGCCCGATCGAGACGCCGGAAGGCCCGAACATCGGCCTGATCGGTTCGCTGTCCTCGTTCGGCCGGGTCAACGCGTTCGGCTTCATCGAGACGCCGTACCGCAAGGTCGAGAACGGCACCGTCACCGACCAGATCGACTACCTGACCGCCGACGAGGAGGACCGCTTCGTCGTCGCGCAGGCCAACAGCCCGCTCGACGCGCAGGGTCGCCTCGCCGAGGAGCGCGTCCTGGTCCGCACCAAGGGCGGTGAGGTCGACTACCTCGCGCCCGAGAACGTGGACTACATGGACGTCTCGCCGCGGCAGATGACCTCGGTCGCGACGGCGATGATCCCGTTCCTCGAGCACGACGACGCCAACCGCGCGCTCATGGGCGCGAACATGCAGCGCCAGGCCGTCCCGCTGCTCCGCTCGGAGGCCCCGCTCGTGGGCACCGGCATGGAGCTGCGCGCCGCGGTCGACGCCGGCGACGTCGTCGTGGCCGAGAAGGCCGGTGTGGTCGAGGACTCGACCGCCGACTACGTCACGGTCATGGCCGACGACGGCACCCGGCAGACCTACCGCCTGCTGAAGTTCCGCCGCTCGAACCAGGGGACGTCGATCAACCAGTCCCCGGTCGTCGAGGAGGGCCAGCGGGTCGAGGTCGGCCAGGTCATCGCCGACGGTCCGTGCACCGACCAGGGCGAGATGGCGCTGGGCAAGAACCTGCTCGTCGCCTTCATGCCGTGGGAGGGCCACAACTACGAGGACGCGATCATCCTGTCGCAGCGCCTCGTGCAGGACGACGTCCTGTCCTCGATCCACATCGAGGAGTTCGAGGTCGACGCGCGCGACACCAAGCTCGGTGCCGAGGAGATCACCCGGGACATCCCGAACGTCTCCGAGGAGGTCCTCGCCGACCTCGACGAGCGCGGCATCATCCGCATCGGTGCCGAGGTCGTCCCCGGCGACATCCTCGTCGGCAAGGTCACGCCCAAGGGCGAGACCGAGCTGACCCCCGAGGAGCGGCTGCTCCGCGCGATCTTCGGCGAGAAGGCCCGCGAGGTCCGCGACACGTCGCTCAAGGTCAAGCACGGTGAGTCCGGCAAGGTCATCGGCGTCCGCGTGTTCTCGCGCGAGGACGGCGACGAGCTGCCCGCCGGCGTCAACGAGCTGATCCGGGTCTACGTCGCCCAGATGCGCAAGATCTCCGACGGCGACAAGCTCGCCGGGCGCCACGGCAACAAGGGCGTCATCTCGAAGATCCTGCCGCAGGAGGACATGCCGTTCCTCGAGGACGGCACCCCGGTGGACATCGTCCTCAACCCGCTCGGCGTGCCCGGCCGCATGAACGTCGGCCAGGTCCTGGAGATGCACCTCGGGTGGATCGCCAAGCAGGGCTGGGAGGTCGAGGGCAACCCGGACTGGGCGAAGAACCTGCCCGAGGCCGCCCGCGCCGCCGCTCCCGGCACCCGCACCGCGACGCCGGTGTTCGACGGCGCCAAGGAGGACGAGATCATCGGCCTCCTCGGCTCGACGACGCCGAACCGCGACGGCGAGCGGATGGTCAAGGAGACCGGCAAGGCGCAGCTGTTCGACGGTCGGTCCGGCGAGCCCTACCCCGAGCCGATCGCCGTGGGCTACGTCTACATCCTGAAGCTGCTGCACCTGGTCGACGACAAGATCCACGCCCGGTCGACCGGCCCGTACTCGATGATCACGCAGCAGCCGCTGGGTGGTAAGGCGCAGTTCGGTGGTCAGCGCTTCGGCGAGATGGAGTGCTGGGCGATGCAGGCCTACGGCGCGGCCTACGCGCTGCAGGAGCTGCTCACCATCAAGTCCGACGACATCCTGGGCCGCGTCAAGGTCTACGAGGCCATCGTCAAGGGCGAGAACATCCCCGAGCCGGGCATCCCGGAGTCGTTCAAGGTGTTGCTCAAGGAGCTGCAGTCGCTCTGCCTCAACGTCGAGGTCCTCTCCGGCGACGGGCAGGCGATCGAGCTGCGCGACACCGACGACGAGGTCTTCCGGGCCGCGGAGGAGCTGGGCATCGACCTGTCCCGCCGCGAGCCGTCTTCCGTCGAGGACGTCTGATCGGTAGCCGGCCGGCCCCGGACGGGGCCGGCCGGCCACCCACCCACTTGGACAAAGAGAAGAACTAGCCCCGGAAAGGGGTCATCAACTTGCTGGACGTCAACTTCTTCGACGAGTTGCGCATCGGCCTGGCCACCGGCGACGACATCCGCCAGTGGTCGCACGGTGAGGTGAAGAAGCCCGAGACCATCAACTACCGGACGCTGCGTCCGGAGAAGGACGGTCTCTTCTGCGAGAAGATCTTCGGTCCCACCCGGGACTGGGAGTGCTACTGCGGTAAGTACAAGCGGGTCCGGTTCAAGGGCATCATCTGCGAGCGCTGCGGCGTCGAGGTGACCCGGGCCAAGGTCCGCCGCGAGCGCATGGGCCACATCGAGCTCGCCGCTCCGGTGACCCACATCTGGTTCTTCAAGGGTGTTCCCTCGCGCCTGGGCTACCTGCTCGACCTGGCGCCCAAGGACCTCGAGAAGATCATCTACTTCGCGGCCTACCTGATCACCTCGGTCGACGACGAGGCGCGCCACCGCGACCTCCCGACCATCGAGGCCGAGATCAGCGCCGAGAAGTCCAACCTCGAGGGCCGGCGCGACGCCGACGTCGAGGCGCGTCAGCAGAAGCTCGAGGCCGACCTGGCCGAGCTCGAGGCGGAGGGCGCCAAGTCCGACGTCCGCCGCAAGGTGCGCGAGGGCGGCGAGCGCGAGATGCGCCAGCTGCGCGACCGCGCCCAGCGGGAGATCGACCGCCTCGAGGAGGTCCTCGACACCTTCCGCAAGCTCGAGGTCAAGCAGCTCATCGCCGACGAGGGCCTCTACCGCGAGCTGCGCGACCGCTTCGGTGAGTACTTCGAGGGCGGCATGGGTGCCGCGGCGCTGCAGAAGCTGCTCGCCGACTTCGACCTCGACGCCGAGGCCGTCTCGCTGCGCGAGACGATCCGCAGCGGCAAGGGCCAGCGCAAGCTGCGGGCGCTCAAGCGGCTGAAGGTCGTCGCCGCGTTCCAGCAGACCCGCAACTCGCCCATGGGCATGGTGCTGGACTGCGTCCCGGTCATCCCGCCGGACCTGCGCCCGATGGTGCAGCTCGACGGTGGCCGCTTCGCGACCAGCGACATGAACGACCTGTACCGCCGCGTGATCAACCGGAACAACCGGCTGAAGCGTCTGCTCGACCTCGGTGCCCCCGAGATCATCGTGAACAACGAGAAGCGGATGCTCCAGGAGTCCGTGGACGCGCTGTTCGACAACGGCCGCCGCGGCCGTCCGGTCACCGGCCCGGGCAACCGCCCCCTGAAGTCCCTGAGCGACCTGCTCAAGGGCAAGCAGGGCCGGTTCCGCCAGAACCTGCTCGGCAAGCGCGTCGACTACTCCGGCCGTTCGGTCATCGTCGTCGGCCCGCAGCTGAAGCTGCACCAGTGCGGTCTGCCCAAGCAGATGGCGCTGGAGCTGTTCAAGCCCTTCGTCATGAAGCGGCTGGTCGACCTCAACCACGCGCAGAACATCAAGTCCGCCAAGCGGATGGTCGAGCGCGCCCGTCCGGTCGTGTGGGACGTGCTGGAAGAGGTCATCACCGAGCACCCGGTCCTGCTGAACCGTGCGCCGACGCTGCACCGCCTGGGCATCCAGGCGTTCGAGCCGCAGCTGGTCGAGGGCAAGGCCATCCAGATCCACCCGCTCGTCTGCACCGCGTTCAACGCGGACTTCGACGGTGACCAGATGGCCGTGCACCTGCCGCTGTCGGCCGAGGCGCAGGCCGAGGCCCGCATCCTGATGCTGTCCTCGAACAACATCCTGTCGCCGGCTGACGGTCGCCCGATCACCGCGCCGACCCAGGACATGGTGCTGGGCCTGTACCACCTGACGACCCTGGTGCCCTCGCGGCACGAGGCCGACGGTGGCACGCCGGCGGCGTTCGCCTCGGCGGCCGAGGCGCTCATGGCCTTCGACATGGGTGCCCTGGGCCTGCAGGAGCGCGCGCTGATCCGCCTCGACGAGGTGTACGGCGTCGACAACGGCAAGGTCAACGAGGCGTGGACGCAGCCCGAGGACTGGACCCCCGGCCAGGCGGCCGTGGTGGAGACCAGCCTGGGCCGGGTCCTGTTCAACGAGGCCCTGCCCGAGGACTACCGCTTCGTCAACTACCAGGTGCCGAAGAAGGAGCTCGGGGCGATCGTCAACGACCTCGCCGAGCGCTACCCCAAGGTGCAGGTCGCGGCGACGCTGGACGCCCTCAAGTCGGCCGGCTTCCGCTGGGCCACCCGTTCGGGCGTCACGATCGCCATCGACGACGTCGTCACCCCGCCGGTCAAGCAGGAGATCCTGGACCGGCACGAGGACGAGGCCGCCAAGATCGAGCGCCAGTACGAGCGCGGTGTGATCACCGACGCCGAGCGTCGCGGTGAGCTCATCGAGATCTGGACCCGCGCGCGGGCCGAGGTCAGCCAGGCGATGGTGGACAACTTCCCGACCACCAACCCGGTCTGGGTCATGGTCAACTCGGGCGCCCGAGGCAACATGATGCAGATCAGCCAGATCGCCGGTATGCGTGGTCTGGTCGCCAACCCGAAGGGCGAGATCATCCCGCGGCCGATCAAGGCCAACTTCCGGGAGGGTCTGTCCGTGCTGGAGTACTTCATCTCCACGCACGGTGCCCGCAAGGGTCTGGCCGACACGGCGCTCCGCACCGCCGACTCCGGCTACCTCACCCGCCGGCTGGTCGACGTCTCGCAGGACGTCATCATCCGCGAGGAGGACTGCGGCACCGACCGCGGCGTGATCATGCCGATCGGCACCGTCGTCGACGGCAAGGTCGTGCGGGACGCCCACGTGGAGACCAGCGTGTACGCCCGCGCCCTGGCCGCCGACGTGGTGGCCGAGGACGGGACGGTCATCGCCGAGGCCAACTCCGACCTGGGCGACGTCCTGATCCAGCAGCTGATCGACGCCGGTGTGTCCGAGGTCAAGGTCCGCGTGGTGCTCACCTGCGAGTCGCTGCTCGGCACCTGCGCCACCTGCTACGGCCGGTCGCTCGCGACCGGCAAGCTCGTGGACGTCGGCGAGGCGGTCGGCATCATCGCCGCCCAGTCGATCGGTGAGCCGGGTACGCAGCTGACGATGCGCACCTTCCACACCGGTGGTGTCGCGGGTGAGGACATCACCCACGGTCTGCCGCGTGTGGTGGAGCTCTTCGAGGCCCGCGTCCCCAAGGGCAAGGCGCCGATCGCGGAGCTGGCCGGCACGATCCGCATCGAGGACGGCGAGCAGTTCCGCAAGCTCACCATCACCCCGGACGACGGCTCCGACGACGTCGTCATCGACAAGCTGTCGCGTCGGTCGCGGCTGCGGGTCGAGGACGGCGCGCACGTCGAGGTCGGCGAGCAGCTCACCGAGGGTGCTGTGGACCCGCACGAGGTGCTGCGGATCATGGGCCCCCGCGAGGTGCAGCTGCACCTGGTCCGCGAGGTTCAGGAGGTCTACCGGTCGCAGGGTGTGTCGATCCACGACAAGCACATCGAGGTGATCATCCGCCAGATGCTGAAGCGGGTGACCATCATCGACTCGGGCGCGACGGAGTTCCTGCCCGGTGCGCTGGTCGAGCGGACGCTGTTCGAGACCGAGAACCGCCGCGTCGTCGCCGAGGGCGGCGAGCCGGCCTCGGCCCGTCCGGTGCTCATGGGCATCACCAAGGCCTCGCTCGCGACCGAGTCGTGGCTGTCGGCGGCCTCCTTCCAGGAGACGACGAAGGTGCTCACCGACGCCGCGATCCAGGGCAAGAGCGACAGCCTGCTCGGGCTCAAGGAGAACGTGATCATCGGAAAGCTGATCCCGGCGGGTACGGGCATCAGCCGCTACCGGAACATCACGGTCGAGCCGACCGAGGAGGCGCGTGCCGCCGTCTACACCATGGCCGGCTACGACGACGGGCAGTACTACAGCCCGGACGTCTTCGGTCAGGGCTCCGGCGAGGCCGTGCGCCTCGAGGAGTACGACTGGCGGGGCTGAGCGCCCTAGCTGAGTGACGAAAGGGCCCCGCAGTCATCTGGCTGCGGGGCCCTTTCGCGTCAGGGGGACTTTCTGTAACGAAAGTCCCTCGTGGTTCAGCCGGCGAGGCGCTTCATGGTCTCGACGGTCTTCAGCCGGGCCTCGCGGCTGCCGTCGAGGGGCTGCAGCATCAGCGTGGTGACGCCGGCCTCGGCGAACGCGGCGATCCGCTCGGCCACGTAGGACTCCGGCCCGATGAGGGACGACGCCCGCACCAGGTCGTCCGGGACGACGGCCGCGGCCTCGTCCTTCTTGCCGTCCAGGTAGAGGTCCTGGATGGTCTTCGCCTCGGCCTCGTAGCCGTAGCGGACGGCGAGGTCGTTGTAGAAGTTCTTGCCGCGGGCGCCCATGCCGCCGATGTAGAGAGCCAGCGCCGGCTTCACGAACTCCAGGAGGGGCTCGACGTCGTCCCCGATCGCCACCGGGACGCCGGTGATGACCTGCAGCTCGCCGAGCGCCGGGTCGCGCTTGGCCTTGCCGGCGGCGAGCGAGTCGCCCCACACCGAGGCCGCCTTCTCCGGGTAGAAGAAGATCGGCTCCCACGCCTCGGCGATCTCGGCGGCCAGCTCCACGTTCTTCGGCCCGAGCGCGGCCAGCATGACGGGGATCCGGTCGCGGACGGGCGTGTTGATCAGCTTCAGCGGCTTGCCGAGCCCGGTGCCCTGGTCGGCCGGCAGCGGGACGGTGTACTTCTTGCCCTGGTGGTCGAGCCGCTCCCGGCGCCACACCTGGCGGCAGATCTCCACGACCTCGCGGGTGCGCTGCAGGGGGGCGTCGTAGGGGACGCCGTGCCAGCCCTCGATGACCTGCGGGCCCGAGGCGCCGAGACCGAGGGTGAAGCGGCCGCCGGAGACGAAGTCGAGGCCGGCCGCCGTCATCGCGGTCAGGGCCGGCGTGCGGCTGTAGATGGGGAAGATGGCGCTCAGCAGCTCGACCCGCTCGGTGACCGCCGCGAGGTAGCCGAGCTGGCTCACCGCGTCGAACGTGTAGACCTCGGCGACCGCCGCGATGTCGAGACCCGCGGACTCGAGGTCGCGGATCTCGGCCGCTGTCTCCTGGAACCCGCCGCTGTAGCTCGCCTGGATGCCGATGCGCACGTGCACTCCCTCGGTCGCGCGGCGCCCTCGTCGGCGCCTCGGGGCACGCTATCGGCTGCCCGTGCGCGCGTTCAGAGGGGCCGCACGACCCCGATCACCTCGGTGACCACGCGGACGCCGTCCACGTCGCCGGGCACGCGCGGGGCGACGGCGGCGTCGGCCAGGTCGACCTTGACCACGTAACCGCTCTCGCGACGGGCCAGGCCGATGCCGACGACGCCGGGGTCGCCGGACAGGCGCTGCGCCAGCGTGCTCTTGGCGGCACGCGCCGCGGCCCGGTCGGTCATGGGCCCATGGTGCCCCGCCACGGCCGTCCGCGACAGCGTCAGCCGCTCACCCAGGTGACCCCGAGGGTCGACAGGACGGTCGCCAGCGGGTTGGCGAAGGTGACGCCGGTCCCGCCCGAGCCACCCGTCTCGCTGCCGGCGAAGAGCAGCGCGACCGGCGCACGGTCGCGGCTGCGCCAGATGACCGACCCGCTGTCCCCACCGGCGCTGAACGCCCCCGCGCGCCCCTCGATCTCGATCTGGTCGTCGAACCGGTACACCGCGTCGTCGTACTGGACCGCGACCCCGTCCACCTCCACCGCGGTGATCCGCCCGGCGGTGTGCCCCGTGGTCCGGCCGATCTTCTCGACGGCCTCGTCGGGGTCGACGTCGAGACTGGGCGGAACGGTCCCGAGCAGGGGGCCGCCGGGCAGGGCGCCCGGCTCCGCGTCGACCCCGTCGTCCAGGGCCGCCACAGCGGCGTCCACGAGGTTCGCTCCACGGGGGACCATGCGCTGGAAGGCGGTCAGCGTGGCCACCCGGTCCTGCGGGGTGCCGCCGTCGGCCGGACCGGGCTGCAGGACGGCGTCCCCGGGGACGGCGGCGTTGCTGGCGGCCAGCACGTGGTTGTTGGACAGGATCGCCAGGCCCGACGCCGTGCGGACGAAGCCGCCGAGCGTGCCCGCGGTGACCGACCGGTGCGCGACCGAGAGCCCGGGGCGCAGGGGGCGCACGCGGCGCTGCAGCTCGGCGGGGGAGGACTGCGAGCGCACCGGGCCGATCACCTTGACCTCGACCTCCGCCGCGGCCGCCCGGCCCAGGTCGGGCAGGAGCGCGCGGTCGCCGTCCCGCTGGAGGCGCACGGCCACGCGGGCCCCGTCGCCCGTGGGCCGCAGGCCGACCGCCACCCACGGCCAGGGGGCGTCGTGCTCCACGGCCTGGCTGGACGCCTCGACGGCCGACGGCAGGCGCTCGAGGATGCGGGCCTTGAGCTCGCGGGCGGCATCGGGGTCCAACGGTCCTCCAGGGCGCAGGGGGTGGGGGAGAGGGACGCTAGGGCCCGGGTACGACGTTCCCGGCGGCCGCGCGGCGTACTCCCCCTCGCGGCGCGTCCGGGGTAACGTGCGGCCTGCCGCCGGGAGCCCCCGGGACGGGACCCGAGGACCGGGAAGAGAACCGGTCCGGGGGTCGTTGACCGGGGTGTCGTCCGCCCCGGTGGACGACGGCCGGCCACCGGCTGCGTGTGTGAGGGACCCGGCTTTGACCGGTCTCCAGGGCACGGGTATCGTGGTCTGCTGTGCCCAGGGTGCCCTGGGCCTGCTCCCGTTCGCGGTGCGCCTGGGTGACCTTCGGGTCGCCGGGGACCGCCCCCCGGTTCCGCCGGAGGGTGGCGGCGCCGAGTCGCGAGGGGCGACCGAATCCGGTCCGACGAACATCGGCCGGTCCTGGGTCAGGCGACACGCCCGACCGCGGGGACCGGAGGGTGCCTGGCGGCCAGAATCGGGAAGGTCCACCAGGGCCCGGCACCCGCAGCACCGCCAGTCATCAGCAGTACCAAGAGAGCACCACCCCAGCGCAGGTAGGAGATCCAGGCCACCCATGCCCACGATCAACCAGCTGGTCCGCAAGGGCCGCGAGGACAAGGTCGAGAAGACCAAGACTCCGGCGCTGAAGGGTTCGCCCCAGCGTCGCGGAGTCTGCACGCGCGTCTACACGACGACGCCGAAGAAGCCGAACTCGGCGCTGCGCAAGGTCGCTCGCGTCCGCCTCACCAGTGGCATCGAGGTGACCGCCTACATCCCGGGCGTCGGCCACAACCTGCAGGAGCACTCGATGGTGCTCGTGCGCGGCGGCCGTGTGAAGGACCTCCCCGGCGTGCGCTACAAGATCATCCGCGGCTCGCTGGACACCCAGGGTGTCCGCAACCGCAAGCAGGCCCGCAGCCGCTACGGCGCGAAGAAGGAGAAGAGCTAATGCCGCGCAAGGGCCCCGCCCCGAAGCGTCCGCTCGTCGCCGACCCGGTGTACCAGTCGCCGCTGGTGACCCAGCTGGTGAACAAGGTGCTCGTCGACGGCAAGCGCTCGGTCGCCGAGGCGATCGTCTACGGCGCCCTCGAGGGCTGCCGCGCCAAGAGCGACACCGACCCGGTCGTCACGCTCAAGCGCGCGCTGGACAACGTGAAGCCGGCCCTCGAGGTCCGCAGCCGCCGTGTCGGTGGCGCGACCTACCAGGTCCCGGTCGAGGTCCGTCCCTCGCGGAGCACCACGCTCGGCCTGCGCTGGCTGATCCAGTACAGCCGGGCCCGTCGCGAGAAGACGATGACCGAGCGCCTCATGAACGAGCTGCTCGACGCGAGCAACGGCCTCGGTGCCGCCGTGAAGCGGCGCGAGGACACCCACAAGATGGCCGAGTCGAACAAGGCCTTCGCGCACTACCGCTGGTAATCACCGGCGCCCGCCGCCCGCGGGACACCGGGCGAACCCCGGAAGCCCCGCACGCGGACCGCAACGAAGAGGAGTAGGACATGGCCAAGAAGGCCGAGCTCGCCAGGACCCGCAACATCGGGATCATGGCGCACATCGACGCCGGCAAGACCACGACGACGGAGCGCATCCTCTTCTACACCGGTATCACGTACAAGATCGGTGAGGTCCACGACGGCGCCGCCACGATGGACTGGATGGAGCAGGAGCAGGAGCGCGGCATCACCATCACGTCGGCCGCGACGAAGTGCACCTGGAAAGACCACGACATCAACATCATCGACACCCCCGGGCACGTCGACTTCACCGTCGAGGTGGAGCGGTCCCTGCGGGTGCTCGACGGTGCCGTCGCGGTCTACGACGGTGTCGCCGGCGTGGAGCCGCAGACCGAGCAGGTGTGGCGGCAGGCCGAGAAGTACGGCGTCCCGCGCATGTGCTTCGTCAACAAGCTCGACCGCACCGGTGCCGACTTCTTCCGCTGCGTCGACATGATGGTCGAGCGCCTCGGCGCCAACCCGCTCGTGCTGCAGCTGCCCATCGGTGCCGAGGCCGACTTCATCGGCGTCGTGGACCTGGTCCAGATGCGCGCCCTCACCTGGCGCGGTGAGACCAAGATGGGCGAGGACTACGCCATCGAGGAGATCCCGGCCGAGCTCGCCGACCAGGCGGCCGAGTACCGGGAGAAGCTGCTCGAGGGCATCGCCGACTTCGACGACGAGCTCATGGAGGCCTACCTCGGTGGCGAGGAGATCTCCGTCGAGCGCCTCAAGGCCGCGATCCGCAAGGCGACCATCGCCGCGCAGGTCAACCCGGTCCTGACCGGCACCGCGTTCAAGAACAAGGGCATCCAGCCCCTGCTCGACGCCGTCACCGACTACCTGCCCAGCCCGCTGGACATCGAGGCGATCGTCGGCACCGCGCTCGACGGCGAGACCGAGGTCCTGCGGCACGCCGACGAGGACGAGCCGTTCTCGGCGCTGGCGTTCAAGATCCAGACCGACCAGCACCTGGGCAAGCTGACCTACGTCCGCGTGTACTCGGGCAAGCTCGACGCCGGTTCCCCGGTGCTGAACAGCACCAAGGACCGCAAGGAGCGGGTCGGCAAGATCTACCAGATGCACGCGAACAAGCGTGAGGAGCGCCAGGGCGTCGGCGCCGGCGAGATCGTCGCCGTCAACGGCCTGAAGCAGACGACGACGGGTGACACCCTCAGCGACCCGCAGAAGCCGGTCATCCTGGAGTCGATGACCTTCCCCGCGCCGGTCATCTCGGTCGCCATCGAGCCCAAGACGAAGGGCGACCAGGAGAAGCTGGGCACGGCCATCCAGAAGCTGGCCGAGGAGGACCCGACCTTCCAGGTGAAGCTCGACGAGGAGACCGGCCAGACGGTCATCTCCGGCATGGGCGAGCTGCACCTGGAGATCCTCGTCGACCGCATGCGGCGCGAGTTCAAGGTCGAGGCCAACGTCGGCAAGCCGCAGGTCGCCTACCGCGAGACCATCCGCAAGGCGGCCGAGAAGGTCGACTACACCCACAAGAAGCAGACGGGTGGGTCCGGCCAGTTCGCCAAGGTGCAGGTCACGATCGAGCCCCTCGAGGTCACGGCCGACGGCCCGACCTACGAGTTCGAGAACGCCGTCACCGGTGGCCGCATCCCGCGGGAGTACATCCCGTCGGTCGACCAGGGCATCCAGGACGCGATGCAGTACGGCGTCCTGGCCGGCTACCCGATGGTCGGCGTCAAGGCGTCGCTGATCGACGGCCAGTACCACGAGGTCGACTCCTCGGAGATGGCCTTCAAGATCGCCGGCTCGATGGTCTTCAAGGAGGCCGCACGCAAGGCCAGCCCGGCCCTGCTCGAGCCGATGATGGCCGTCGAGGTCGTCACCCCCGAGGACTACATGGGTGACGTCATCGGCGACCTGAACTCCCGCCGCGGGACCATCCAGGCGATGGAGGAGCGCTCCGGCGCCCGCGTCGTCCGGGCCCTGGTGCCGCTGTCGGAGATGTTCGGCTACGTGGGCGACCTGCGCAGCCGCACCCAGGGGCGGGCGAGCTACACCATGGTGTTCGACTCGTACGCCGAGGTCCCGGCCAACGTCGCCAAGGAGATCATCGCCAAGGCGACCGGCGAGTAACCCCGGCACCACCCGAGCACTACCGCAAGCCCCAGAGCACGCGCACGACTGCGAAGACACGAAGAGAGGAACCCAGTGGCCAAGGCCAAGTTCGAGCGGACCAAGCCGCACGTCAACATCGGCACCATCGGGCACATCGACCACGGGAAGACGACGCTGACCGCGGCGATCACCAAGGTCCTGCACGACAAGTACCCGGACCTCAACGAGGCGTCCGCCTTCGACCAGATCGACAAGGCGCCCGAGGAGAAGGCCCGCGGCATCACGATCTCGATCGCCCACGTCGAGTACCAGACGGAGAACCGTCACTACGCGCACGTGGACTGCCCGGGTCACGCCGACTACATCAAGAACATGATCACCGGTGCGGCGCAGATGGACGGCGCCATCCTGGTGGTCGCGGCGACCGACGGCCCCATGCCGCAGACCAAGGAGCACGTCCTCCTGGCCCGCCAGGTCGGCGTCCCCTACATCGTCGTGGCCCTCAACAAGGCCGACATGGTCGACGACGAGGAGATCCTCGAGCTCGTCGAGCTCGAGGTCCGCGAGCTGCTCTCCGAGTACGAGTTCCCGGGCGACGACGTCCCCGTGGTCCGCGTCTCCGCGCTCAAGGCCCTCGAGGGCGACGCCGAGTGGGGCGACAAGCTCATGGAGCTGATGAACGCCGTCGACACCGCGATCCCGGAGCCGGAGCGCGAGATCGACAAGCCGTTCCTCATGCCCGTCGAGGACGTCTTCACCATCACCGGTCGTGGCACGGTCGTGACCGGTCGCGTCGAGCGTGGCATCGTCAAGGTCTCCGAGGAGATCGAGATCGTCGGTATCCGCGAGGGATCGACGAAGACGACCGTCACCGGCGTCGAGATGTTCCGCAAGCTGCTCGACCAGGGCCAGGCCGGTGACAACGTCGGTCTGCTCCTCCGCGGCATCAAGCGCGAGGACGTGGAGCGCGGCCAGGTCGTCGTGAAGCCCGGCTCGATCACCCCGCACACCAACTTCGAGGGTTCGGTCTACATCCTCTCGAAGGACGAGGGTGGCCGTCACACGCCGTTCTTCAACAACTACCGTCCCCAGTTCTACTTCCGGACGACGGACGTCACCGGCGTGGTCACGCTGCCCGCGGGCACCGAGATGGTCATGCCCGGCGACAACACCGAGATGACGGTGGAGCTCATCCAGCCCATCGCCATGGAGGAGGGCCTGCGGTTCGCCATCCGTGAGGGTGGCCGCACCGTCGGCGCCGGCCGGGTCACCAAGATCCTCAAGTAACACCCCGACGGGCGGCGGCCGGTCTCCGGCCGCCGCCCGTCCCCGGGTCCGGGTGCGACACCCCGGCCCCACCCCTCGGGTCACCGGACCCACTCGAACTTTCACAACCGATCGGCAGGAGCAGAAGACAGCGATGGCGGGACAGAAGATCCGCATCCGGCTGAAGGCCTATGACCACGAGGCGATCGACGCCTCGGCGCGGCGCATCGTGGAGACGGTCACCAAGACCGGAGCGCGTGTGGTCGGCCCGGTGCCTCTGCCGACGGAGAAGAACGTGTACGCGGTGATCCGTTCGCCGCACAAGTACAAGGACTCGTTCGAGCACTTCGAGATGCGCACGCACAAGCGGCTCATCGACATCCTCGACCCGACGCCGAAGACGGTCGACGCGCTCATGCGCATCGACCTGCCGGCCTCGGTCGACGTCAACATCCAGTAAGGGCAGTCAGCAGACATGGCGAGCACATTTCGCGGTCTTCTCGGCGAGAAGCTGGGGATGACCCAGGTTTTCGACGAGAACAACCGCCTCGTGCCGGTGACCGTCGTCAAGGCGGGCCCGTGTGTGGTGACCCAGGTGCGCACCCCCGAGGTCGACGGCTACTCGGCCGTCCAGCTCGGCTTCGGTGAGATCGACCCGCGCAAGGTGAACCGTCCCGAGGGCGGGCACTTCACCAAGGCGGGCGTCACGCCGCGGCGGCACCTGGTCGAACTGCGCACCGAGGACGCCGGCGACTACACGGTCGGCCAGGAGCTGACCGCGGACGTCTTCGACGGCGTGGCCAAGGTCGACGTCATCGGCACCAGCAAGGGCAAGGGCACCGCCGGTGTCATGAAGCGTCACGGCTTCAAGGGCCTCGGCGCGGCGCACGGCACCCAGCGCAAGCACCGGTCGCCCGGTTCCATCGGTGGCGCGTCCACCCCGGGCCGCGTGTTCAAGGGCCTGAAGATGGCCGGCCGCATGGGTGCGGTGAAGACGACCACGCTTTCGCTGGTCGTGCACAAGGTCGACGCGGAGCGCGGGCTCATCCTGATCAAGGGTGCCGTCCCCGGTCCCAAGGGCGGTCTCGTCCTGGTCCGCTCCGCGGTCAAGGGCGGCCCCGTGGGGAGTGACAAGAAGTGAGCCAGTCGATCGACACGCGCACCGACCGCCAGGTCGACGTCCGCACCCCGGCGGGGGAGACCTCCGGCAGCGTCACGCTGCCCGGTGAGCTCTTCGACGCCGACGCGAACGTCTCCCTGATGCACCAGGTCGTGGTGGCGCAGCTCGCCGCGGCCCGTCAGGGCACGCACTCGACCAAGACCCGTGGTCAGGTCAGCGGCGGTGGCGCCAAGCCGTACCGGCAGAAGGGCACCGGCCGGGCCCGTCAGGGCTCGACCCGCGCGCCGCAGTTCGCCGGCGGTGGCATCGTCCACGGCCCGACGCCGCGCGACTACACGAAGAAGACCCCGAAGAAGATGAAGGCCGCCGCCCTGCGCGGTGCCCTCTCCGACCGGGCCCGCGAGGGCCGGGTGCACGTGGTCTCCGCCTTCGTGGACGGCGACGCCCCGAAGACCAAGGCCGCCCTGGCGACCCTCAACGCGGTGACCCAGGCCAAGCGGGTCCTGGTCGTGCTCGACCGGGACGACGTCCTCAACTGGGTCAGCCTGCGCAACGCGCCGCAGGTGCACCTGATCGAGGCCGGCCAGCTCAACACCTACGACGTGCTGGTGGCCGACGAGGTCGTCTTCACGGAGTCGGCGCTGGCCGAGTACGTCGAGGGCCGCAGCGGCGGTGCCGCCAAGCCCGACGTCTCGACCCGCGTGACGCCGGGTGGGCTCCCGTCGGTCGCTCCCGCCGAGGGCGAGGGCACCGTCGAGACCGCCGCCGAGGCTCCGGCCAAGAAGGCCGCCGCCAAGAAGGCCCCGGCGAAGAAGGCCGCGGCTGCCGAGGCCGAGGTCCCGGCGGAGAAGCCCGCTGCCAAGAAGGCGCCGGCCAAGAAGGCAGCCCCCGACACCGCCGACGAGGCCGCCAAGGCCCCGGTCGAGCAGGCCGAGGCCGCCAACGCCGGTCCGGACGCCACCGCGCCCACCGAGGACGGCACCACCGACGCGAGCACCGAGGAGACCAAGTGAGCGTCCGCGACCCCCGGGACGTCCTGCTCGCCCCGGTCATCTCCGAGAAGAGCTACGGGCTGCTCGACGGCAACCAGTACACCTTCATCGTGCTGCCCGAGGCGAACAAGACCCAGATCAAGATCGCGGTCGAGCAGATCTTCAACGTGAAGGTCCTCGGCGTGAACACGGTCAACCGCCAGGGCAAGCGCAAGCGCAGCCGGGGCACGCAGATGGGGCGGCGCAAGAACACCAAGCGCGCCATCGTCTCCGTCGCTCCCGGCGACCGCATCGAGATCTTCGGGGGCCCGGGCGCCTGACGGCACCCGGATCCCACGGACCAGAGATAGAGGACTGAGTCAGCAATGGCTATCCGCAAGTACAAGCCGACGACGCCGGGCCGCCGCGGCTCCAGCGTCGCCGACTTCGCCGAGGTCACCCGCGACCATCCCGAGAAGTCGCTGGTCCGGCCGCTGCACGGCCGCGGTGGGCGCAACGTCCACGGCAAGGTCACCGCTCGCCACCAGGGTGGCGGTCACAAGCGGGCCTACCGGCTGATCGACTTCCGCCGGGCCGACAAGGACGGCGTGCCCGCCAAGGTCGCGCACATCGAGTACGACCCGAACCGCACCTCGCGCATCGCGCTGCTGCACTTCGCGGACGGCGAGAAGCGCTACATCATCGCGCCGGCCCGCCTCAAGCAGGGCGACACGGTGGAGTGCGGCCCCTCGGCCGACATCAAGCCCGGCAACAACCTGCCGCTGCGGAACATCCCCGTGGGCACCGTGGTTCATGCCATCGAGCTCCGTCCCGGTGGCGGCGCGAAGATCGCCCGTTCCGCGGGTACCAGCGTCCAGCTGGTCGCCCGTGAGGGTCGCTTCGCGCAGCTGCGCATGCCGTCGGGCGAGATCCGCAACGTCGACGTGCGCTGCCGCGCGACCGTCGGCGAGGTGGGCAACGCCGAGCAGTCCAACATCAACTGGGGCAAGGCCGGCCGCATGCGGTGGAAGGGCAAGCGCCCGACCGTCCGCGGTGTCGCCATGAACCCGGTGGACCACCCGCACGGTGGTGGTGAGGGCAAGACCTCCGGTGGTCGCCACCCGGTGAACCCGAAGGGCAAGCCGGAGGGCCGGACGCGCAAGCGGAAGGCCAGTGACGCCCTGATCGTGCGCCGCCGGCGCACCAACAAGAAGCGCTGAGCGGGTAGAGGAGTCCGACAGACATGCCACGCAGCCTGAAGAAGGGCCCGTTCGTCGACGACCACCTGCTCGCCAAGGTGGACGCACAGAACGCCAAGGGCACCAAGAACGTGATCCGCACCTGGTCGCGTCGTTCCACGATCATCCCGGACATGCTCGGCCACACGCTGGCCGTGCACGACGGCCGCAAGCACGTCCCGGTCTTCGTGACCGAGGCGATGGTCGGGCACAAGCTCGGCGAGTTCGCGCCCACGCGCACCTTCCGTGGGCACGTCAAGGACGACCGCCGCTCGCGGCGGGGCTGACCAGGTAGAGAGAGATTCAGATGACTTCCCAGTTGGGACAGGAGGCGCCGGTCGCCCGGGCTACGGCCCGGTTCGTCCGCGTGACCCCCATGAAGGCCCGCCGGGTGGTGGACCTGATCCGCTACCTGCCGACCGACGAGGCCCTGGCGCTGCTGCGCTTCGCGCCCCAGAGCGCCAGCGAGCCGGTGGCCAAGGTCGTCGCCAGCGCGGTGGCCAACGCCGAGCACAACCTGCAGCTCGACCCGGCCGCGCTGGTCGTCAGCGCCGCCTACGTCGACGAGGGCCCCACCCTCAAGCGGATCCGTCCGCGTGCGCAGGGCCGGGCGTTCCGCATCAACAAGCGGACCAGCCACATCACCGTCGAGGTGAGCGAGGTCGCCTCCAGCGACGTCCTCGCGCAGAAGTCGCGCAAGGCTCGCCGGGACACCGGTCAGTCCGGCCCGGCGACCCAGCAGAACAACACGAGGGGAGGGACCCGCTAGTGGGTCAGAAGGTCAACCCGCACGGGTTCCGGCTCGGGATCACCACCGACTACAAGTCCCGGTGGTACGCGGACAAGCTGTACAAGGACTACGTCAAGGAAGACGTCGCGATCCGCAAGCTCATGTCCAAGGGCATGGAGCGGGCCGGCATCTCCAAGGTCGAGATCGAGCGCACCCGTGACCGGGTCCGCGTCGACATCCACACCGCCCGGCCGGGCATCGTCATCGGCCGCCGCGGCGCGGAGGCCGACCGCATCCGCGGCGAGCTCGAGAAGCTCACCGGCAAGCAGGTGCAGCTGAACATCCTCGAGGTGAAGAACCCCGAGTCCGACGCCCAGCTCGTCGCCCAGGGCGTGGCCGAGCAGCTGTCCAGCCGCGTCAGCTTCCGCCGCGCCATGCGCAAGGCCATGCAGTCGGCCCAGCGCAGCCCGCAGGTCAAGGGCATCCGG
Organism: Blastococcus sp. SYSU D00922; assembly: GCF_054050495.1. Taxonomy (NCBI): domain Bacteria; kingdom Bacillati; phylum Actinomycetota; class Actinomycetes; order Geodermatophilales; family Geodermatophilaceae; genus Blastococcus; species Blastococcus sp. SYSU D00922. The sequence continues at coordinate 397,765 of NZ_JBJGZL010000001.1, forward strand.
GTCCAGTGCTCGGGTCGCCTGGGTGGCACCGAGATGAGCCGGTCGGAGTTCTACCGCGAGGGTCGCGTGCCGCTGCACACGCTCCGCGCGAACATCGACTACGGCATCTACGAGGCCCGCACGACCTTCGGCCGCATCGGCGTGAAGGTGTGGATCTACAAGGGTGACGTCAGCGGCTCGCGCGCCGAGCGGGAGGCCCTCGCGGCCCTCGCCGAGCGTCAGCAGCGCCGTGAGCGCGCCCAGCGCCCGCAGCGTCGTTCCGGTTCCTCCGGCACCACCGCCGGTGGCACCGAGGCCGGCCGCGCCGCCGCGGAGTCGACGACCGGTCCGGTCGCCGACACCACCGAGAGCACCGTGGCCGTGACCTCCGGCGAGGTCGCGCCCGAGACGACCGTCGCCGAGGTCGCCGGTCCGGAGGCCACCGCGGCCGCCGAGGCCACCGCGACCGAGACGACCGAGAACACGGAGAGCTGACCCATGCTCATCCCACGGCGCGTCAAGCACCGCAAGCAGCACCACCCCGACCGTGGCGGCCGCGCCAAGGGCGGCACCGCGATCAACTTCGGTGAGTACGCGATCCAGGCCCTCGAGCCGGCCTACGTGACCAACCGGCAGATCGAGTCCGCCCGTATCGCCATGACCCGGCACATCAAGCGTGGCGGAAAGGTGTGGATCTCGATCTACCCGGACCGTCCGCTCACCAAGAAGCCGGCCGAGACCCGCATGGGTTCCGGTAAGGGTTCGCCGGAGTGGTGGGTCGCCAACGTCAAGCCCGGCCGCATCATGTTCGAGCTGTCGGGTGTCGCCGAGCCGGTGGCCCGCGAGGCCATGCGCCGCGCGATCCACAAGCTCCCGATGAAGTGCCGCTTCATCACGCGTGAAGGAGAAGTGTGATGGCCGCCGGTCTGACCGCTCCGGAGCTGCGCGAGCTCTCTGCCGACGAGCTCGCCTCGCGGCTGCGTGAGTCCAAGGAAGAACTGTTCAACCTGCGGTTCCAGGTGGCCACCGGCCAGCTGGACAACAACCGGCGACTGCAGACCGTCCGCCGCGACATCGCCCGGATCTACACGATCATGCGCGAGCGCGAGCTGGGTCTCTCGGTCGCCCCGAACGAGGGTGTGGCATGAGCGAGACCCAGGAAGCCACGGGCCCCGGCCTGGCCGGCCGTGGGTACCGGAAGGTCCGCGAGGGCCTGGTGGTCAGCGACAAGATGGAGAAGACCATCGTCGTCGAGGTGGAGGACCGCGTGAAGCACGCCCTCTACGGCAAGGTCATCCGCCGGACCAGCAAGCTCAAGGTCCACGACGAGCAGAACGTCGCCGGCATCGGTGACCGCGTGCAGATCATGGAGACCCGGCCGACGTCGGCCACCAAGCGGTGGCGGCTGGTCGAGATCCTCGAGAAGGCCAAGTAAGGAGCGGCCCTCCGGGGCCGTAGCACAACACCAGAGCGATACGCGTACTCTGGACGACTGGCGCGCATCGTGCCCTCTTCGCGGGGGGCGCGCGCCGCATCCCGGTACCCGTGCTTCGGACGCACCGGCGGCGCTCGCCGCCGGTGCGTCCGCACGCGGGTCCCGGACAGCCGGTTCACCGTTCCGGCCCGGCTGTCACCACAAGATTTGGGAGTAGGACGTGATCCAGCAGGAGTCGCGGCTGCGAGTCGCCGACAACACCGGTGCGAAGGAGATCCTCTGCATCCGCGTGCTCGGCGGCTCCGGGCGACGCTACGCGGGCATCGGCGACGTCATCGTCGGCACCGTCAAGGACGCGCTGCCGGGTGCCGGCGTCAAGAAGGGCGACGTGGTCAAGGCCGTCGTCGTGCGCACGGTGAAGGAGCGGCGTCGTCCCGACGGCTCCTACATCCGCTTCGACGAGAACGCCGCGGTCATCATCCGCGACAGCGGCGACCCGCGCGGTACGCGCATCTTCGGCCCCGTCGGCCGGGAGCTCCGCGACAAGCGCTTCATGCGGATCATCTCGCTCGCTCCGGAGGTGCTGTGAGCCATGGCTGACAACAAGAAGACGCCGTCCATGAAGGTCAAGAAGGGTGACACCGTCGTCGTCCTGTCCGGCAAGGACAAGGGTGCGAAGGGTCGCGTCATCGCCGCCTACCCGAAGGACCAGCGCGTGCTGGTCGAGGGCGTGGGCCGCGTGAAGAAGCACACCCGCATCTCCTCGACGCAGCGCGGCGCCCAGCAGGGCGGGATCGTGACGCAGGAGGCTCCCATCCACGTGAGCAACGTGATGGTGATCGACTCCGAGGACAAGCCGACCCGGGTCGGTTACCGCAAGGACGACAACGGCCGCAGCATCCGGGTCTCGCGGCGCACCGGTAAGGACCTCTGAACGCCATGAGTGCACCCACGCGTGAGCTGCCCCGCATGCTCGCCCACTACCGCGAGACCATCGCGCCGGCGCTGCAGTCGGAGTTCAACTTCGAGAACGTCATGCAGATCCCGCGCCTGACGAAGATCGTCGTCAACATGGGCGTCGGCGAGGCCACTCGCGACGCCAAGCTGATGGACGGCGCCGTCCGCGACCTCACCGCGATCACCGGCCAGAAGCCGGCGGTCGTCCGGGCCCGCAAGTCCATCGCGCAGTTCAAGCTGCGCGAGGGCATGCCGATCGGCGCGAAGGTCACCCTCCGCGGCGACCGCATGTGGGAGTTCCTGGACCGGCTGCTGTCGCTGGCCCTGCCCCGCATCCGCGACTTCCGCGGCCTGAACCCCAAGCAGTTCGACGGCCACGGCAACTACACCTTCGGCCTCAACGAGCAGTCGATGTTCCGCGAGATCGACGTCGACAAGATCGACCGGCCGCGCGGCATGGACATCACCCTGGTCACCACCGCCACGAACGACGAGGAGGGCCGCGAGCTGCTCCGCCAGCTCGGCTTCCCCTTCGCCGGCCAGCCCGTCGTGACCACCATCCGCTGAGCCGGTAGGAGAAACCAATGGCCAAGAAGGCTCTGATCAACAAGGCGGCCCGCAAGCCGAAGTTCGCGGTCCGCGGCTACACCCGCTGCCAGCGGTGCGGCCGTCCGCACTCGGTCTTCCGCAAGTTCGGCCTGTGCCGGATCTGCCTGCGGGAGATGGCCCACGCCGGGGAGCTCCCGGGCGTGCGCAAGTCCAGCTGGTAGCAGCACCCGGCCGGGGCAGCAGCCCCGGTCACCACAGCACCACTGATCGCCGAGAGGCCCGGCGCCAAGTCTCCGAGACCCAGCGCACGAGGAACCGCGGCGAGAGAGGCACCACCTGACATGACGATGACCGACCCGATCGCGGACATGCTCACGCGTCTGCGGAACGCCAACCAGGCGTACCACGACAGCACGGTCATGCCGTCCTCGAAGCTCAAGACGCACATCGCCGAGATCCTCCAGCAGGAGGGCTACATCGCCGGCTGGAACGTCTCGGACGTCGAGAAGGACGGCAGCACCTTCAAGCAGCTGCAGATCGACCTGAAGTACGGCCCCAACCGCGAGCGCAGCATCGCCGGCGTCCGGCGGGTCTCGAAGCCCGGTCTGCGGGTCTACGCGAAGTCGAACTCGCTGCCCAAGGTCCTCGGTGGCCTCGGCGTCGCGATCATCTCGACGTCGACCGGGCTGCTGACGGACAAGCAGGCGAACAAGAAGGGCGTGGGTGGGGAAGTCCTCGCCTACGTCTGGTAAGGGAGCGAACGACCCATGTCACGAATCGGACGACTCCCGATCGCCGTCCCGAGCGGTGTCGACGTCACCATCGACGGCCAGGACGTCAGCGTGAAGGGCCCCAAGGGCTCGCTGACCCACACCGTCGCGGCGCCCATCACGGTCGTGCGCGACGAGGACGGCACGCTGCGCGTGCAGCGTCCCAACGACGAGCGCCAGAACCGGGCCCTCCACGGCCTCTCCCGGACGCTCATCGCCAACATGATCACCGGCGTCACCGAGGGCTACACCAAGACCCTCGAGATCGTCGGCGTCGGTTACCGCGTCCAGGCGCGTGGCTCCGACCTCGAGTTCGCGCTGGGCTTCAGCCACCCGGTGCCGGTGAAGGCCCCCGAGGGGATCACCTTCGCGGTCGAGTCCCCGACCCGCCTGCGGGTCACGGGCATCGACAAGCAGCAGGTCGGCGAGGTCGCCGCCAAGATCCGCAAGATCCGCAAGCCCGACCCGTACAAGGGCAAGGGCGTGCGGTACCAGGGCGAGGTCGTCAAGCGCAAGGTCGGGAAGACGGGTAAGTGATGGCAACCGCAGAGAAGTCCGCTCGGGTGCACAAGCCCGTCGGCACCGACATCAGCACGGCACGCCGCACCTCGCGGCTGCGTCGTCACAACCGCCTGCGCAAGCGCGTCACCGGTACGCCGGAGCGCCCGCGCCTGGTGGTCAAGCGCTCGTCGCGGCACATCCACGTGCAGCTCGTCGACGACACCGCGGGCCGCACGCTGGCCAGCGCCTCGACGATGGGCCTCCGCGGCGCGGAGGGCGACAAGTCGGCCCTGGCCCGCCAGGTGGGTGCCCAGATCGCCGAGCGCGCCAAGGCCGCCGGCGTGACCGCCGTCGTCTTCGACCGTGGTGGCAACCGGTACGCCGGTCGCATCGCCGCGCTCGCCGACGGGGCTCGCGAGGGCGGGCTGGACTTCTGATGACTTACAAGCAGATCGAGAGGGACGTCTGATGCCAGGACCACAGCGACGCGGCGGCGGCGCCGGCGGCGGTAACGACCGCCGCGACCGTCGTGACGGCGGGCGGGGCCCCGGAGGCGCTCCCGCCGAGAAGAGCAACTACATCGAGCGCGTGGTCGCCATCAACCGCGTGTCCAAGGTCGTCAAGGGTGGTCGGCGCTTCAGCTTCACCGCCCTGGTGATCGTGGGCGACGGCGACGGCAAGGTCGGCGTGGGCTACGGCAAGGCCAAGGAGGTGCCCGCGGCCATCGCCAAGGGCGTCGAGGAGGCCAAGAAGCACTTCTACACCGTCCCGCGCATCGCCAGCACCATCCCGCACCCCGTGCAGGGTGAGGCGGCCGCCGGTGTCGTGCTCCTCAAGCCGGCCAGCCCCGGTACCGGTGTCATCGCCGGTGGCCCGGTGCGTGCCGTGCTCGAGTGCGCCGGCATCCACGACGTGCTCTCCAAGAGCCTGGGTTCCTCGAACCCGATCAACATCGTGCACGCCACGATGCAGGCGCTGAAGGACCTCGTCCGCCCCGAGGAGATCGCGGCCCGCCGCGGTCTGCCGCTCGAGGACGTCGCCCCCGCCGCCATGCTGCGGGCGCGTGCGGGTCAGGGAGTCTGAGATGGCACAGCTCAAGATCACCCAGGTCAAGTCGGGGATCGGGCGCAAGCAGAACCAGCGCGAGACGCTGCGTTCGCTCGGGCTCAAGCGCATCCACGACTCGGTCGTGCAGGAGGACCGTCCCGAGATCCGCGGGATGGTCGCGACGGTGCCGCACCTGGTCACCGTCGAAGAGATCAGCTGAAGCTGAGTAGGGACATCTCATGACTCTCAAGGTCCACCACCTGCGTCCGGCCCCGGGCGCCCACACCGCCAAGACGCGAGTCGGCCGTGGTGAGGGCTCCAAGGGCAAGACCGCCGGTCGCGGCACCAAGGGCACCGGCGCGCGGGGCAACACGCACGCGCGGTTCGAGGGTGGGCAGACCCCGCTGCACATGCGGCTGCCCAAGCTCTCCGGCTTCAAGAGCCCGAACAAGGTCGTCTTCCAGGTCGTCAACCTCGACCGGATCGCGGCGCTGTTCCCGCAGGGCGGCACCGTGAACCCGGAGACCCTGGCCGACGCCGGCGCCGTGCGCCGCAACCAGCCGGTCAAGGTCCTCGGCACCGGCGAGCTCGGCGGTGTCAAGGTCGACGTCCAGGCGCACGCGTTCTCCGCGTCCGCTGCCGAGAAGATCGGCGCGGCCGGGGGCAGCACCACCGTTCTCTGAAGCACCCTCGACCCCCGGGACGCCCGTCGTCCCGGGGGTCGACGGCTGCATTGCTAACCTCAGCCGACCGAACTAGGGGAGGGCACGTGCTGCAGGCGTTCGCCGCGGCGTTCCGGACGCCAGATCTCCGGCGCAAGCTGCTGTTCTCCCTGGCGATCATCGCCGTCTACCGGCTGGGCGCCTCCGTGCCCGGGCCGGGCGTCTCCGTCGAGGCGATCAACAACTGCCTCGAGCAGGCGCAGGCCTCCGACCAGCGCGACATCTACTCGCTGGTCAACCTGTTCTCCGGCGGTGCGCTGCTGCGCCTGAGCGTCTTCGCGCTCGGGATCATGCCGTACATCACGGCGAGCATCATCGTGCAGCTGCTGGTCGTCGTGATCCCGCGCTTCGAGCAGCTGAAGAAGGAAGGGCAGTCGGGTCAGGCGAAGCTGACCCAGTACACCCGCTACCTGACGATCGCCCTGGCCGTCCTGCAGAGCACCGGCATCATCGCCCTGGCGCGCAGCGGGCAGCTGTTCCCGAACTGCAGCGAGTCGATCATCCCGTCGGAGTCCGTGTGGACGACGGTGGTCCTCGTCATCGCGCTCACGGCCGGTACCGCCCTGATCATGTGGCTGGGCGAGCTGCTCACCGAGAAGGGGATCGGCAACGGCATGTCCGTGCTGATCTTCACCTCGATCGCCGCGCGCATCCCGGCCGAGGGCGGCAACATCCTGCAGACCCGGGGCGGCGTCGTCTTCGCCATCGTCTGCGTCTTCGCGCTGCTGATCATCGGCGCGGTCGTCTACGTCGAGCAGGCCCAGCGCCGCATCCCCGTGCAGTACGCCAAGCGGATGGTCGGCCGCCGCATGTACGGCGGGACGTCGACCTACCTGCCGCTGAAGGTCAACCAGGCCGGCGTCATCCCGGTGATCTTCGCGTCGTCGCTGCTGTACCTGCCGCAGCTGATCACGCAGCTCCAGGGCAACGAGACCGGACCTGTGCGGCGGTTCTTCGAGAACTACATCATCGACCAGAGCAGCCCGGTCCACGTCGCCTTCTACTTCGGCCTGATCGTGTTCTTCACGTACTTCTACGTGTCGATCACGTTCAACCCGGAGGAGCGCGCCGACGACATGAAGCGCTACGGCGGCTTCATCCCCGGCATCCGCCCGGGCCGTCCCACCGCCGAGTACCTGCAGTACGTGCTCTCCCGGATCACCCTGCCGGGGTCGATCTACCTCGGGACGGTGGCCGTGCTGCCGAACCTCTTCCTGTCGATCACGCAGGAGGGGCAGAACCAGAACTTCCCGTTCGGCGGGACCGCGGTGCTGATCATGGTCGGAGTGGGGTTGGAGACGGTGAAGCAGATCGAGACGCAGCTCAACCAGCGCAACTACGAAGGGTTCCTGAAGTAGTGCGCGTCGTCCTGCTGGGCCCTCCCGGAGCGGGCAAGGGCACCCAGGCGCAGATCATCGCCGGCCGCGTCGGCGTCCCCGCGATCTCGACCGGCGACATCTTCCGCGCGAACGTGAGCGGGCAGACGGAGCTCGGCCAGAAGGCCAAGACCTACATGGACGCCGGGGACCTCGTCCCGGACGAGATCACCGTGGCCATGGTGAAGGACCGCCTCGCCGAGCCCGACGCCAAGGCCGGGTTCCTGCTGGACGGCTTCCCCCGCACGATCGCCCAGGCCGAGCAACTGCGCTCGTCGCTCGCGGACCTCGGGCACGGCCTGGACTGCGTCCTCGAGCTCGTGGTCGACGAGGAGGAGCTGGTGCGCCGGCTCTCCGGGCGGCGCATGCTGGTGGACGGGCAGATGGTCCAGCGGGAGGACGACAAGCCCGAGACCGTTCGCCACCGCCTGAAGGTCTACCGGGAACAGACGGCGCCGCTGTCCGGCTTCTACGAGGGCGAGGGGCTCCTGCGCCGCATCGACGCGATCGGTGAGGTCGAGGAGGTCACCGCCCGCGCGCTGGCCGCCTGCGGGGTGTCGGAGTCCGGGCAGCCCTCCGGGGACTGACGGGACAGGGGCAGGAGATGTCGGCCGGGATCCTGAGCCGCCTCCCGCTGCTCGCGAAGTGGAGTGGACGGATGATCCAGATCAAGACGGCGCACGAGATCGAGCTCATGCGTGCCTCCGGGCTCGTGACGGCGGGTGCCATCGCCGCGGTGAAGGCCGCCGTCCGCCCCGGCGTGAGCACCGGTGAGCTCGACGCCATCGCCGAGGACCACATCCGGTCCAAGGGTGCCGTGCCGAACTTCCTCGGCTACCACGGGTTCACCGGCACGATCTGCACGTCGATCAACCACGAGATCGTCCACGGGATCCCGAACCCCGACCGCCGGCTGGCGGAGGGGGACAACATCTCCATCGACTGCGGGGCGATCCTGCAGGGCTGGCACAGCGACTCCGCGGTGACGGTCACGGTGGGGGAGCCCTCCGCCGAGGACGCCGCGTTGATGGACGTGACGGAACGGTCGATGTGGGCGGGCCTGGCCCGCGCGATCGCCGGTGGGCGCCTGACCGACATCAGCTCCGCCGTCGAGCAGACGATCACCGCCGAGTCGCACCGGTACGGGATCGTCGACCACTACGGCGGGCACGGCATCGGCACCGAGATGCACCAGGACCCGCACGTGCTCAACTACGGCCGTCCCGGCCGTGGCCCCAAGCTGGTCCCCGGCCTGACGCTCGCCATCGAGCCGATGGTCACCGTGGGGGACCCGGCGACGGTCGAGCTCGACGACGGCTGGACGGTCGTCACCAAGGACGGCTCCCGGGCCGCCCACTTCGAGCACACCGTGGCCGTCACGCCCGAGGGACCCTGGGTCCTCACGGCCGAGGACGGCGGGGCTGCCGGCCTCGCCCCGTTCGGGATCACCCCTCGTTCCTGAGGGCCCCCTTCCCGAGGGCCTGTGTAGCCCACCCCTCACCGGGGCGGGTTGGTGACCCGTGTGGCGCCGGGGTACAGTGAACGACGGCGTTCGCGCCGCTCCGTCGTCGTGCTGTGGCCGCACGACCCGGAGCGCCCTCGCGAGAGCGTCTGCACCACCTGTTCTGCAACCACCGAGCACGTCCGACGGGGTTCCCCCGTGGGCGCGCGAGGACGAGGACCATCGAGTCGAGGAGCGCGTGTAGGGAATGGCGAAGAAGGACGGGGCCATCGAGGTCGAGGGTCGCGTCGTCGAGCCGCTGCCCAATGCGATGTTCCGGGTCGAGCTGCAGAACGGGCACCGGGTGCTCGCCCACATCAGCGGCAAGATGCGCCAGCACTACATCCGCATCCTGCCCGAGGACCGCGTGGTCGTGGAGCTCTCGCCCTACGACCTGACCCGCGGTCGCATCGTCTACCGCTACAAGTAACCGCTCGGCCGCGAACGCCCTCCGGGGAGCGCGGCCGGCACACGATCTGAGGAATGAGGGGCGGCACCGGTGAAGGTCCAGCCGTCGGTGAAGAAGATCTGCGACAAGTGCAAGGTGATCCGCCGGCACGGCCGGGTCATGGTCATCTGCGACAACGCCCGGCACAAGCAGCGCCAGGGCTGAGGGAGTACCTGAACATGGCACGACTGGCTGGCGTCGACCTGCCCCGCGAGAAGCGGATGGAGATCGCGCTCACCTACATCTATGGCATCGGCAAGGCCCACGCCAAGGAGACCCTGGCCGCGACGGGCGTCAGCCCCGACCTGCGCGTCAAGGACCTCGGCGACGAGGACCTGCTGAAGCTCCGCGACTACATCGACGAGCACTTCCGCGTCGAGGGTGACCTGCGCCGCGAGGTGGCTTCCGACATCCGCCGCAAGGTGGAGATCGGCTGCTACCAGGGTCTGCGCCACCGCCGTGGGCTCCCGGTCCACGGTCAGCGCACCAAGACCAACGCGCGCTCGAGCAAGGGCCCGCGCAAGACCATCGCCGGCAAGAAGAAGGCCGGCAAGAAGTAAGCCGCTGTGCGTGCCGTCGCAGCGACCCGTGAGGGCGGGGGCGACGGCACGCCGCGTGCCATCTCTGGCCACGAAGAGAAGGAACAGAAACCCACATGCCTCCCAGGGCTCGCGCCGCGGCCGGTGCCAAGAAGGTCCGCCGCAAGGAGAAGAAGAACGTCGCCCACGGCGCCGCTCACATCAAGAGCACGTTCAACAACACGATCGTGTCGATCACCGACCCCAACGGGAACGTGATCAGCTGGGCCTCCGCCGGCCACGTCGGCTTCAAGGGCTCGCGCAAGTCCACGCCGTTCGCGGCGCAGATGGCTGCCGAGAACGCTGCGCGCAAGGCGCAGGAGCACGGCATGCGCAAGGTCGACGTCTTCGTCAAGGGCCCGGGTTCGGGTCGCGAGACGGCCATCCGCTCCCTGCAGGCCACCGGCCTCGAGGTCGGGCAGATCCAGGACGTGACGCCGCAGCCGCACAACGGCTGCCGCCCCAAGAAGCGCCGCCGGGTCTGACCGGCCACCGACGAGAACGAACGAGGTAGATAGACGTGGCCCGTTACACCGGAGCCGACTGCCGCATGTGCCGGCGCGAGAAGATGAAGCTGTTCCTCAAGGGCAGCAAGTGCGAGTCCCCGAAGTGCCCGATCGAGATCCGGCCCTACCCGCCGGGCGAGCACGGCCGCGGTCGCACGAAGGACAGCGAGTACCTGCTCCAGCTGCGTGAGAAGCAGAAGGCGCGCCGCATCTACGGCGTCCTTGAGAAGCAGTTCCGCGGTTACTACGAAGAGGCCAACCGCAAGACCGGCAAGACCGGTGAGGTCCTCCTCCAGATCCTGGAGTCGCGGCTGGACAACGTGGTCTACCGGGCCGGCTTCGCCGAGTCCCGTGACATGGCCCGCCAGCTGGTGCGCCACGGCCACATCCGGGTGAACGGCCGCAAGGTCGACATCCCGTCCTACCGGGTCACCGAGAACGACATCATCGAGGTCGCGGAGAAGTCGCGCACGATGCTGCCGTTCGAGATCGCCCAGGCCCGCGCCGGCGAGCGCCCCGTGCCCCCGTGGCTCGAGGTCATCAGCAGCCAGCTGCGCGTGCTCGTGCACAGCATCCCGGCCCGCCAGGTCATCGACACCCCGGTCCAGGAGCAGCTGATCGTCGAGCTCTACTCCAAGTAGGAGCTCGAACAGCAACACCGGCTCCGGCGGGCGGACAGATGCCCGCCGGAGCCCGCACCACCCCCCTCACGGCGTCATATGGCGGTCGCCGGAGGACTGTGAAGGAGAACCACCGTGCTCATCGCACAGCGCCCCACGATCACCGAGTCGCGCTCGCGGTTCGTCATCGAGCCCCTCGAGCCGGGCTTCGGCTACACCCTCGGCAACTCCCTGCGCCGCACCCTCCTCTCCTCGATCCCCGGCGCTGCTGTCACCAGCATCCGGATCGAGGGCACCCTGCACGAGTTCACCACCGTGCCGGGCGTCAAGGAGGACGTCACCGAGATCATCCTCAACCTCAAGGGCCTGGTCGTCAGCTCCGACTCCGACGAGCCGGTGACCATGTACCTGCGCAAGCAGGGCCCGGGTGAGGTCACCGCCGCGGACATCGCGCCCCCGGCCGGCGTCGAGGTGCACAACCCCGACCTGCACATCGCCACCCTCAACGGCAAGGGCCGCCTCGAGATCGAGCTGGTCGTCGAGCGGGGCCGTGGCTACGTGCCGGCGCCGCAGAACAAGCAGCCCGGCCAGGAGATCGGTCGCATCCCCGTCGACTCGATCTACTCGCCGGTCCTCAAGGTCACCTACGCCGTCGAGGCGACCCGCGTCGAGCAGCGCACCGACTTCGACCGCCTCGTGGTCGACGTCGAGACCAAGCCCTCCATCGCCCCCCGCGACGCCATCGCGTCCGCCGGGTCGACGCTGGTCGAGCTGTTCGGCCTGCTGCGCGAGCTGAACGTCGACGCCGAGGGCATCGAGGTCGGGCCCAGCCCGGCCGAGGCCGCCGACATCGCGAACTTCTCGATGCCGATCGAGGACATGGACCTCACCGTCCGGTCCTACAACTGCCTCAAGCGCGAGGGCGTGCACACCGTCGGTGAGCTCGTCACCCGCTCCGAGGCGGACCTGCTCGACATCCGCAACTTCGGCGCCAAGTCGATCGACGAGGTCAAGATGAAGCTGGCGGCCATGGGCCTCGCGCTCAAGGACAGCCCGCCCGGGTTCATCCCCACCTCGATCGAGAGCTACGACGAGGGCTACGAGACCGACGCCTACCAGGGCTCGGCCGAGTACGCCGACGTCGAGTATAGCGACGCCTCCTACCAGGAGACCGAGCAGCTCTGAGGCCGCGTGCCGGACGGCGGGGCGACCCGCCGTCCGGCACCGCCCTCCGGGCAGCGACACTGAACGACGGCACCACCAGAGACTCAGCACCACCACGGACGCAGCCGGCACTCCCTCCGGCCGCCTGAGGAAGGACCGACATGCCCACCCCCACCAAGGGCCCCCGCCTCGGCGGGTCCCCCTCGCACGAGCGGCTGATGCTGGCCAACCTGGCCACCTCGCTGTTCGAGCACGGGCGGATCACGACCACCGAGACGAAGGCGAAGCGCCTGCGTCCCCTGGCCGAGAAGCTGGTGACCTTCGCCAAGCGCGGTGACCTGCACGCCCGTCGCCAGGTCATGACGACCATCCGGGACAAGGACGTCGTCCACACGCTCTTCGCCGAGATCGGTCCTCGCTACGAGAACCGCCCCGGTGGCTACACCCGGATCACCAAGGTCGGTCCCCGCAAGGGCGACAACGCCCCGATGGCGGTCATCGAGCTGGTCGAGGCCCTGACCGTGGGCCAGCAGGCCGTCGGCGAGGCCGAGCGCGCCCGCGGCACCCGGTTCGCCTCCGGCGCCGGTGCGGCCGCCGCCTCTGGCGAGGTCACCGCCGACGCCGTGGAGACCGCGGACGCGGACACCACCGAGGAGTCGGAGACCCTCGCGTCGGAGAACGAGGACGTGGCCGCGGCCGAGGGCGGTGCCGAGGACGAGGCTCCGGCCGAGGAGACCGCTGCCGACGACGCCGAGGGCACGGACGCGCGATGAGCTCCCCCGAGGACGTCCCTGGCGCCGGCGCTGCCGGTGTCTCCGCCGGTGGCGGGGACCAGGGGGCCACGTTCGAGGGCGAGACCACCGGCCCCGGCGGGGACACCTCCCCGGCCGTGACCGACGGCAGCGTCACCGACGAGGCCCAGGAGGTCGTCTCCGACGTGTTCGTGCCGGACGGCGAGCGCCAGGACGACTCCGACGTCACGCCGGAGCCCGAGCGGCAGAACGTCGCCGTGGTGGACGACCCGGCCCTCTCGCCGGAGGTCGCGAACGCGGCGGCGGCGGAGATCGAGGCCGCCGAGCTCGGTGACGCCGCGACCGCCAGCCAGCAGTACCAGGGCGGCGACGCCGCGCCGGACCCGAAGTAGGTCCGCTGAACGATCAGCAGCACCCGGACGAGCCCGTTCCCCCGAGGGGGGACGGGCTCGTCCGTCTTCGCCTGGGCGTCTCCTACGACGGCACCTCGCTGCACGGCTGGGCCCGGCAGCCCGGCCAGCGCACCGTGCAGGGCGACCTCGAGCAGGCGCTGACGATGGTGCTGCGCGTGCCGGTCGACCTCACCGTCGCCGGGCGGACCGACGCGGGGGTGCACGCGACCGGGCAGGTGGCGCACTGCGACGTCCCGGCGCAGGTCTGGGCCGAGCAGCGCGACCGTCTCGTGCGCCGGCTGCGCGGGGTCCTGCCGCGCGACATCGCGGTGCCCACCGTCGCGGAGGTCTCCCCAGACTTCGACGCGCGCTTCAGCGCGCTGGGGCGGCACTACGTCTACCGGCTGACCGACGACCCCGCCGGGGCGCCGCCGCTGCGCCGCGCCGACATCGTCGCCTGGCCCCGGACCCTGGACGGCGCGGCCATGGCGGCCGCGGCCGGGCTGCTGCTCGGCGAGCACGACTTCGCCGCGTTCTGCCGCCGCCGCGAGGCCGCCACGACGATCCGCACGCTCCTGGCGCTGGACGTCGTCCGCACCGGCCCGCTGATCGAGGTCTTCGCGTCGGCGGACGCCTTCTGCCACTCGATGGTCCGCAGCCTCGTCGGCGCCCTGACCGCGGTGGGGGAGGGACGGCGGCCACCGGAGTGGCCCGCCGGGCTCTTCGCCCGCACCGAGCGCTCCAGCGAGGTGCCGGTCGCGCCGCCCGGCGGGCTCACCCTGGTGCGCGTGGACTACCCGGTCGACGAGGAGCTGGCCGCCCGGGCGCTGGTCACGAGAGCCCGTCGCGCCTGACGGCGGTGACCGCGTCGTCGACCGGTGTCGACCCGCTGACGAGCTCGAGCACCGCGCCGTCCAGATCGGCGTCGAGCAGCGCCACCAGCACGGCGGCGACGTCGTCGCGCGGCACGCTGCCCCGGTCGACGTGCCGCCGCAGCGTCACCAGGCCGGTGCCGGGATCGTCGGTGAGGCTGCCGGGCCGGAGCACCGTCGTCCGGAGCGCCCCGCGGGCCAGGACGTCCTGCTCGGCCGCCAGCTTGGCCCGCAGGTAGGCGACGAAGACGTCGTCGACCCCCTCCGGGCGGGCGCCGTCGGCGACCGACTCGACCCCCACGGAGGAGACGAGCACGTACCGCCGCACCCCGGCCCGCTCGGTGGCGTCGGCCAGCAGCACGGCGGCGGCCCGGTCCACGGTGTCCTTGCGGGCCGCCCCGCTCCCGGGCCCCGCGCCCGCGGCGAAGACGACGGCGTCCGCGCCCGTGACCACCCGCGCCACCTCCTCGACCGAGGCGGACTCGAGGTCGAGCAGGACCGGCTCGGTGCCGTCGGCGCCCAGGTCGGCCTCGTGGGCGGGGTTGCGGACCAGGCCGACGACCGAGTCACCCCGCGCGGACAGGAGACGGCCGAGCCGCCGGGCGACCTGCCCGTGGGCGCCGGCGATGACGATGCGCATGGGCTCCGCCCTACCCGCCCGCACGGCGCCGCTACACGGCGGTCAGCCGGCGGTGCGGACCTCGACGACGAGGCGCGCGGGGTCCGAGAGGGCGTCGACCGTGAACGGCTGCTCGCCGCCGCGCACGCCGATGAGCACCTCCTCGTAGCCGTCGGCCGCGCCGGTCGTCCGGGCCTCGGCCACCGGGCCGGGCGAGATGGAGAACCGGGACGAGCCCTGACCGCCGCCGGCGTCGCTGCGGACCCGCACTCGGAGGAACGCGTCACCGGCGATGTCGACCGCCGAGCCGTCGGGGGCCGTGGCCTCCGAGTAGGCCACGGTCCACTCCGGGACGCCGTCGCCGCTGAGGTTCACGACCAGCGTCGCCGTCGACTCGTCGCTCCGGAAGTTGATCCCGGCGACCGCCGGCTGCCCCGACGTGCCACCCGTTCCCGTCCCGGGCCCCGACTTGTCCTCCGTGTCGGTCCCCGTGCCCGATCCGGGGTCGTCCGGCTGCTCCTCCGACGGCGGGGCGGGCTCCGGTGAGCTGGAGGAGGGGGGCGCCGGGTCGCCGGGGCTGGAGACGCCCTGCACCTCCTCGGAGCAGGCGGCCAGGAGCAGCACGGCCGACACGACGGCGGCGGCGCGGCGGGTGCGCATCGGGTCCTCCCTCGGGCGGTCGGCCGAAAAGTAGCTGCTCAGCCGGGCTCGTGGGGAGCCTGGAAGCGCGGGAAGAGGCTCGGGGCCGCCGCCGGGGGAGGCGAGGGCCGGGGCGGCTCGAGGTGCCCGTCGGCGATCGCCCGGGCCCGCGCCAGGTCGGCCGGGGTGTCGCAGTCCAGCCACGGGGGCGGCTCGCCCGGGCGCACGTCGGGCCGCCACCGGTCCGCCGCGAGGGGCGCCAGCACCCGGCGGAGCGGAGCCGGACCGCGGGCGGCGGTCACCGCACCCCGGAGCGCGGGAGTGCGCCAGGCGCTGAGCAGGTACTGGTCGCGGCCGGTGTCGTCGACGGCCATGACGCCGTCGCCCGTGAGGCGGTCGAGCAGCCCGCGGACGACCCACGGCGAGAGGAACGGGAGGTCGCCGGCCAGGACGACGACCACGTCGGTGGGCACCTCGGCGAGCCCCGCCCGGAGCGCGGCCACCGGTCCTCCGCCGGGCGGCTGCTCGCGGACGACGAGGACGTCGGGCGGCGCCGGCTGCGGCGGGCCGACGACGATGCGGCTCCGCGCGTCGGCGACCGCGTCGAGCACCGCGGCCAGGATGGGGCGCCCGCCCACGAGCAGCTGCGGCTTGGCCTGCCCGCCCAGCCTGGCCGCCCGGCCGCCCGCCAGGACCACGGCCGTGAAGTCGGGCAGCGGGTCCACGGCGTCACCGTAGAGCTCTGACGTGGGTACCGTCCTCCCGTGGGACGAGTCACCAGCCGCACACCCGTGCTGCGCATCCGCGGGCCGCAGCACTCCACCCGGCCCGACACGGTCGCCGCCGAGGAACCGCTGGAGATCCGGCTGGCCGGTGCGCCGCTCGCGGTCACCATGCGGACCCCCGGGGACGACTTCGACCTGGTGCACGGCTTCCTCGCGACGGAGGGCGTGATCGCGGGGCACGACGACGTCGCGGGCCTGCGGTACTGCGACTCCGTGGACGCCGACGGACGCAACACCTACAACGTGGTGGACGTCGACCTGGCCCCCGGTGTGCCGATCCCGGACACCGGCCTCGAGCGGAACTTCTACACGTCGAGCTCGTGCGGGGTGTGCGGGAAGGCGAGCATCGACGCCATCCGCACGAAGACCGCCTTCGACGTCGCCGCCGACGGCGTCCGCGTGCCCCTCGAGGTGCTGCTGGCGCTGCCGGACCGGCTGCGGGCCGAGCAGCAGGTGTTCGAGAAGACCGGCGGCCTGCACGCTGCCGGGCTGTTCACGGCGGCCGGCGAGCTCGTCGCCCTGCGGGAGGACGTCGGCCGGCACAACGCCGTGGACAAGGTGATCGGCGACGGGGTGCGGGCCGGTCGTCTCCCGCTGGCCGCGCACGTGCTCATGGTCAGCGGCAGGGCCAGCTTCGAGCTGACCCAGAAGGCGGCCATGGCCGGCATCCCCGTGCTGGCCGCGGTGTCGGCGCCGTCGTCCCTCGCTGTCGAGCTGGCGCGCGAGGTGGGCATCACGCTGGTCGGGTTCCTGCGGGGCGACGGCTGCAACGTCTACACGTCCACCGAGCGGGTCGTGCTGCCTCAGTAGACGAGGCAGAAGGGGTGCCCCGCCGGGTCGGCGAAGACCCGGAACCCGGTGCCCGACTCGCCCTGGAGCAGCCGGGCGCCCAGCGCCAGCACGGCGCGCTCGGCGGCGTCCGCGTCGTCCACGCGGATGTCGAGGTGCTCGTGCTGCGGGCGCGCGGGGTCCGGCCACGCCGGCGGGGTGTAGCCCGGATCTCGCTGGAAGGCGAGCTCCCGCATCCCCGGCTCGCGGCCGATGACCACCCATTCGCCGTCGGTGTCCTCGTTGACCCGCATGCCGAGGATCTCGCCGTAGAACGCCGCGAGCTCCCGCGGGTCCGGGCAGTCGAGCACCGTCTTCTCCAGCCGTCCGATCACCTCGGCAGGATGCATCGGGCTCAGGTCGCCGGCATCTCCACCGACACCGCGACCAGTACGCCGCTGTCCTCGCGCATCGGGTCGGGGAGGTCCTGCCCGACCGTCGCGTCGGAGGAGAACCACCGCGGGCTCCGGGCCACCCGGCGGAGCCGGAAGTCACCGGGGATCGGCACGTACGTGCCCGGGCCGGTCAGCCGCCAGGCCTGGTCGACGACGTCGACCGACACGACCGTGCCCAGCACCCGGGGAACCGCCTCGGGGACGCCGCCGTGCACGTCAGCGACCAGTGCGCCGTGGGCCGGCGGCGGCGCAGGACCGCGCCAGTACGCGGTCAGGGGGCCGTGTCGGAGCAGACGGTCTCCCGGCTCGTTCCACGCACCCGGTCCGAGTGGCTCCGAGCGCCAGTCGACGACCAGGTTGCCTGGACCCGAGCGGTCGTCGACCCACAGCAGCGGCCATTCCACGCGGTCGCCCGGTCCAGGCCGGTCCGCGCAGCACTCGATCTGCCAGCCGTCCATGAAGACCGGCACCTCGAGACGGTCCCGGGAGATGCTCAGTGGTCGCCTCCCCGCAGCTGGCTGACGACGTGGGGGAGGAGCGGGCCGAGCACCGCCAGCCCGTCCTTCACCCCGCCGGTCGACCCGGGCAGGTTCACGATCAGCGTGCGCCCGGCGATCCCGGCCAGGCCGCGGGAGAGCACCGCGGTGGGGACGCCGTTGCCGGCGCCGTAGCGGCGGATCGCCTCGGCGAGGCCCGGCGCCTCGCGCTCGAGCACCGCGCGCGTCGCCTCGGGGGTGACGTCGGTGGGGGAGAGCCCGGTGCCGCCGGTGGTGACGACGACGTCGAAGCCGTCGTCCACCGCGTTGCGCAGCACCGCCTCGATCTCGGCGGCGTCGTCCGGGCGGACGTGCGGCCCCTCGACGTCGAAGCCCAGCCGCACCAGCCCGTCGGCGAGGGCCCGTCCGCTGCGGTCCTCGTAGACCCCGGCCGCGGCCCGGTTGGAGGCGGTGAGGACCAGCGCGCGGGCGTCCGCGGGGAGGTCGCTCACCGGGTCCACTCCCCGCTCTTGCCGCCGGACTTCCGCAGCAGCCGGACGTCGGTGATCGACGCCCGCGGGTCGACCGCCTTGACCATGTCGATCATCGTGAGCCCGGCGACCGTCACGGAGGTGAGCGCCTCCATCTCGACGCCGGTCCGGTCGGCGGTGCGGGCGGTCGCGGTGATGTCCACGCCGTCGTCGGTCACGTCGATGTCCACGGTCACGCCGTGCAGCGCGATCGGGTGGCAGAGCGGGACGAGGTCGGGCGTCCGCTTGGCCCCGGCGATGCCCGCGATCCGCGCCACGGCGACGGCGTCGCCCTTCGGCACGCCCTTCCCGCGCAGCAGGTCGACCACCTCCGGGCTGACGAGGACGCGGCCGGCGGCCGTGGCCTCCCGCGCGGTGACCGCCTTGGCGCTGACGTCGACCATCCGGGCGGCGCCGGTCTCGTCCACGTGGGTGAGCCGGGGCTCGGTCATTGCAGGGCTCCCTCGATCAGCACGACGTCGACCTCGGCGCCGGCGGGCAGTTCGGTGACGTCCTCGGGGACGACGACCAGGCAGTTGGCGCGGGCGAGGTGCGCCACCAGGTGCGAGCCCGGCCCGCCCACCTGCGAGACCTGCCCGCCGTCGAAGCGGCCGCGCAGGAACTGGCGGCGGCCGGCGGGGGAGCGCAGCGGTCCGGTGAGGCGCGCGGGCACGTGCAGCCGATCGGGCGAGGTGTAGCCCATCGCGCGGCGCAGCGCGGGCCGGACGAAGACCTCGAACGACACGAACGCGCTCACCGGGTTGCCCGGCAGCGTCACGACCGGGACGCCGTCGACGGTGCCGGCGCCCTGCGGCCCACCCGGCTGCATGGCGACCTTCGCGAACTCGACGGTGCCCAGCTCGCGGAAGGCGTCCTTGACCACCTCGTACGCCCCGGCGCTGACGCCGCCGCTGGTGATCAGCAGGTCGGCCGCCGCCACCTCGGAGCGGACGGTGCCCAGGAACTGGTCCACGTCGTCGGGCACGAAGTGCAGCCGCCGCGCCTCGCCCCCGGCGTCCTCGACGGCCGCGACCAGCAGCCGCGAGTTGGACTCGTAGATCTGCCCCGGGAGGAGCGGCTGCCCGGGGGCGACCAGCTCGCTGCCCGTCGACAGGATGAGCACGCGCGGCCTGCGGCGGACCGGCAGCTCGGTGACGCCCACCGCGGCGGCCAGCCCCAGCTGCGCGGCGCCCAGGGGGCTGCCCGCCTGCAGCGCCACCGCACCGGCCGCGATGTCCTCGCCGGCCGCGCGCAGGTGGGTGCCGGCCGCGGGGCAGTCCCGGATCTCGACGACGTCCGTGCCGCCGTCGGTGAGCTCCACCGGGACGACCACGTCGGCGCCGGCGGGGAGCGGGGCGCCGGTCATGATCCGCTGCACGGTCCCGGGCGCCAGTGGGACGACGTCGGTGCGACCGGCGGGGATGTCGTCGGCCACCGGCAGGGTGACCGGTGCGCGCGAGGCCTCGGCCCACCGGGCGGCGTAGCCGTCCATGGCGGAGTTGTCGAAGCCCGGCAGGGCGACGGCGGCCGCGACGTCCCGAGCCAGCACGCGCCCGTGGGCGTCGTCCAGCGGCACGGTCTCCTCCGGGAGGGCGCCGAGCAGCGCGTTCACCACTGCCTGGTGTTCCTCGACGGTGCGCACGGGGTCATCCTGGCTGATCGAGCGGGCGTCCCGCCGCGCCGGTTATCGTCCGACCGTGGCTGAGATCGATCGGATGCTCGAGGCGAACGAGGACTGGGCGCAGCGGTTCCCCGGGAGCAAGGACGTGCGACCCGCGCGCAAGGTCGCCGTCGTGGCCTGCATGGACTCCCGCATGCCGCTGTTCGGGCTGCTCGGTCTCGACGTCGGTGACGCGCACGTCATCCGCAACGCGGGCGGGGTCATCACCGAGGACACGATCCGTTCGCTGACCATCTCCCAGCACCTGCTGGGCACCCGCGAGATCGTGCTGGTCCACCACACCGACTGCGGGCTCGAGAAGAGCGACGACGTCAGCTTCGCCGACCTGGTGGAGCAGGCGACCGGCCGTCGTCCGCCGTGGGCGCCCCGCTTCTTCACCGTCGTCGACGACGACGTCCGGGAGTCGATCCGGCTGATCCAGGAGAGCCCGTACCTGCTGTCCCGCGAGGTGCGGGGGACGGTCTACGACGTCGAGACGGGTCGCATCCGCGAGGTCGTCTGACCGCGGTCGGGGCGGCGTCCGTCGGCTGGTATCGTGATCGGCTGGCGCGCGCAAGCCGGCTGGTGCCCGCGTGTCGCTCCGTCTCCCGTGCTCGGTGAGGCGATCCCACCAGCCATCCCGACGACGACGGAGGACACGAGCGCCGTGCGCACGTACTCACCCAAGCCCGGCGAGGTCGACCGGGCCTGGCATGTCATCGACGCCACCGACGTGGTGCTCGGCCGACTCGCCAGCCAGACCGCGCAGCTCCTGCGCGGCAAGCACAAGCCCCAGTACGCCCCGCACCTCGACGTCGGCGACTTCGTCGTCATCGTGAACGCGGGCAAGGTGGCCCTGACCGGCTCCAAGCGCGACGACAAGCGCGCCTACCGGCACTCCGGCCACCCGGGTGGTCTGAAGACCATCAACGTCGGCGACCAGCTGCGCACGCACCCCGACCGCGTCATCGAGCGCGCGATCAAGGGCATGCTGCCGCACAACAGCCTGGGCCGTCAGATGCTCTCCAAGCTCAAGGTCTACGCCGGCCCGGAGCACCCCCACGCTGCGCAGCAGCCCCAGACCTTCGAGATCAAGCAGGTGGCCCAGTGACCAGCCCCGCGACCCTGACCGACGCCGACGGGCGCCCGATCCAGACCGTCGGCCGCCGCAAGGAGGCCGTCGTCCGCGTCCGGCTCCTGCCCGGCACCGGCCAGTTCAAGCTCAACGGCCGCTCCCTCGAGGAGTACTTCCCGAACAAGGTGCACCAGCAGCTCATCCGTGAGCCGTTCGTGATCCTGGAGAAGGCCGAGCAGTACGACGTCGTCGGCATCCTCAAGGGTGGTGGCGTCACCGGTCAGGCCGGCGCGCTGCGCCTGGCGATCGCCCGCGCCCTCATCGAGGTCGAGGCCGAGGACCGCCCCGCGCTGAAGAAGGCCGGCTTCCTCACCCGTGACGCCCGCGTCACCGAGCGCAAGAAGTACGGCCTCAAGAAGGCGCGCAAGGCGCCTCAGTACTCCAAGCGCTGACCCGCACGACCTTGGGTCGCCTGTTCGGGACCGACGGCGTCCGGGGTCTGGCCAACGCCGACCTCACGCCGGAGCTGTCCCTCTCGGTGGCACGTGCTGCCGCCGGAGTGCTCGCCGACCGCGACGGGACCTCGCGTCCCGTCGCGGTCGTCGGGCGTGACCCCCGCGCCAGCGGGGAGATGCTCGAGGCCGCGGTGGTGGCCGGCCTGACCAGCGCCGGGGCCGAGGTGCTGCTGGCCGGTGTGGTGCCCACGCCCGCCCTGGCCCACCTCACCGCGGAGACCGGCGCCGACCTCGGCGTCATGATCTCGGCGAGCCACAACCCGATGCCCGACAACGGCATCAAGCTGTTCAGCCGCGGCGGGCACAAGCTGCCCGACGCCGTGGAGGCGGCCATCGAGCGCACCGTCGTCAGCGGCTCGTCCGACGGCCACCGGCCGAGCGGCGCGGCCATCGGCCGGGTGCGGGCGCTGCCCGACGCCGCCGAGCGCTACGCCCGGCACGTCCTCTCCACCGTCGACCAGCCGCTCGACGGGCTGCGCGTCGTCGTCGACTGCGCGCACGGCGCCGCGGCCGGGACCGCGCCGGACGTCTACCGCCGCGCCGGTGCCACCGTGCACGCGATCGGCAACGAGCCCGACGGCTGGAACATCAACGACGGCATCGGCTCGACCCACCTCGGGCCGCTCGTCGACGCGGTCCGCGCCCAGGGCGCCGACATCGGCATCGCCCACGACGGCGACGCCGACCGGTGCCTCGCCGTGACCGCCGATGGCGAGGTCGTCGACGGCGACGCGATCCTCGCGATCTGCGCGCTGGCGCTGCACGAGCGCGGTGCGCTCAAGGGCGACACCGTCGTCGCGACCGTGATGAGCAACCTCGGGTTCCACCACACGATGCGCGACGCCGGGATCGCGGTGCAGACCACCGCGGTCGGCGACCGCTACGTGCTGGAGGCCCTGCGGGAGGGTGGGCTCAGCCTCGGCGGCGAGCAGAGCGGACACCTGGTCTTCCTCGACCACGCGACCACCGGCGACGGGCTGCTCACCGGGCTGGCCCTGCTCTCCCGCCTGCGGGCGACGGGCAGGTCGCTCGCCGAGCTGGCGTCGGTGGTGCAGCGCCTGCCGCAGATCCTGATCAACGTCCCGGTCACCGACCGGCTCGCGGTGGCGGAGAGCGAGGCGGTCGCCGAGGCCGTGAACGCCGTCGAGGAGGAGCTGGGCGAGTCCGGGCGGGTGCTGCTGCGCCCCTCGGGCACCGAGCAGCTGGTGCGCGTGATGGTCGAGGCGCCCACGCAGGAGCAGGCCGACGAGGTCGCGCACCGGCTGGCGGAGGTCGTCGCCGCCGTCGGGTGACCGGGCGGCTGTGACTGCTGGGGCGGAGGACCCCCGGTGGGGTGGTCCTTCGCCGCGAAGCGGCCGTCCTGGACGGACTGGTCCGCCCCCGCCGGTACCCTGGGACCAATGTGCGGCATTGTGGGGTACGTCGGTCCGCAGGACGCCCGGGACGTGGTCCTGGAGGGTCTGCGTCGGCTCGAGTACCGGGGGTACGACTCCGCCGGTATCGCGGTCGTCGCTGACGGCGGGCTGAGCTCGGCCAAGAAGGCCGGCAAGCTGGCCAACCTGGAGAAGGTCCTCGCGGAGCAGCCGCTGCCGGCGGCCACCGTCGCCATCGGCCACACCCGGTGGGCGACGCACGGCGGGCCGACCGACCGCAACGCCCACCCGCACCTGTCCGCCGACGGGTCGGTCGCGGTGATCCACAACGGCATCATCGAGAACTTCGCCGTCCTGCGCGCCGAGCTCGAGACCGCCGGCGTCGAGTTCGAGTCCGAGACCGACACCGAGGTCGCCGCCCACCTCCTCGCGGCCGCCTACGCCGCCACCCCGGAGGGCGAGGGGCGCCTGGCCGAGGCCATGCGGACCGTCTGCCGCCGGCTCGAGGGCGCCTTCACGCTGGTCGCCTCGTCGGTGCACGAGCCGGACACGCTCGTCGCCTCCCGCCGCAGCAGCCCGCTGGTCGTCGGCGTGGGCGACGGCGAGTACTTCCTGGGCTCCGACGTCGCCGCCTTCATCGGGCACACCCGCAACGCCCTGGAGCTCGGGCAGGACCAGGTCGTCGAGATCGACCGCACCCGCGGCGTGACCGTCACCGACTTCTCCGGCGCGCCGGTCGAGCCCACCGCGTACACGGTCGACTGGGACGCCGCCGCCGCCGAGAAGGGTGGCTACGACTGGTTCATGCTCAAGGAGATCGCCGAGCAGCCGCAGGCGGTCGCCGACACCCTCCTGGGCCGGATCGGCGAGAAGGGCGACCTCATGCTCGACGAGGTGCGCCTCTCCGACCAGGAGCTCCGCGACATCGACAAGATCTTCGTCGTGTCGTGCGGCACCTCGTACCACGCGGGGCTGATCGCCAAGTACGCCATCGAGCACTGGACCCGCATCCCGGTCGAGGTGGAGGTCGCCAGCGAGTTCCGCTACCGCGACCCGGTGCTCGACCGCTCCACGCTGGTCATCGTCATCAGCCAGTCCGGCGAGACGATGGACACCCTCATGGCGCTGCGGCACGCCAAGGAGCAGAAGGCCCGCGTCCTGGCCATCTGCAACGCCAACGGCTCGACCATCCCGCGCGAGTCCGACGCCGTGCTCTACACGCATGCCGGGCCGGAGATCGCGGTCGCCTCGACCAAGGCGTTCCTCAGCCAGATCGTCGCCTGCTACCTGGTCGGCCTCTTCCTGGCCCAGGTGCGCGGCATGAAGTACGAGGACGAGGTCGCCGCCATCGTGGACGACCTGCGCCGCCTCCCCGAGGCCGTCGCGCAGGTGCTCACCGGCATGGAGGAGGTCCGTGCGCTCGGCCGCTCGCTGGCCGACGCGGGCACGATCCTCTTCCTGGGCCGGCACGTCGGGTTCCCCGTCGCGCTGGAGGGTGCGCTCAAGCTCAAGGAGCTCGCCTACATCCACGCCGAGGGCTTCGCCGCAGGTGAGCTCAAGCACGGCCCGATCGCCGTCATCGACCAGGGGACGCCGGTCATCGTGATCGTGCCGTCGCCGCGCAGCCGCGAGTCGGTGCACGGGAAGGTCGTCTCGAACATCCAGGAGGTCCGCGCCCGCGGCGCCCGCACCATCGTGATCGCGGAGGAGGGCGACGAGGACGTCGTCCCGTTCGCCGACCACGTCATCCGCGTGCCGCGGACGCCGACGCTGCTGGCGCCGGTCGTCACGACCGTGCCGCTGCAGGTGCTGGCCTGCGAGATCGCCGACACCCGCGGCTACGACGTCGACCAGCCGCGCAACCTCGCCAAGTCGGTGACCGTCGAGTAGTTCCGGCAGACTGGCCCGCGTGATCATCGGGGTCGGGATCGACGTGGTGCCGGTGGAGCGGTTCGCCGAATCGCTCACCCGCACGCCCGGGCTGCGCGACCGGCTGTTCACGGCGGCCGAGCAGCTGACGCCGTCGGGCAACCCGAGGACGGGCGAGTCGCTGGCCGCCCGGTTCGCGGCCAAGGAGGCCCTCGCCAAGGCCCTCGGCGCCCCGGGGGACCTGCACTGGCACGACGCCGAGGTCACCGTCGGGGAGCACGGGCGACCGCACCTGGAGGTCCGGGGATCGGTCGCCGGCCGCGCGGCGCAGCTCGGCGTCTCGTCCTGGCACGTCTCCCTGAGCCACGACGGCGGCATCGCGTCCGCCGTCGTCGTCGCCGAGGGCTTTCCCCGCGCCGGGGAGCCCGCGTGATCGGGCTCCGCACCGCCGCCGAGGTCAGGGCGGCCGAGGAGCCGCTGCTCGCGGCCACCCCGCCGGGCACGCTCATGCAGCGCGCGGCCGCCGGCCTCGCCACGGTGTGCCTGCGCCTGCTCGGCAGCGCCTACGGCCGCGCGGTGACCCTCCTGGTCGGCACGGGCAACAACGGGGGCGACGCCCTGTTCGCCGGCGCACGGCTGGCCGCTCGGGGCTGCCGGGTGACCGCGGTGCTCCTGGATCCCGACCGCGTCCACGACGCCGGTCTGGCCGCGCTGCGCCGGGCGGGCGGACGCGTGCTCGCGGCGGGTTCGCCCGGGGTGGAGCGGGCCGTCACCCGCGCCGACCTGGTGCTCGACGGGATGCTGGGGATCGGCGGGTCCGGCGGCCTCCGGCCTGCCGCCGCTGAACTGGCGGCGCTCGCGGGAGCGGGCGCCGGGATCACCGTCGCGGTCGACGTCCCCAGCGGGGTCGACGCCTCCACCGGTGCCGTCGACGGCGAGGCCTTCCCCGCCATGCACACGGTCACCTTCGGCGCGGTGAAGCTCGGTCTGGTCGTGGGGGAGGGGCGCGCGTTCGCCGGCCAGGTGCACCTGGTCGACATCGGGCTCGACCTCCCGGTCGCGACGGTGCACCAGCTCACGGACGCCGACGTCGCCGCCCGCCTCACGCCGCCGTCGGCCACCGACGACAAGTACTCGCAGGGCGTCGTCGGCGTCGTGGCGGGCTCGGCCACGTACCCGGGCGCCGGGGTCCTGTGCACCGGGGCTGCCCTGCGCACCCGGCCCGGCCTGGTCCGCTACGCCGGTACGGCCGCCGACGGCGTGCGCGCGGCCTGGCCCGAGGCGATCGTCACCGACGGCCGCCCCGGTGACGCCGGCCGCGTCCAGGCGTGGGTGGTCGGCCCCGGGATGGGCACCGACGACGCCGCGCGCAGCGTGCTGGCGGAGGTGCTGGCCACCGACCTGCCCGTGGTCGTCGACGCGGACGCCCTGACGATGTGCGCGGCCCAGCCGGAGCTGGTGCGCCGGCGCGCGGCGCCGACGCTGCTGACCCCGCACGACCGCGAGTTCGCCAGGTTCGGGGAGGACGTCGGCACCGACCGGGTGGGCGCGGCGCGGCGGCTGGCCGCCGGGCTCGGCTGCACGGTGCTGCTCAAGGGCGAGGCCACGGTGGTGGCCGACGCCGACGGGACCGCTTTCGTCAACGGCACCGGGACGCCGTGGCTGGCCACCGCGGGAACCGGCGACGTGCTGTCCGGCATCGCCGGCGCGGTCCTCGCCACCGGGCTGCCCGCGGTCGAGACCGGCGCGGTCGCCGCCCACCTGCACGGCCGCACGGGCCAGGTGGCCGCCCAGCGGGGACCCCTGGTCGCCGGCGACCTGGTCCGCCGCCTCCCCGAGACCATCGGCCGGGTGCGCGGGCTCGCGCCGTCCGGCCTGGGAGACTCGGGCGCGTGACGAACGCTGCTCCCCGCGCCGAGGTCGTCGTCGACCTGGACGCGATCGCCGCCAACACCGCGGTGCTCCGCGACCGGGTCGACCGGCCGCTGATGGCCGTGGTCAAGGCCGACGGCTACGGCCACGGCCTGGTGCCCGCCGCCCGCGCCGTCCTGGCCGGCGGGGCGGACTGCCTGGGTGTGACCGTGCTCGACGAGGCGCTCGCCCTGCGCGCCGCCGGCGTGACCGCGCCGGTGCTCTCCTGGCTGCACAACCCCGGTACCGACTACGCGCCGGCGCTCCAGCAGGACGTGCAGGTGTCGGCCAACGCCGTCTGGGGCCTGGAGGAGATCGTCGCCGCCGCGCGCGCCACCGGCCGCACCGCCCAGCTCCACCTGTTCGTCGACACCGGGCTCTCCCGGGAGGGCGCCACCATGGCCGACTGGCCGGCGCTGGTCGAGGCGGCCGCCCGCGCGCAGGCCGAGGGGTACGTGACGGTGGTCGGCCTGTGGAGCCACATGGCCTACGCCGACGCCCCCACCCACCCGACGATCGGGGCACAGGTGCGGGTGTTCGACGAGGCCGTCGTCCTGGCGCGGTCGGCCGGGCTCACCGACGCCCGCCTGCACCTGGCCAACTCGGCGGCCACCGTCGCGCTGCCCGAGACCTGGTACGACATGGTGCGGCCGGGGATCGCGCTCTACGGGCTGGACCCGCTCTGCGGCTCCGACCCCCACGCGCACGGGCTGCGCCCGGCGATGACCGTCCGGGCGGGCGTGATGCTGACCAAGCGGGTGGCGGCCGGCGTGGGCGTCTCCTACGGCCACACGTACACGACCCGGGCCGAGACGACGCTGGCCCTGGTCCCGGTGGGCTACGCCGACGGCATCCCGCGGGCCGCGGGCAACACCGCCCCGGTGCTGGCCGCCGGCGCGCAGCGGCGCATCGCCGGACGGGTGTGCATGGACCAGTTCGTCCTCGACGTCGGCGACGACGCGATCGCGGCCGGCGACCAGGTCGTCCTCTGGGGTCCCGGTGACGACGGCGAGCCGACCGCCCAGCAGTGGGCCACCGCGCTCGACACCATCCACTACGAGCTGGTCACCCGCGTCGGCGGACGGTTCGCCCGCCGCTACGTCGGCTCGACCGGGGCGGTCTGATGGCCCGGTCGAAGCCCGCGCCCAAGCACTCGCGGGCGCACACCGCAGGGATCGTGGGCTCCGTCGTCGGCCTGGCTGCCGCAGGCACGGCGGCCGGTGTGGCCGTCACCCGGATCGCGCGGCGGCGGGTGCGGGCCGCGGAACTGGGACCGGTGGGCGACGTCGCCGAGCTCACCGCGGCGCAGCTGCGCGAGGACGACCCGCTCGGCCCCGCCTCGCGTGCCGCGGACCGCACCGCGCTCGTGCAGGCCGACGACGGCGTGCTGCTCGCCGTGGAGGAGATCGGCCCGCGCGACGCGCCCCTCACCGTCGTCTTCGTGCACGGCTACACGCTCTCCATGGCCTCGTGGACGTTCCAACGGAGGGCGCTGGCCGCGGAACTGGCGACGGCGAACGGCCACCGCCCCGACGTCCGCCTCGTGTTCTACGACCAGCGCGGCCACGGCGCCTCGGGCCGGGGTCGCGCGGAGAGCTCGACGATCGAGCAGCTGGCCCGCGACCTGGACACGGTGCTGGAGACGCGGGTTCCCCGCGGGCCGGTCGTCCTCGTCGGGCACTCGATGGGCGGCATGACGATCATGGGCCTGGCCGCGCTGCGGCCCGCGCTGTTCGGGTCCAGGGTCACCGCCGCCGCCCTCCTGTCGACGTCGAGCGGGCAGCTCGCCGACCTGAACTTCGGCCTGCCCGAGCTGCTCACCCGGGTGCGGGCGGCCGTGTTCCCGGTCGCCGCCTGGACGATGCGGCGGCGTCCCGCGTTCGCCGAGCGGACCCGGCGGGTGGCCGCCGAGCTCGTGTCCGCGGTGACCCGTTCGCTCTCCTTCGCCTCGGCGGACGTCGACCCGGCCCTCGTGCACTACGTGGACTCAATGATCGCCGGCACCCCGGTCGACGTCATCGCGGAGTTCTACCCGGCGCTGGCAGGCCTGGACGAGACCGGCAGCCTCGAGCCGCTGCGCACGATCCCGACGCTCGTCCTCACCGGGGACAAGGACAAGATGATCCCGGTGGAGCACAGCGAGCTGCTCCTCGAGCGGCTGCCGGACGCGGAGTACGTCGTCGTCCCGGACGCGGGGCACATGGTGCTGCTGGAGAAGCCCGACGAGGTGACGGACGCGCTCACCGCGCTGCTGCGCCGCGTCGGCGCCGGGGCGAACGCCGCGCGCTGACTCGGTTCAGCCGCCGCCGTCCCCGCCGCCAC
The DNA here is from genome assembly GCF_054050495.1 of Blastococcus sp. SYSU D00922. Taxonomy (NCBI): domain Bacteria; kingdom Bacillati; phylum Actinomycetota; class Actinomycetes; order Geodermatophilales; family Geodermatophilaceae; genus Blastococcus; species Blastococcus sp. SYSU D00922. Next base: position 426,931 of record NZ_JBJGZL010000001.1, read on the forward strand.
CGCCGCCCATCGGCCCACCGGGGTGGTAGGTGCGGACGGCGTCGAGCCGGCGTCGCAGGCCCGCCGCTCGTTCCTTGGCCGTCGGTACCGGGATGGGCTCGAACATCGAGGACCGTCTGAGCTCGTCGCTCAACCGGTCGCGTCCGTGCAGGGCGACGAGGACGGCCGTGCCGCCGTCCCACGCGGGATCCGAGGGCGGCTCTGCCGCGAGTGCCGCGAGCGCCCGCCGTCCCGCCGGTGTCAGGTGCACCGGCCGCTCCGCCCGACGAGGGACGACGCTCCAGCGACGGACGAGGCCCGCGGCGGTCAGCCGCCGACCGATGGCGAGGACGCGGTCGTCGTCCGCGAGCCGCCACCGGACGACGTCGACCGACCGGTCCCCGCGGGTGCCCACGGCGTCGAGCACCGCGCCCTCGACCGGGTGCCGCCGCGTGGGCTCGACGACGGCGAGCCGGCCGGGCGGCTGCACGGTGATGCGACCCTCCTCGGCCAGGGCGACGAGGGCCGTGTCGACCACCCGTTCGGGCCCGCCGGCGAGGTGGGCGATGTCGTAGACGTCCAGCTGCGGTGCGGTCACGGCGGTCGTCCTCTCCAGGATCGGACCTAGGGGGCTCCGGAGGCGTTCCAGTGACTCCGGGAGAGGTACGCGCCGGCGGCAGCCGCACTGCCACCGGTGCGGTAGGCGGCGAGGTGGGGGTCGCTGTGGTCGACGCCGCGCGACCGGTGCCCGGGGCGGGGCGGGGGCACGGTCGTCGGCGGACGCTCGAAGATCTCCGCCCGGAGCCGGTTCCCGGGCTGCTGCGGACCCTCGAGCGCCACCCGGACCAGCTCATACTGCCCGCCGGCCATGGCCCGCGCCTTCAGCTCGCCGAGGACCCGGCGGCCGGCCCGCGTCGGGGCCAGCGCCCGCCGGTGGCCGTGGAGCAGGACGACGACCGCACCGGTACGGCCGAGCAGCCCCGCCTGCTGGAGCCGGTGGCCCACCTCCAGCAACCGGTCGTCGTCGTGCACCCGCCACCGGATCGTGTCCACCGAGCGGTGCCCCGTCGGCCCGACCGCGTCGAGGACGGCTGCCTCGACCGGATGGCGGCGCACCAGGTCGGTGGTGGCGAGCTGCCCGGGTGAGTGCACGCGGAGGCGGCCGGACCCCACCAGGGCGACGAGGGCGGTGTCGACGACCCGGTCCGGTCCGCCGGCCAGGCAAGCGATGTCGTAGAGGTCGAGCGCGGGTGCCGTCATGGCCGTCGTCCCTTCCGGTGGACCCTGCGGCGAGGCTGTCATCGGGTGGTGGACGGCGGAAGGGGCCGAGGACCCGCGGTTAGGGTGCCTCCGTGGCCGCTCTCCGACCGCCGAGGTTCGACGCCGCGGCCGACGAGGTCGCCCGCGTCGCCGCGGCCGCTCCCGACTGGGCCACCCTCGCCGAGGTGAACCGGCCCTGCGTCGCCTGCCCGGAGCTGGCCGCGACGCGGCAGCACGTCGTCGTGGGTGACGTCCCGGTCTCCGGCCGGCCGCGGTTCGTCCTGGTCGGCGAGGCGCCCGGCGCGACCGAGGACGAGACCGGGCGGCCGTTCGTCGGGAAGTCCGGTGCACTGCTGGACCAGCTGCTCGCCGAGGCGGGCCTGTCGAGAGCGGAGGCCGCCGTGCTGAACATCGTGAAGTGCCGCCCCCCGGCCAACCGCACGCCGAAGACGCCCGAGGTCGCCCGCTGCAGCGGGTGGCTGCGCCGGCAGCTGGAACTGCTCGACCCGCCGGTCGTCGTCGCGCTGGGGCTGTCGGCCGCGAAGTGGTTCCTGGGCCCGAGGACCGTCCTGGCGCAGGTCCGCGCGCGGCCGCACGAGGTGGACGGCCGGGCCGTCTGGGCCACCTACCACCCGTCGGCCGCCATCCGCTTCGGCCCGAAGGGCGCTCCGCGGGCCGGGCTGCTCGCCGACCTGACCGCCGTCGCGGGGACCCTGGCATGAGGCTCGAGCACGTCCTGCCGACCCCGGAGGACACCCAGGCGCTGGGCCGCGATCTCGCGGGTGTCCTGGAGCCGGGTGATCTCGTCGTCCTGGTCGGCCCGCTCGGCGCCGGGAAGACGGCGCTCACCCAGGGCATCGGCGCCGGGCTCGGCGTCCGCGAGCCGGTGACCTCCCCGACGTTCGTCATCTCGCGCGTGCACCGCGGCGGGCGGATCCCGCTGGTGCACGTCGACGCCTACCGGCTGGGCGGGGTGGGCGACGTCGACGACCTGGACCTCGATGCCTCGACCGACGAGTCGGTGACGGTGGTCGAGTGGGGTCAGGGGCTCGTGGAGCGCCTGACCGACGAGCACCTCGAGGTGCGCCTCGACCGGCGCGACGACGACGTGCGGACGGCGGTGCTGGTGCCCCACGGTCCCGGCTGGGAGCGCCGGCTGGACGGCGGCCGAGTGGGTCGGCCCGCGACTCAGTAACGTTGACCGACGTGCTCGTCCTCGCTCTCGACACCGCGACACCGACGCTCGTCGCCGGGCTCGCCGACTGGTCGAAGCACGGGGCGACCGAGGTGCTGGCCGAGCGCGCGGTGCCCTCCGGCAACCGGCACGCCGAGCTGCTGACCCCGGCGATCACCAGCGTCCTCGACGACGCGGGTCTGACGATGGGGGATCTGGACGCCGTCGTCACCGGACTGGGCCCGGGCCCGTTCACCGGCCTCCGGGTGGGCGTGGTGACCGCCGCCGCGCTGGCCGACGCCCGCGGGCTGCCGGTGTTCGGCGTCTGCTCCCTGGACGCCGTCGGCGCGGGCGCCCGGACCGTCGTCACCGACGCCCGCCGCAAGGAGGTCTACTGGGCCGCGTACGACGAGTCGGGCGACCGCGTCGACGGGCCCGGCGTCGTCCGGCCGGAGGATCTGGGCCGGCCCGGCCCGTTCGTCGGCGACCCGGCGTTCGCGGCCCGGCTGGGTGCCGACGTCGCGGCCGCCGAGGTGACCACCGCGGGCCTGCTCCGCGCGGCCGAGCCGCAGCTGCTCGACCCGTCGTCGGCAGGCCCGCTGCTGCCGCTCTACCTGCGCCGCCCGGACGCCACCCCGCCGACGGCGATCAAGGCGGTCTCGCAGTGACCGTCACCCTGCGGCCGATGACGGTCGCCGACCTCCCCGCCGTCATGCGGCTCGAGGAGGAGCTGTTCGCCCCGGACACCTGGACCGAGGCGATGTACCGCGACGAGCTCGCGCGGTCCGACACCCGCTACTACGTCGTGGCCGAGTTCGACGTGGGCGGCGACGAGGACGAACCGGTCGAGGGCCCACCGGTGATGGTCGGCTACGGCGGGCTGATCGCCTACGACGACGAGGCGCACGTGGCGACGCTCGGGGTGACGACGGCCCTCCAGGGGGAGGGGATCGGGTCGCTGCTGCTCGACGACCTGCTGGCCGAGGCCGACCGGCGCAGCCCCGTCGTCCTGCTGGAGGTGCGTGCGGACAACGAGGCCGCCCAGCACCTCTACCGGCGACGCGGGTTCGTCGAGATCGGGCGGCGGCGGGGCTACTACCAGCCCAGCGGTGCCGACGCGGTCGTCATGAAGCGCAAGCGGGTGCGCGCGCTGAGCCGGACGGGAGGCGGACGTGGCTGATCACGGGTCGGGTGGGGGAGCCCTGGTGCTCGGCTTCGAGACGTCGTGCGACGAGACCGGGGTCGGGCTGGTGCGCGGGCACACCCTGCTCGCCGACGCCCTGGCCACGTCGATGGAGGAGCACGAGCGCTTCGGCGGGGTCGTGCCGGAGATCGCCTCGCGGGCCCACCTGGAGGCGATGGTCCCGACCGTGCACCGGGCGCTGGCCGACGCCGGCGCGACGGTCGACGACGTCGACGCCATCGCGGTGACCTCCGGGCCCGGCCTGACCGGCGCCCTGCTGGTCGGCGTCGCCGCGGCCAAGGCCTACGCCCTGGCGCTCGGCAAGCCGCTGTACGGCGTGAACCACCTGGCCGCGCACGTCGCCGTCGACGAGCTGCAGCACGGCCCGCTGGCCGAGCCGTCCATCGCGCTGCTCGTGTCCGGCGGGCACAGCTCGCTGCTGCTCGTCCCAGACCTGGCGCAGGACGTGCAGTCGCTGGGCCGCACGGTGGACGACGCGGCGGGGGAGGCCTTCGACAAGGTCGCCCGCGTGCTGGGCCTGCCCTTCCCGGGCGGCCCGCCCATCGACAAGGCGGCGCGGGAGGGTGACCCCGCCGCCATCGGCTTCCCGCGCGGCCTCACCGGCCCCCGGGACGCGCCCTACGACTTCTCCTTCTCCGGCCTGAAGACCGCGGTGGCCCGCTGGGTCGAGGCGCGGCAGCGGGCGGGGGAGCACGTCCCGGTGGCCGACGTCGCCGCCTCGTTCCAGGAGGCGGTCGCCGACGTCCTGACCGCGAAGGCGGTGCGGGCCTGCCGCGACCACGGGGTCGACCACCTTGTCCTGGGTGGCGGCGTGGCGGCGAACTCGCGGCTGCGGGCCCTCGCCGAGGAGCGCTGCGCCGCGGCCGGGATCGTGCTCCGGGTACCCAGCCCCCGGCTGTGCACCGACAACGGCGCGATGGTCGCCGCGCTCGGCTCGCGACTGGTGGCGTCCGGGATCGCGCCGTCGCTGCCCGATCTGGGCGCCGACAGCTCGCTGCCGATCGAGGTCGTCACCCGCTGAGCGGCTCGCAGACCAGCACCGTGGGCGCGCCGGCCACCCGGGTGACCACGACGACGGCGGAACCGCTCCCGGGCCCCCTGAGCTGCCGCGCGAGGGTCTCGGGCTCGATGGGCGAGCCCCGCTTCTTGACGACGACGCGGCCGATCTGGCGGGCCCGCAGGTGCGCCTTCAGCTTCTTGAGGTTGAACGGCAGGACGTCGTGCACCCGGTACGAGCTCAGCCACGGCGTCTCCGCCGGTCCGTCGGAGGTCAGGTAGGCGATCGTCGGGTCGACCAGGGTGGCGCCGTCGGCCACGAGCGACATGAGCCCGGACCGGATGAGCGCGGGGTCGGGCTCGTGCAGCCACCCGCGCACCGGGCCCACCGGCGCGGGGCCCGGGTCGTCGTCGGCGGCGACCTCGTTGACGACGCCGTCGTGGACCAGCGTCGCCCGCCGCCAGGTGGTCGCGACGCCGGGGGCCCACAGCAGCGCCTCGACGATCGAGCCGCCGACCGACACCCACTCGGCCTCGACGGCGTCGGGCACCCGCTCGTGGTCGAGGCCGGGCGCCACCTTGACCACGGAGACGGGGACGCGGTCGAGCAGCGCCGCGACCGTCGACCAGGGCGGGGACCAGCGGTCGGGGTCGAGCTGCCGCCGCCCGCCCGCCCGCCGGGCGGGGTCGAGCACCGCGGCGTCGCACCCCGCCACGCGGCCGTCGGCCGCCGCCGCGACGAGCTCGGTGACATCGGCGTCGAGCACCTCGACGCCGGTCAGCCCGAGCGCTGCCACGTTGCGGCCGGTGAGCTCCCGGGCGACCGGGTCGCGGTCGACGGCGACGACGCGCGCACCGGCGCGGGCCAGGGCCATCGTGTCGGTGCCCGCCGCGCAGCCCAGGTCGGCGACCGAGGCGGCCCCGCCGGCCAGGAGCCGCGCGGCCCGCCGGTCGGCGAGTTCCGGACGTCCGGCCTGCTCGAGGGTGTCGCCGGTGAACATCAACCGGTCCGCGTCGGCGCCGAACGTCGCGCGGGCGCGGTCCCGCTGACGCGCGATGCCCCACGCCGGGCCGGCGAGATCGGCGCCGACCTCGGCACGCAGCCGGCTCAGCGCGGTCACCGCGTCGACCCGTCCGGCCAGCAGCTCCGCGGCACGGGAGAGGGCCTGGGCGCCGGCAGGGGTCGCGAGCGCCCGGAGCTGCCGCACGGTCTCGGCGGCCTGCTCGTCGGGTGCCCGTTCCACCCGCACAGCCTCGCGCACGGTGCCGCGCGCCCCGCCGTCACCCACGTCGGGGACCCGGTTGAGCGGCTGGCACTCTCGTGGGTAGAGTGCCAATCGACACGGGCTGGCGCCCGACCCCCGCGACGGCGGGTGCCCGGATCCCGTGCCACAGCATCAGCACCGACGCACCACAAAGTCATAGCCACAGCCGTCCGACACCGAAGGGGGCGTCACCGACGTGACGACCGCTACCAAGGTCAGCATCAAGCCGCTGGAGGACCGGGTCGTGGTCCAGGCCAACGAGGCCGAGACCACCACCGCCTCCGGTCTGGTCATCCCGGACACCGCCAAGGAGAAGCCCCAGGAGGGCACCGTCGTCGCCGTCGGCCCCGGCCGCATCGACGACAACGGCAACCGCGTCCCGCTCGACGTGAACGTCGGCGACGTGGTCATCTACTCGAAGTACGGCGGCACCGAGGTCAAGTACAGCGGCGAGGAGTACCTCGTGCTCTCCGCGCGCGACCTGCTCGCCGTCGTGGAGAAGTGACCTCTCCGCACCCGCACTGACCGACCGCCCCGGGCGACCCGATTCCCTCGGGCCCCGGGGCGGTCTGTGTTGGGCCGCCTCCCGCCCAACCCGCCCCCAGCACTCCCTCTACGAGAGGTCCGGCATGGCCAAGATCATCAAGTTCAACGAGGACGCCCGGCGCTCGCTCGAGCGCGGCGTCGACAAGCTCGCCGACGCGGTCAAGGTGACCCTCGGCCCGCGCGGTCGCAACGTCGTCATCGACAAGAAGTTCGGCGCGCCCACGATCACCAACGACGGCGTGACCATCGCCCGGGAGATCGACCTCGACGACCCGTACGAGAACCTCGGCGCCCAGCTCGCCAAGAACGTCGCCACGAAGACCAACGACGTCGCCGGTGACGGCACCACCACCGCGACCGTGCTGGCCCAGGCGCTGGTGCACGAGGGCATGCGCAACGTCGCCGCGGGTGCCAACCCGATGGCGCTGGGCCGCGGCATGCGCGCGGCCGTGGACGCCGTCCACGCCGCCCTGGACAAGGTCGCCACCCCGGTCGACGACCGCAAGGCCATCGCCGGCGTCGCCACCATCTCCGCCCAGGACGCCGAGGTGGGCGAGCTGATCGGCGAGGCGTTCGAGCGCGTCGGCAAGGACGGTGTGATCACCGTCGAGGAGAGCAACACCATGTCCACCGACCTGGACGTCACCGAGGGCGTCCAGTTCGACAAGGGCTACCTGTCGCCCTACTTCGTCACCGACCAGGAGTCCATGGAGGCCGTCCTCGAGGACGCCCTGGTGCTGCTGGTCAGCGGCAAGGTCGGCGCGCTGGCCGAGCTCCTGCCGCTGCTGGAGAAGGTCCTCTCGACCGGCGGCCGCCCGCTGCTGATCGTCGCCGAGGACGTCGAGGGCGAGGCGCTGTCCACCCTCGTCGTCAACTCCATCCGCAAGACGATCAAGGTCGTCGCCGTGAAGTCGCCGTTCTTCGGTGACCGCCGCAAGGCGTTCATGACCGACCTCGCCATCGTCACCGGCGGTCAGGTCGTCAGCGAGGACGTCGGGCTCTCCCTGGACTCCGTCGGCCTCGAGGTGCTCGGCACCGCCCGCCGGGTCACCGTCACCAAGGACGCCACCACGATCGTCGACGGCGGCGGCACGTCCGAGGCCATCGGCGACCGGGTCGCGCAGATCCGGCGCGAGATCGAGGCGACCGACTCCGACTGGGACCGCGAGAAGCTGCAGGAGCGGCTGGCGAAGCTGGCCGGCGGCATCGGCGTCATCCGCGTCGGCGCGGCCACCGAGGTCGAGCTCAAGGAGCGCAAGCACCGCATCGAGGACGCCATCGCGGCCACCCGCGCGGCGGTCGAGGAGGGGGTCATCCCCGGCGGCGGCTCGGCGCTGGTGCACAGCGCCGAGGCCATCGACGGCCTCTCGCTCGAGGGTGACGAGCTCACCGGCGCCCGCGCGGTCCGCTCGGCCCTGGACGCCCCGCTGGCCCGCATCGCGGAGAACGCCGGCTTCGAGGGCCGCGTCGTCGTCAGCAAGGTGCGCGACCTCGGCGTCGGCCAGGGCTTCAACGCCGCGACCGGCGAGTTCGGCGACCTGGCCGGCCAGGGCGTCATCGACCCGGTGAAGGTCACCAAGGCCGCGCTCGGCAACGCCGCCTCCATCGCGGCGATGGTCCTGACCACCGACTCGGCGGTCGTGGACAAGCCGGCCGAGGAGGAGCACGAGCACGGCGGCGGGCACCACACCCACGGCCACTCGCACGGCGGCCACGGCCACTCGCACTAGCAGAAGGACCCCGTCCTCCTCACGCCTCGCGAGCTCCGCGTGAGGAGGACGGGCCATGCACAAGAGGGCGGGTCCGGAGAAATCCGGACCCGCCCTCTTCGGCGTCGGTGGGGGGATCAGACCCCGGCGGCGACGGCGGCGGGCTCCGCGGCGATCAGGCGGGCCCGCTCCTCCTCGCTCATGCCACCCCAGACCCCGTAGGGCTCGCGGACCGACAGCGCGTGCTTGAGGCAGGCGTCCAGGACGGGGCACCGGGCGCACACCGCCTTGGCCGCGGCCTGGCGCCTGGCACGGGCGGGACCGCGCTCGCCGTCGGGGTGGAAGAAGAGGGACGTGTTCTCGCCACGGCAGGCGCCGTGGAGCTGCCAGTCCCAGACCTCGGCGACCGGCGTCGGGAGCCTGCGAATGTCGGCCATGTCTCCTCCAGGGCTCAGGTGAGCCGGAGGGGGCTGTCCGGCTGCAAGGGGCCGGGTGCCCTTGCCCTTGCATGGTCAAACACGTCGAGATCGCAACTTTTCGGGCCGATTCGTCCTCCGCCCGTCTCTCGTGGCCCTCACCCCGCGGGGTGAGGGCCGCTGTCGTAGCCCGATCGTGTCGATCAAGGTGGGTTCTGGACGCGGAGGTTCCGGAGGTGATTCCACCGGGACCTGCGTCGTCGGCGGGGTGTCCCCCGGCCGGCAGGGCCCGGCAGAGACGTCGGGGGGAGCGAGGAGCACGACGTGATCGAGGACAGGATGCGGGCGCCGGTCAACGGCGCCACGGTGTGGGTGTACGACGAGCGCCGGCGGGTCCGGGACGACGTCGCCTCGCGCCTGGTCGCGCTGCCCTTCGTCGGCCGGGTGGAGGTCGTGGCCGACGCCGCCTCGCTGATGTCGCGACTGGCCACCCGGTCGCCCGACGTGCTGATCGTCGGCACCCAGCGGGCGGTCGACACCGGGCTGAGCGCCGCCACCCAGGCGCTGCGCGCCTACCCGGGCCTGCCGGTGCTGGTGCTCGGTGCGCCCGACGACGCCGAGAGCGTCCGCGCCGCCGTCGCCTTCGGTGCGCGTGGCTACCTCCGCTGGGACGCCAGCCCGATCGAGATGGGCCTGGGCCTGTCGCGCGTGGGGCTGCGTGCCGACGGCGGGCGCATTCCGCAGCAGGTCGCGGCCGCCCCGTCGAACGGCGTCCCCGCGTGGAGCGGTGCCGCGCCGCTGGCCGGGTCCGCCCCGACCACCGTGCGCTCGACCGTCCGCGAGACGGCGCCGCAGGCCAGCCTGTCGATGCGCGAGATGCAGGTGCTCACCGGCATGAGCCAGGGCAAGAGCAACGCCCAGATCGGCCGGGAGCTCTACCTGTCCGAGGACACCATCAAGACCCACGCCCGCCGGCTCTTCCGCAAGCTCGGCGCGAAGGACCGTGCCGAGGCCGTCGCGACGGGTTTCCGCCGCGGCATCATGAGCTGACAGCTGTCCCATGCGCCTGAGGGCGGTCATCCGGCACCGGATGACCGCCCTCAGGCGTCTGCGGGTGCGTCAGACGACGGGGACGTCGCGGATCGGGAGCGCGCCCGCGTTCGCGACGACGTGGTCCACCAGGCCGTACTCGAGCGCCTCCTCCGGGGTGAACCAACGGTCGCGGTCGGAGTCCTGCTCGATCTGCGCGACGCTCTGCCCGGAGTGGCGGGACTGCAGCTCGTTGAGCTCGCGCTTCAGCCTGCCGAACAGCTCGGCCTGGATGGCGATGTCCGACTGCGTGCCCCCGACACCGGCCGAGGGCTGGTGCATCATGATCCGCGTGTGGGGGAGCGCGAAGCGCTTGCCCGGCGTGCCGCAGGTCAGCAGGAACTGGCCCATCGAGGCGGCCATCCCCATCCCGTAGGTCGCGACGTCGCAGTCGACGAACTGCATCGTGTCGTAGACCGCCATGCCGGCGCTGACCGAGCCGCCGGGTGAGTTGATGTAGAGGTGGATGTCCCGGCTCGGGTCGTCGGCGGAGAGCAGCAGCATCTGGGCGGCGAGCTGGTTGGCGACGGCGTCGTCGACCTCCTTGCCGAGGAAGATGATCCGCTCGCCCAGCAGGCGCCCGTAGATCGAATCCTGGAGGCTGCCGGGCGAGCCGGTTTCGCCCAGCAGACGCGCTGTTCCGTCCGACGACGCGGCAGTGTTCATGGATCCGGGCCTCCGCGGGAGCAGTGAGTAGTGTCGCCCCGGAGTCTTGCGGGAATGGCGCAGAAAAGCGCCGACGAATGGACAATTGCGCGGACCGCAGAATTGTTGCGCCGATCGCGAAAGTCAATTGACAGCGAGGATGCCGAGTGGGCGGGCCGGGGACGAACGAGGTCGCGCCGAGTGGGGCCCGGAGGGTCCCGCGCAGGCGTGACGAAGCGGCTCACCTCAGGCGGGGGACGGCCATTGGCCGCGGTGCGGTGCGGAGCACCGCGATGTCATAGCTCAGTCCTCGCGGGCGTGCCGGCCGCCGTGCTTGCCGGTCGGCTCCTCGCGCTCGGCCGTGGCGGCGATGCCGTCGGCGTACCCGCTGGCGTAGTCCCAGCTGACGTAGTCGTCGGGGTTCGGGTCGAACGGCGGCTCGTGCCGACCGGTCTGCCCCTCGTCGAGCAGCTGCCGCAGGTTGGCCTGCATCAGCGCCCAGTCGACGTGGTGCTCCTCGTCGCAGTCGGGGCAGTCGACCACGATGCCCTTGATGCCGGTCGGCTCGAGCAGGGTGCGGAACACCTCGAGCTCGGCGAGGTCGTCGAGGACACCGGCGCGCTCCTCCATCGTCAGCGGAGGCTGACCCGGCGGGTCGAGGGGCCCGAAGTCGGGGCCGGAGGCGTCGTCGAACGGAGTCACGTGCTCCACCGTAACCGCCCCGGCAGGCAGCGCACCGCGCCTTCCGCGCCGCCGCCTACGATCGTGCACGGACTTCCTTGCGCCCGGTTCGGAGTCCGGCCCCGATTCCTGGAGGGTGGCGGCACATGCAGGCCGACTACGTACCCGAGCTCCCGGCGAAGTTCGCCCCGCTCGGGCTGACCTACGACGACGTGCTGCTGATCCCGGGGGCGTCCGACATAGTCCCGACCGAGGTCGACACCAGCAGCCGGGTCACCCGCCGGATCCGGCTGGCCGTGCCGCTGCTGTCCAGCGCGATGGACACCGTGACCGAGGCGCGCATGGCGATCGCGATGGCCCGCGTCGGCGGCATGGGCGTCCTGCACCGCAACCTCGCGGCCGAGGACCAGGCGGGCCAGGTGGACCTGGTGAAGCGGTCCGAGGCCGGCATGGTCACCAACCCGGTCACCTGCTCGCCGGACAACACCCTGGCCGAGGTCGACGCGCTGTCGGCCCGCTACCGCATCTCCGGTGCCCCCGTGGTCGACGCCGACGGCGTCCTGCTCGGCATCGTGACCAACCGCGACATGCGGTTCGAGACCGACCACAACCGCCTGGTCCGCGACGTCATGACGCCGATGCCGCTGGTGACCGCGCCCGTGGGCGTGGACGCGGACACCGCGCTGACCCTCCTCTCGAAGCACAAGATCGAGAAGCTGCCGATCGTCGACGAGGGCGGCCGGCTGCGCGGGCTCATCACGGTCAAGGACTTCGTCAAGCGCGACCAGTACCCGAACTCCACCAAGGACGCCGACGGCCGCCTCGTCGTCGGCGCCGCCCTGGGCGTCGGCGAGGACGCCTACAAGCGCGCCGGCCTGCTCGTCGACGCGGGCGTCGACGTCCTCGTCGTCGACACCGCGCACGGCCACCAGCGCGCCGTCCTCGACATGGTCGCCCGCGTGAAGAACGACTTCGGCGGCGACGACGGGGTCGAGGTCGTCGGCGGCAACATCGCCACCCGGGACGGCGCCCAGGCGCTGGTCGACGCCGGCGCGGACGCGGTCAAGGTCGGCGTCGGGCCCGGCTCCATCTGCACCACCCGCGTGGTCGCGGGCGTCGGCGTCCCCCAGGTCAGCGCCATCTACGAGGCGTGGCTGGCGGCCGGACCGGCCGGTGTGCCGGTCATCGCCGACGGCGGGCTGCAGTACTCCGGTGACATCGCCAAGGCCCTGGTCGCCGGCGCCGACACCGTGATGATCGGCGGGCTGTTCGCCGGTGTCGAGGAGGCGCCGGGCGAGCTGGTCTTCATGAACGGCAAGCAGTACAAGACCTACCGCGGCATGGGGTCGCTCGGCGCGATGCAGAAGCGCGGCAACCAGTCGTTCAGCCGTGACCGGTACTTCGCCGACGACGTCCTCTCCGACGACAAGCTCGTGCCCGAGGGCATCGAGGGCCAGGTGCCCTACCGCGGTGCGCTGTCCGGCGTCGCCCACCAGCTCGTCGGCGGCCTGCGCGCCTCGATGGGCTACGCGGGCGCGGCCACGGTCGCCGACCTCAAGGAGCGCGGCCGGCTGACCCGCATCACGTCGGCGGGCCTGGTCGAGAGCCACCCCCACGACATCCAGATGACCGTCGAGGCCCCGAACTACCGGGGTCGGTGACCGAGATGAGCAACCGGCACATGCCATCCAGTCAGACCGTCGAGGCACCGAACTACCGGGGGCGTTGATGAGCGCGCGCGACACCGTCGAGATCGGGCTCAACCGCTTCGCCCGCCGCGGCTACGACCTCGACGAGGTCTCGATCGTCCCGTCCCGCCGCACCCGCGACGTGGACGACGTCTCGACCGCCTGGCAGATCGACGCCTTCCGGTTCGGCATCCCGCTGGTCACCAGCCCGTCCGACGCCGTGGTCAGCCCGGCGACGGCGATCGCGGTCGGCCAGGCCGGCGGCCTCGGCGTCCTGAACGCCGAGGGGCTGTGGACCCGGTACGAGGACCCCGAGCCGGTCTACCGCAAGCTCCGGGACGCCGCCGGCGCCGGGGCCCCGCCGGTGGCGCTGCTCCAGGACGTCTACTGCGAGCCGGTGAAGCCCGAGCTCATCGGCGAGCGGATCCGCGAGATGCGCGACGCCGGGGCGACCACGGCCGTGCGCGTCTCGCCGCAGCACACCGAGCAGCTGGCGCCTGCCGCGCTCAAGGCCGGGGTCGACCTGCTGGTCATCCAGGGCACGATCGTCTCGGCCGAGCACGTGACGACGCAGGGCGACGCCCTGAACCTCAAGCAGTTCATCGCCGACCTCGACGTCCCGGTGATCGTGGGCGGGGCGGCGAACTACACGACCGCCCTGCACCTGATGCGCACCGGCGCTGCCGGCGTCATCGTCGGTGTGGGCGCCGACAGCTTCTCCACCGGTGACGCCGTCATGGGCATCCGCGTGCCCCTGGCCAGCGCCATCGCCGACGCCGCGGCCGCCCGCCGGGACTACCTCGACGAGACCGGCGGCCGGTACGTGCACGTCATCGCCAATGGCCGGATCGAGACCAGCGGCGCCATCGCCCGCGCCCTGGCCTGCGGCGCGGACGCCGTCCAGCTGGGGGAGTCGCTGCGGATCGCCCGCGAGGCGCCCGCCGGCGGCATCTGGTGGGACTCCGTCGCCGCGCACCCGCGACTCCCGCGCGGCGGCACCTCGGCGCCGGTGGCGCCCGTGGGCTCGCTCGAGCAGGTGCTGCTCGGCCCGGCGGAGACCTCGGACGGCCGCACCAACCTGTTCGGCGCGCTCGCCAGGACGATGGCCAAGACCGGCTACCGGGACCTCAAGGAGTTCCAGCGGGTGGACCTGGTGATCGGTGGGCACGCGAGCTGATGGACTTCCCGACCGTCCTCGTCGTCGACTTCGGCGCCCAGTACGCCCAGCTGATCGCCCGGCGGATCCGCGAGGCGGGGGTCTACTCGGAGATCGTCTCCTCCGAGGTGCCCGCCGAGGAGATCGTCGCCCGCAAGCCCGCGGCCATCGTGCTGTCGGGCGGGCCGTCGAGCGTCTACGCGCCCGGCGCCCCGCAGGTCGACCCGACGCTGTTCGAGGCGGGCGTCCCGGCCTTCGGCATCTGCTACGGCTTCCAGGCGATGGCGCAGAGCCTCGGCGGCTCCGTCGCGCACACCGGCGACCGCGAGTACGGCGGCACGCCGCTGACCGTCACGACGGCGGGCCGGCTGTTCGGCGAGCTCCCGGTCGAGCAGAACGTCTGGATGAGCCACGGGGACGCCGTCTCGCAGGCGCCCCCCGGGTTCACCGTCACCGCCACCTCCACCGGTGCGCCCGTGGCGGCGTTCGAGGACGTCGACCGCAAGCTCGCCGGGGTGCAGTTCCACCCCGAGGTGCGGCACACCGCGCACGGCCAGACGGTGCTCGAGCACTTCCTCTTCGACATCGCCGGCCTCGAGCCGACCTGGACGATGGCCAACGTCGTCGAGGAGCAGGTCGAGCGGATCCGCGAGCAGGTCGGCGAGGGCCGGGCGCTCTGCGCGCTGTCCGGCGGGGTCGACTCGGCCGTCGCCGCCGCCCTGGTCCAGCGGGCGATCGGCGACCGGCTCACCTGCGTCTACGTCGACCACGGGCTGATGCGCGAGGGCGAGACCGAGCAGATCGAGCGCGACTTCGTCGCCGTCACCGGTGTGGACCTGCGGGTGGTCGACGCCCGCGAGCAGTTCCTCGGTGCGCTCGCCGGGGTCTCCGACCCCGAGGAGAAGCGCAAGATCATCGGCCGGGAGTTCATCCGGGTCTTCGAGCAGGCCGCGCTCGACGTCGTCGGCGACGCCAAGGAGCACGGCGAGAAGGTCGACTTCCTCGTCCAGGGCACGCTCTACCCCGACGTCGTCGAGTCGGGCGGCGGCAGCGGGACGGCGAACATCAAGAGCCACCACAACGTCGGCGGCCTGCCGGAGGACCTGCAGTTCACGCTGGTCGAGCCGCTGCGGACGCTGTTCAAGGACGAGGTGCGCGAGGTCGGGCTCCAGCTGGGACTGCCCGAGGCGATGGTCTGGCGCCAGCCCTTCCCGGGCCCGGGCCTCGGCATCCGGATCGTCGGCGAGGTGACCCAGGAGCGGCTGGACATCCTGCGCAAGGCCGACGCGATCGTCCGCGCCGAGCTCACCGCCGCGAAGCTGGACCGCGAGATCTGGCAGTGCCCGGTCGTGCTGCTGGCCGACGTCCGGTCGGTCGGTGTGCAGGGCGACGGCCGCACCTACGGGCACCCCATCGTGCTCCGGCCGGTGTCGAGCGAGGACGCCATGACCGCCGACTGGACCCGGCTGCCCTACGACGTGCTGGCCCGCATCTCCACCCGGATCACCAACGAGGTGCCGGAGGTCAACCGGGTCACGCTCGACGTGACCAGCAAGCCACCGGGCACCATCGAGTGGGAATGAGCCGCTAGGGCGCAGCGGGCGAGCGCACCGCTCGTGCGTCGTCCGGTGGTGTGCCGAAGATGGCCGGATCGTGGTCCGGCGCGGTCTCGGCCGTGAGGTCGGCGGCCTCGATCCGGTCCCACCGGAACCAGCGCGGCCCCTGGCGCTCGCGGCACCAGGCGGCCAGTTGCCAGTGGGCGCCGGGCCGGGCGAGGAAGACCGGCTCCACCCGGCGCCGTGTCACCTCGCCGGCCCCGTCGCGGTAGCGGATGGCCAGGACGCGGCGGCGCAGCAGCGCCTCCTCGATCACGGCGGCCGCCGTGGACCGCCGGTGCACGGGCTCGCGCACCCACACGCGGGCACCGAGCCGCTCGACTTCTCCCCGCGCGCCGGCGCCCATCACGCCCAGCACCTTCTCCAGCGCCGCCCGGCCGTCCACGGCGAACGGGGCGTCGGGGGCACCGGCCAGGGCGACGGCCACCGCCACGGCCTGGGCCGGGGTGAGGTTCACCGGGGGGAGCGTCGCGGCGGCGTCGAGCACATACCCGCCACCGGGTCCCGCGGACGCCCAGATCGGCACGCCGGCCTGCTGCAGGGCGGCGACGTCCCGCTTGATCGTCCGCGGTGAGACCTCCAGCCAGTCGGCGAGTCGCTGCGCCGTCCGACCGCGCCGGCCCGCCCGGCGCAGCTCCTCGGAGACGGCGTGCATCCGGTCGGTGCGGTTCACCCGGAGATCGTGGCAGAAACGGTGACAGGACGGTGTCACCGAGGTCGCGGGAAGGTCCTGCCATGACGACGATCGCTCTCTTCCACTCCGTCCTCGGCATCCGCCCCGGCGTCCTCGACGCGGCCGACCGGCTCCGGGCGGCCGGTCACCAGGTCCGCGTGGTCGACCAGTACGACGGGCTGGTCTTCGACGACTACGCGGCCGCCGGTGCGCACGTGGAGCGCGTCGGGTTCCCGGCGCTCATGGGTGCCGCCCTGGAGGGGGTCGCCGACCTCCCCGACGGTTTCGTGGCCGCCGGCTTCTCCAACGGTGCCGGGATGGCCGAGCACGTGGCCCTCCAGGGGCGGTGCGCCGGCGTCCTGATGATCTCGGGCGCGCTGCCGCTGGCGATGCTCGGGGCCGATGCATGGCCGCCCGGCGTCCGGGTGCAGCTGCACGCCGCGGAGGGCGACCCGATGCGCCACCCGGAGTGGGACGAGGAGTTCCTGGCCGCCGCACGGGCGTCAGGGGCACCGGTCGAGGCGTTCGACTACCCGGTGAGCGGCCACCTGTTCACCGACCCCAGCCTCCCCGGTGAGCACGACGGTCCGGCGACCGAGCTCCTGTGGGGGCGGGCGCTGGCGTTCTGCGACGCGGTCGGCGCTCAGCCCGCGCGGTAGATGAGCCCGCGGCCGTCCTCGGTCGTCAGGGTGAGCCGGTCCTCCTCGATGCCCGTGGTCGGTCCGCTCTCCAGGACGGCGGCGACCAGGGCGTCCTGCTGCGTGGCCTCGGGCGGGCAGGCGGTGCCGTCGGCGAGCAGGTCGTCGATCACCAGCAGGCCGTTCTCCAGGAGCCACCGGCCGGTGATCGTGCGGCAGCCCGTGGTGGCCTCGGCCGTGCCGTCGGCGTCCAGCCGCAGCACCGCCGGTTCCCCGACGGTGGAGCTCGCCGTCTGGCCGTCGATGACCGACTCCAGGACCCAGTCGGTGCCCTGGAGCGGGCTGTCGGGAACGGGCGCGGCCCGGGTGAAGCGCAGCTCGACCTCGTCGCCGGTGAGCAGCAGCCCGTCGTCGCCCGACGCTGCCGTGTCCACCGCGCCGAGAGCGGCGAGGAACGCGCTCTCGGCCGCCAGCACCTCGGGCTCGCACCCCATCTGGGTGCTCCCGAGCCCCGACACGGAGAACGACGACCCGTCGAGCCGGTAGGACGCGAACCAGTGGTTGCAGAAGGCGAGGCCGCGCAGCTCGTCGCCGTCCACCTCGAGGGTCGCCGTCGCGCCGTCGGGCCGGGGGAGCGCCGCCCCGTCGGCCGTCCCTCCGGCGAACTCCCACTCGCCGGCGAGGTCGGGCGCGCTGCCGGTGCCCCCGCCGCAGGCGGCGAGCGCCAGCACGGCGGCGAACAGCAGCGGTGCGCGGTGCACGCCCTCTCCACGCCCAGCGGCGCATCCCGGTTCCCGCACGACGGAGGGCCCGGGGAGCGATCGCTCCCCGGGCCCTCCCGACGTCCGCCCTCCGGTTCAGCGCCTGCGGCGCCGCGCCTTCTTCAGCTCCGAGACGAGGAGCGCGACGCCCCCGCCGACGAGCAGGATCCAGACGAACCCGCCGTCCTCCCAGAACCCGAAGGGCAGGTCCACGCCGGCCATCGCGACGACGGCCAGGACGATGAAGAGCACGCCCGGCACGAGCGCGGTCAGGTCGACCGGCCGCTTGCGCGGGGGCTCGGGGTCCTCCGTCGACAGCGGCATCACCGTCTGCCAGTCCTTCAGCTGCTGCTCCTGCCACGCCGTCGGCGTCGTCGGGAACTCGCTGTAGTCAGCCACGGGACACCTCCACGTCTCCGACACCGGAGTTGATCGTGATCACGAACTCGGCCTCGCCGTCGTCGGTCCACGACCGGCTGCCGGTGCCCGGGAAGAAGCCCTCGGTGTCCGACCCGCGGTCGAACACCTCCACGTCGCCCAGGCCGTGGTCCACCCGCAGCTGGACGTCGGCGGAGCGGGGGAGCTCCACGTCGACGTCGCCGACGCCGTGCTCGACCCGGATCTCCAACTGCCTGCCGTCGATGCCCTGGTCCAGCCGGGTCAGGTCGACGGTCATGTCGCCGACGCCGCCGCGGTAGACGTCGCGGACCTCGGCGACGGTGGCCGGCCGGTAGGTCCGGTCGCCCACGCCGTCGCCGATGCCGTCGCCGACCGACGAGACGACGACCAGGCCCAGCGAGAGGGCGACGCCGAGGGCGATCAGGCCGCCGCGGGCGGTGCGCCCGTTGCTGAAGGCGGCGGCCACCAGCCCGAGACCGACGACGGCCAGCAGGCCGCCGAGGACGCCGCGCGCGCCGATGTCCCAGTCGCTGAGGTTCGTGACGGCCGCCATCAGCCCGGCGACGATCAGCAGGGCGGCGACGGTGATGCGCGGGATCGGCGACCGGGGCAGGGCCGGCTTCTGCGCCGCCGGGGCGACCGCGGCGCCGGGGGCGCCAGGCGGGCCGGCGGGCATGAGCACCCACAGCAGCAGGTAGACGATGACGCCGGTGCCGGCGGCCAGGGTCAGGGCGACGAACCCGACGCGCCAGAGCAGGGCGTCGATGCCGGTGTACTCGGCCAGCCCGCCGTTGACGCCACCGAGGATCTTGTCGGTGCGGCTGCGGCGCAGCTGGGGGCGGGCGGCCGGCGGCTCCGGAGGAGGTGGCGGCCAGGACGGGGGCTCCATCGCCGGGGGCAGGGGCGGCGGAGCGGCGGGGGGCGGAGCGGATGTCATGACCGGAAGCCTGCCCACCGGACCTCCCGGAATCCATCAGGGAACGCCCCCATCCGACCCTGGATCGTCCGCGCCTGCTCTTCCAGGGTGATCACCCGTGTCGGAGGCGCGGTCCGCGGTGCGACGATCGAGTACGTGACCACCACTGCGACCGGGGCGCCCCCCGCGACGACGGCCGACCGGCCGCCGCTGGTGCGCCCGCGGTCGGGACGGCTGCTGGCCGGCGTCGCCGCCGGCACGGCGTCCCACCTCAGGCAGGACCCGCTGGTGGTGCGCGTGGCGTTCGTCGTCCTCGCCAGCTTCGGCATCGGCATCGTCATGTACGGCCTGCTCTGGCTGACCATGCCCGTGGCCGCGCCGGGTGAGGACCCGACGCCGGCCGCGATCCGGCTGCAGCGCCCGACCGGCAAGCGCCAGGTGGTCACCCTCGTCCTGCTGGGGATCGCCGCCGTGACCGTGCTCGGCCAGGTGGCGCGGCTGAGCAACGGCGACCTGGTCGTGCCGCTGCTGGTCGTCGCCGTCGGCATGGCGGTCATCTGGCGCCAGCTCGACACCGACCGGACGCTCAACCTCCCCGGCGTCCGCTGGGCCCTCGCCGGGGGCGCGGCACTGGCGGCCGGGGGACTCATCCTGCTGCTGGCGACGACCGGCCAGCTGGCCAACGCCCGCAACGGCTTCGCCGCGACCCTCGTCATCCTCACCGGCCTGGTGCTGGCGACGGCGCCGATCTGGCGGCGGCTGCTGGCGTCGCGCGCCGAGGAGCGCACCGCGCGGGTGCGCTCGGAGGAGCGGGCCGCCGTCGCCGCGCACCTGCACGACTCGGTGCTGCAGACCCTGGCCCTCATCCAGCGGCACGCGGAGGACCCGCAGGCGGTGAGCCGGCTGGCCCGCGGCCAGGAGCGGGAGCTGCGCGCCTGGCTGTACGACCCCAAGGTCGTGCGCGAGGGCGGCACGTGGGCCGGGCTGGTGGCCGCGATGGTCGCCGAGGTGGAGGCCGACCACGCCCTGCTGGTCGACCCGGTCGTCGTCGGCGACGCCCCGGTGGACGAGGCGCTGGCCGGGCTGGGTGCGGCCACCCGCGAGGCGCTGGTCAACGCGGCGAAGCACTCGGGCGCCACGGCGGCCGACCTCTACACGGAGGTGACGCCCGAGCGGGTGTCGGTCTACGTCCGCGACCGCGGCAAGGGGTTCGATCCGGCGGAGGTGTCCGACGACCGGCGCGGGCTGCGGGACTCGGTCAGCGGCCGGCTGACGCGGCTCGGCGGCACGGCCGTCGTCCGGTCGGCGCCCGGTGAGGGGACAGAGGTGGAGCTGGTGCTCCCGAGAGGAGCAGCCGCATGACCGCCCCCCGTGTCTTCGTGGTCGACGACCACGCGATGGTCCGCGCCGGGGTGCGCGCCGAGCTCGGCGGCGACGTCGAGTTCGTCGGCGAGGGCGCCGACGTCGCCTCGGCCGTGGAGGGCATCCGCGCGACGAAGCCGGACGTCGTCCTGCTCGACGTGCACATGCCCGGCGGTGGGGGCCGCGCGGTGCTCGAGACGCTGCGCGCCGAGCTGCCCGACGTGAAGTGGCTGGCCCTCTCGGTGTCCGACGCCGCGGAGGACGTCATCGCGGTCATCCGGGCCGGCGCCCGCGGGTACGTCACCAAGACGATCTCGGGGCCGGACCTGCTCGACGCCGTCCGGCGGGTGGCCGACGGCGACGTCGTCTTCAGCCCACGGCTGGCGGGCTTCGTGCTGGACGCGTTCGCGGCCGGCGGGCCGGTCGCCGCGGCGGAGCCGGAGGAGGAGACGACCGACCCGGGCCTGGACCTGCTCAGCGCCCGCGAGCGCGAGGTGATGCAGCTGCTGGCCCGCGGCTACACCTACCGCGAGATCGGCTCGCGGCTGTTCATCTCGGTGAAGACGGTGGAGTCGCACGCCTCGAACGTGCTGCGCAAGCTCCAGCTGTCCAACCGCAACGAGCTCACCCGCTGGGCGGCGACCAACCGGCTGCTCTAGCGCTGCGACTCCACCCAGGCGCGGGCCTCGGCGACCACCGGGTCCCACTCGACGCCCTCGTGCAGCAGCGCCCAGCCGTTCATCGGCCGGCCCTCCATCGGCTCGAACTGCTCGGCCTGACCGGCCTGGGCCAGTTCCCGGAACCGGTCGGTCGGCAGCTTCACCACGAGCTGCTCGTGCCACCAGATCGCGAAGAACTTCTTCCCGGTCCGCAGCCCCGCCGACCCGAACATCTTCCCCGGGGTGACGTCCCCGCCCCGGGTCCGCTCGACCAGGTGCTCCCAGGAGTCGTCCGGCATGAGGGGAGGATGCCAGCAGAACCGGCGGTGTGGTCGGCCCGAGTGGACCCCGGGAGGGGTCCGCTCACGCACGACGCAACGGCTCGACGTCGGGAGGGGACGGCCATTGGCCGCGGTGTCGTCCGGAGGACGACAGATCACACCGTGTGGACGACGTGGAAGGCCTCGGCGAGCCGGCCCTCGGGCAGGCCGAACCGCTGCGCCGTCTGCCGCATCCAGCCGGTGACGAACGAGTCGATGTCCGGGTTGTGGCTCACCTGCGTGACGTGGCAGTGCAGCGCCGCCAGTTTGCGGTCGAGCACGTCGGTGACGTCGACGGCGTGGTCGGCCTGCGGGCTGGCGCCCAGCCACACCTCGGAGACGGTCCAGGCCTCGAGCCCCTCGTCGGCGAGCAGCTCGGGGAAGGCGAACGGGTTGCGGGCGTCGGGGTAGACGGCGCGCAGCGTCGACTCGCCCACGGTCATGTGGTCGGGGTGGCTGGCACCGATCCGGTCCCAGAAGCGCTCCGGCGACGTCGTCAGCACCCGCTGCGGGCGCACCTGGCGGATGACCCGGCTGATGTCGCGGCGCAGGTCGAGGGTCAGCTCCAGCCGCCCGTCGGGGTAGCCGAGGAAGCGGACGTCGGTGACGCCGACGGCGGCCGCGGCGGCCCGCTGCTCCTCCTGGCGCAGCGGGCCCATCTGGTCCCGCGGCGTCTCGTCGAAGCCGCCGGCGTCGCCGTCGGTGACGATGCAGTAGACGACCTCCGTGCCGGCCGCCGTCCACGTCGCGACGGTGCCCGCGCTCCCGAAGTCGACGTCGTCGGGGTGGGCGAGCACGCACAGGACTCGCTCGACGGAGGCTGCGGGCTCGCGCGGTGGCTGGGTCACCGCGCGAGCCTAAGCAGGGCGCTACCGGCCGAGCGCGACGCCCCGCAGCTTGTCGGGGTTGCGCACCAGCAGCACCTGGCCGATCCGGCCGTCCTCGGCCAGCACCATCGACATGGACAGGAACGGCTCGCCGCCCTGCCACGCCACGATCGCCGGGGCGCCGTTCACGTCCGCGACCTCCACCCGCAGGTCGGGCATGGACATGCCCTGGGCCGAGACGCCGGCGACGAACCGGGCCACCTTGTCGGCGCCCTCGATGGGCCGCAGCGCGGCCTTCGCCTTGCCGCCGCCGTCGCTGACCAGGACGACGTCCGGCGCGAGCACGGCCAGCAGCTGCTCCAGGTCCCCGCCGGCAGCCGCCTCGAGGAACCGCTCGGTCGCCTCCCGCTGCGCGCGGCGGTCGGTGTCGAACCGGGGACGGCGCGCCTCCACGTGCTCGCGCGCCCGGTGCGCCGTCTGGCGGACCGCCGCCTCGCTGCGGCCGAGGGCGGTGGCGACCTCCGCGACCGGCATCCCGAACACCTCGCGGAGGACGAAGACCGCCCGCTCGGCGGGGGAGAGCGTCTCCAGCACGACGAGCAGCGCCAGCGACACCTGCTCGCCCAGCTCCGCCGCCTCGTCCGGGCCCGGTGCCGGCGGCGCGCCGCCCAGCCCCGGACCGGTGAGCAGGGGCTCGGGCAGCCACGGGCCGACGTAGGTCTCCCGCCGCGCCCGCGCCGACCCCAGGCGGTCCAGCGCCAGCCGGGTCGTGATCTGCACGAGGTAGGCCCGGGCGTCGGCGACGTCGTCCCGCGGCGCCGCCGACCAGCGCAGCCAGGCGTCCTGGACGACGTCCTCGGCGTCGGCGACGCTGCCCAGCATCTGGTAGGCCACCGTGAACAGCAGCCGCCGGTGCCGGTCGAACGGGGCGAGGGCGGCGGTCACGAGGCCGGCACCTCGCAGCGGTCGCGGAACCCCTGGCTGGTCAGCCCGAGAGCGCTGTTGAACCGCGACCGCACGTTCTCCACGGCGATCATCATGGTCAGCTCGACCAGCTCGGCGTCGTCCAGCCGCTCCCGCAACCCCTCGACCATCTCGTCGGTCACCGCGGGCGGCGTCGCGGTGGCCGCCTCGGCGTAGGCGATGACCTGCCGCTCGAGGTCGGTGAAGACGTCGCTGTCGCGCCACCGGGGGACGGCGCGCAGCTTCACGGGGTCCACGCCGTCCTGGGTGCTGATCCAGTAGCCGAAGTCGACGCACCAGGAGCAGCCGATCTCGACGGCCGCCGCCATGACGGCCAGCGCCTTCAGCGTCGGGTCCAGCCGGTTCCACCGCGCCAGGGAGGTCTCGAACCGCGCGTCGGTGAGCAGGACCCGCGGGTTGTGCCCCATCGCCGCCAGCGGGTCGAGCACCGCGCCGTAGGTGCGGCGGGCGTACCAGGCGGCGAGCCGGTAGAGCCGGGTGCGGGGCGGGTCGAGCGGGATGCGTGCCATGTCGTCGTCCTCTCCGTGCCTGTGTGGCATGGAGACGACGCAGCGGTCCCGGACGTGACAGGGCCGGCACCGGCCGGGTCCTCCCCCTTCCGACCCGACCGGCGCCGGCGACCGGACGGCACGTCCGGCCTCCGGCCCGGCGCAGCCCCGCGAGGTCAGGGCGGGGCCGGCCGGGCCGGACGATCGGGGATCAGCAGCTGGTGTTCTCGACCGTGTGCTCGTGGCCGAAGGCGTCGACGACGACGACGGGGCCGCACGTCTGGTTCCGCATGGCCTGGGCCTCACCCGCCGGGACGGCGACGGTGAAGGCGGCCGCGAGGACGCCCGCGACCAGCACGATCGCGGCCATCGGGCGCCGGGGTGCGGTGGCCTGGATGCGGGCGGCCACGTCGGCGGGCAGGCGGTGGCGGAACGGCGGAACGGGGATCGACTCGGGCATCGTCGTCACGTCCTCTCGGTGGGCCTGTGACCGGAGGAGGGAGGTGGCGGGACGGCCGGATACACGGCGGGCAGACTGCGGCGGTGGACACCTTCACGCTCTTCCTCGCACTGCGCCCCGACGAGTCCCCGGACGACTCCGCCGTCGACGTCCTGACGGCCGGACTGCGCCCGGGGGACGACGCGCTGCGGGTGTGGCGCGAGGAGGGGCGGGGGCTCCTCCGGGTGGCGACGGAGGAGCCGGCCGAGAGCCTGGAGGCGGCCCTGGGGCTGGCCCAGGACCTGGGTGCGGAGCTCCTGGCGCGGTGCCCGGGGACGCTCCTGGAGGTCTCGGCCATGGGCGACGAGGACTCGCTCGTCTGGCGGGCGGTGCCCTGACCGGTCGGAGCCGGCCCTACAGCCGGCCCCGGCCCTGGCGCAGCAGCAGCATGCCGAGCGCGGCGCCGTCCGGGCCGAGGGCGGCGCGGAACCTGTCGAGGACCTGCTTCTCCCGCGAGAGGTTGAGCCGGGTGCCGCCGCTGGCCGACCGCAGCGCGCCGATCTGCTGCGAGACGGCCAGCCGTCGGCGGACCAGCTCGATGATCTCGGCGTCGCAGGCGTCGATCTCCGTCCGCAGCTCACCGATGCGGTCGACGTCCGCGCCGGTGACCGCGACGGGTGCGGGGGTGGTGGGGGTGCTCATGGGGTGTCCTCCGGGGCTGGTGGCCGTCAGGTCCCCGGAGACGAGAAACGCCCCGGGGCTCTTCGGGCCCGGGGCGTCTGTTGCGGCGGTTGCTCAGCCAGCGGTGACGGACACCGGATCCCGGTGGCCGTAGTAAAAGCTGACCGTGGCGAGCACGGGCGCGAGTCTGCCACACGCGGCGGAGGGAAGGCCACGACGGGCGGGGATCAGCCCCCGACGCCGACCGGCTGACGCCCGGCGGGCGCCGGCAGGACCAGGGGCGCGCGGCGGGTCGGCGGCAGCCGCAGGCGGGCGGGCTCCTCCACGAAGCGCCAGAGGCCCCAGGCGACCGGGAGCGGCAGCAGCGGGAGCGCCAGCTGCAGGAGCGCGGCGGGCACGGACCCGCCCCGCAGCGACGGGTCGAGGTCCTCGAGCGTCCAGACCACCTCGAAGACGCCCATGTGGACCAGGTACAGCGCGAAGGAGATGCGCCCGCCCAGGACCACCAGCGGCGTGGCCAGCGGCCGGGCCAGACCACCGTCGGTCAGGGCGAGCGCGCCGACCAGCACGGGGAGGACCAGGACGGCGGCGCCCGCGACGTCGCGGCCGGTGGCGTCGGCCGCCCAGACGACGGCCAGGACCAGCAGTGCCGATCCCACCGTGAGGCGGGCGGCCGCCCGGGGACCCACGACGCCCCGCGGGACGCGGGCCACGCCCAGGGCGACGAGCGCGCCCGCGAGGAAGCTGCCGGTCAGCCGCAGCAGCCAGCTCCAGCCCCAGTCGTGCGCGCCGAGCCACAGGCAGGCGGACGCGAACGGGGTCACCGCCACGAGCGCGAGCCCACCGAGGACGCCGGCGGAGGCGAGGCGCAGCCGGAACAGGGCCAGCGCCGCCACGGGGAAGACCAGGTAGGCCAGCCACTCCGCGCTCAGCGACCACCCCGGCCCGACCGGGCCGGTGGCCGAGTAGTCGGGCCGGTCCCACACCTGGACCAGGAGGACCTGGCGCAGCAGCGTGACGGCGTCGAGCCGCGTCTCGGTGGACCCCGCCCCGACCGCCAGCTGCTTGACGACCAGCCCCGCGGTCGTCGCGGTGAGGACGACCATCCACGTCGGCCAGATGCGGCTGAGCCGGGCGCGGTAGAAGTCGAGGCTCGCGCGCAGGCGCGGGCGGCGCCCCAGGACCGCGACGTAGTTGTGCGCGAGGACGAAGCCGCTCAGCACGAAGAAGAGGTCCACGCCGAGCCAGCCGGCCTCGAGCAGGGGAGCCAGCGGCCGCAGCGGTCGCTGCCAGGGCGTGTCGGGGGAGAACAGCCAGAAGTGGTGCGCCACCACCCACAGCGCGGCGACCGCCCGCAGACCGGTGAGGGCGCGGATCTCGCCGTCCGGCGGCCGTTGCGGCCCGGCCATCCACCGCTCCCGTCGTCCGATCACCCTGCGTGGTGTTCTCGTCACGCTAGCCAGCGGACGGCGTCCGGCCGGGCTCCGTCGGGGCGGTGTCGCGCGATGCGGAACCCGTCCGTCACACCTGGCTCGTGCGTGTCCTGCGGCCGAGCCGGCCGACGTCCTGGGACGGGTGGGACGGAGGTGGACGGCGGCGGGGGAGTGTCCCCCGACCGGCTTACAGTGATGTGGTCATGAGCAGCGTCCAGGAAGCCCTCCCCGGCACAGCCGCACTCCAGCGCACGGCGAAGGGGTCCGTCGGGCGGGAGCTCGAGCGGATGCTCGCCGGGCTCAACGGTCCGCAGCGCCAGGCCGTCGTGCACGAGGGCGGTCCGCTGCTCATCGTCGCCGGCGCGGGGTCGGGCAAGACCCGGGTGCTGGCGCACCGGATCGCCTACCTGCTCGGTGCACGGCACACCCAGCCCGGCGAGATCCTGGCGATCACGTTCACGAACAAGGCCGCCGGCGAGATGAAGGAGCGGGTGGCCCACCTGGTCGGCCCCCGCGCCCGCGCGATGTGGGTCTCCACGTTCCACTCGATGTGCGTGCGCATCCTGCGGGCCGAGGCGGCCAAGCTCGGCCTGAAGTCGTCGTTCACGATCTACGACCAGGGCGACTCGGTGCGGCTCATGACGATGGTCGCGCGCGACCTCGACCTGGACGCCAAGCGCTACCCCGGCCGCAGCCTCGCCGCGCAGGTGTCCAACCTGAAGAACGAGCTGATCGACGAGGAGAGCTACGTCCCGCAGACGGCGCCGGAGAAGGTGCTGGCCGAGGCGTACCGGCTCTACCAGCAGCGGCTGCGCCAGGCGCACGCCATGGACTTCGACGACCTGATCATGAACACGGTGCACCTGCTGCAGGCGTTCCCCGACGTCGCGGAGCACTACCGCCGCCGGTTCCGGCACGTGCTGGTCGACGAGTACCAGGACACCAACCACGCCCAGTACGTCCTCGTGCGCGAGCTGGTCGGCCCCGAGGGCGGTCCGGTGCCGCCGGCCGAGCTGTGCGTGGTGGGTGACGCCGACCAGTCGATCTACGCCTTCCGCGGCGCGACGATCCGCAACATCGACGAGTTCGAGCGCGACTACCCGCAGGCGACGACGATCCTGCTCGAGCAGAACTACCGCTCGACCCAGCGCATCCTCAAGGCGGCCAACCAGGTCATCTCCAAGAACACCGGCCGCCGTCCCAAGAACCTGTGGACCGACTCCGGCGACGGCGAGCTGATCGAGGGCTACGTCGCCGACAACGAGCACGACGAGGCGGCCTGGGTCGCGGAGCAGATCGACGCGCTCGTCGACGAGGGCAAGGCCCAGCCGAAGGACATCGCGGTCTTCTACCGGACCAACAACGCCTCACGTGTGTTCGAAGAGGTCTTCATCCGGGTCGGCATGCCCTACAAGGTCGTCGGCGGCGTGCGCTTCTACGAGCGCAAGGAGGTCCGCGACGCGCTGGCCTACCTGAAGGTGGTCGCCAACCCGGCCGACGTGGTCAGCCTGCGCCGGGTGATCAACACCCCGAAGCGCGGCATCGGCGACCGGGCCGAGGCCTGCATCGAGAACTTCGCCGACCGGGAGCGGATCGCCTTCGCCTCCGCGCTGCGGCGCTGCTCGGAGATCGGCGACCTGGCCACCCGGTCGCTCAAGGCGATCCAGGAGTTCGTCGCGCTGCTGGAGGAGTTCGAGCAGCTCGTCGAGACGGGCTCAGGCCCCGCCGCGCTGCTGGAGAGCATCCTCGACCGCACCGGCTACCTGGCGGAGCTGCAGGCCAGCACCGACCCGCAGGACGAGGGGCGCGTCGACAACCTCAACGAGCTCATCTCGGTCGCCGCGGAGTTCGAGGCGGCCACCCCCGACGGCACGGTCACCGACTTCCTCGAGCAGGTCTCGCTGGTGGCCGACGCCGACCAGATCCCGGTCACCGGTGACGACGCCGGCGTGGTCACGATGATGACGCTGCACACCGCCAAGGGGCTGGAGTTCCCGGTCGTCTTCCTGACCGGGCTCGAGGACGGCGTCTTCCCGCACCTGCGGGCGCTCGGCGACCCGCGCGAGCTGGAGGAGGAGCGCCGGCTGGCCTACGTGGGCATCACCCGCGCCCAGCAGCGGCTGTTCCTGTCCCGCGCGCAGGTGCGCACCAGCTGGGGGCAGCCCTCGTACAACCCGCCCTCGCGCTTCCTCGACGAGCTGCCGGCCGACACGGTGCATTGGGCGCGGCTGGAGCCGGCCCCGGCGTCGACGGGGTACTCGTCGGCGCAGTCGCGCGTGGCCGCCACCGGGCTGTCCACCGGTGGGCTGCGCGGCGGGGCGGGCAACCGGCCGATCATCTCGGTGGACGTGGGCGACCGGGTGAGCCACGACGCGTTCGGCCTCGGCACGGTCGTCGAGGTCACCGGCGTCGGCGACAAGGCCCAGGCGACCGTCGACTTCGGCTCCGGCGGCACCAAGCGCCTCGTCCTGCGCTACGCCCCCCTCGTCAAGCTCTGACCTGAGGAGCGGGACCCGGAGGGTCCCCGACGAAGGTCAGGCAGGCCGCGGCACGGTCCGGCTGCGTCGGGCATCGCGGATCACGACGGAAGCCGCCCCGCGAGGTGCCACGAGGAGTGGGGCCCGGAGGGTCCCCGACGAGCGAGCAGGCTGGGCTCAGCGCAGCAGGGGGACGTCACCTGGCCGCGGTGTCGGCCGGAGGCCGACAGATCAGATGTTCACCCCGCGCTCGGCGAGCCAGTCCTGCGGGTCGGTCGGGCGGCCGTCCATGCCGCCGCGGTGGATCTCGTAGTGCAGGTGCGGGCCGGTCGAGTAGCCCTCGTTGCCGACCTTCGCGATCTGGTCGCCGGCGTGCACGATGTCGCCCGCGGCCACGCTGTAGTAGCGCATGTGCCCGTAGATGTGGACGTTTCCGTCGGCGTCCTGGATGTAGACGGCGTTGCCGAAGCCCGACGCCCGGCCGGCCTTGAGCACCACGCCGTCGGCGGCCGCGTAGATCGGCGTGCCGAGGGGGGCGGCCAGGTCGAGGCCGTAGTGCATCTGGCCCCAGCGCATGCAGTAGCAGGTGGTGAGCCGGCCCTGCGTGGGCAGCACGGTCTTGGGGGCGCGGGCGGCGCGCGAGGCGGCCAGCTCGCCGAGGCGGGCCTGCGCCTCGGCCTCGGTGATGCTGCGGCGCACCCCGCTGTCGTCGATGCCGCCGCTGAGGGCGAGGTCGGCGGCGACGCCGAGGCCGTAGTCGGACGCGGTGCCGGTGAGGTCGTCGCCCGTGCCGGTCAGGCCCGGGACGGCGGCGACCAGCGCGCCGGCGATCAGCGCGGCCAGCCAGAGGTGCGCCCGTCGGCCGGGCGGCTGCGGCAGCCGGCGGCGGGACCGGGCCGGGGCCGGTTCGGTCTCCGGGACCTCGGTCGCCGGCGTGGCCGTGGTGACCGCCGTGGCGGCGGTGGCGGGGGCGGGCGTCGCCGTGCGCTCGCGCTCGGTGCCGGGCCGCTCGAGGACCTGCGGTGCACTGCTGCGAGCCAAGGCGCACCTTCCCGGACGAGCGCTCCACCACCGAGCCGGTCGACGGCCCGTCGGGGGAGCGACGGCGGCTGAGGACGACGGGTCTCCGGCGTCCGCCGGTGGTCACCGGCGCCGTGATCGAACCGTAACGATGCGTCAGGGCCCGACAAAGCACCGCACGGCACGTGTCGCGATGTGTGCGCCGTGTGACGGCTCTCAGGCGACGGCGCGGCGCGGGCGCTGCGGCGCGTCCCGCAGCCCGGCCAGCGTCGCGGCCACCTCGTCGACCACGTGCCGGTGCCGCGGCAGGCTCATGTGCCCGACGCCGCGGACGAGCACGTTGCGGGCGCCGAGGTCCGGGTGGTCGCACCGACCGGAGCTGGTGGGCAGCACCATCTGGTCCAGGTCGCTGTAGATCGCGGTGATCCGCGTCCGGCAGGCCGGGGCCGGCTCGGCCAGCTCCCGCAGGACCGGCGAGCCGGGCCGCAGCTGGCGGATGAGCGGGGTCGGCACCACGTGCGCCAGGATCGAACCGGAGTGCGGCGTCCCGAGGGTCACCAGGGAGGCGATGCGGCGGTCGCCGCCCTGCCGCTGGACCAGGTGACGCGCGATGAGCCCGCCGAGGCTGTGCCCGACCACGTGCACGCGGTCGTGCCCGGTCTGCTCGCAGATCCGCTCGACGTGGTCGCCGAGATCGGCGGCACCACGGGCGATGTCGGTCAGGAGCGGGCTGTAGTTCCACGTGCAGACGTGGGCGAAGCCCCGCCGCCGCAGGCTCCGCTGCATGACCGAGAAGACCGAGCGGTTGTCGACCAGCCCGTGCACGAGCAGGACCGGTGTGCGGGCGGCGAGGGGGTCGTGCGCGAAGAGCGCCCGCACGGCGGCCGGCTGCTCTCCGGTGCGGATCCGGGGGTCCAGGCGCAGCGCCGGCGTGCGCGTCCCCAGCGGGTACATGAGGACGTGGGCACCGACCCAGGCCAGCTCGGCGAGGCCGCCGGTCAGGGTGGCGGGCCGGCAGAGCGCGCGCACGCCGGAGGGGGCGGGCCGGGACGCGCCACCCGTGTGCGACGCTGGCTCCGCGCCGGGTACGACTCCTGGGCGCATGGCCGATCTCCCCCCGCTCCTGCTCACCGGCAGCGGCTCGGGTTTCGGCCCCGCAGGTGCACGGCTACTTGTCCGTTCACCGGACGGTAATGCGTCTGTGTGGCCGTCGTCACACATAACGCTCCCGTTCATCGGCCGATCGAGTCCGGTTCCTGACCGGATCGCGGCCTTCCGTGACCATCCGACCGGCGATCGCGGCCGCAGACTGGAACCGGCGTCGAGATCCCGACGAACCGGCGACCGAAGGGGGAACCGTGTCCCGCGACGTCCGCTCCGGGTCGGCCAGCCGACGGGCGACACCGACCGCCCGCCGGACCGCCGCCCGGCCCGCCCCCTCTTCCCGCCGGGGCGCCGCGGAGGTCGGCCGTCCCGCGGACGCGGTGGTCGTCGGCCCGGTCCCCGTCGGCGCGCGGGTCACCGGCGCTCTCCTGGTCCTCGCCGCCCTGCTCTCCATCGCCGCGGCCTTCCCCACCTACCTCGTCGTCGGCGGGGCGGAGCTGCGGGCGGTCGACGGGGTCGGCAGCGCTCTCGTCGCGCTCCTCGTGCCGGTGGCCGGGCTGGCGGTGGGGGTCACGCTCCTGCGCGGGGCGGTGCCGAAGTTCGGGCTCGCCTACGCCGCGGTCGCCGGTGCCCTCGGGGTCGGCCAACTGCTCATCGAGGTCTACCGGGGGAGCAGCTCCACCTCCCGCCCGGGCGTCGAGGTGCTGGCCGGCGAGCGCGTGCTGACCAGCGGTGTCGACGCCGGCCCGGGCTGGATCCTCGGGGTCGCCGGGCTCGTCGTCACCGTCGTCGCCGGCGTCGTCGCCGTCGCCACCTGGGGCCGGACCGTGATGGACGACGGCGGAGCGCTGGACGCCGTCCGGTCCGGGATCGCCGGGGCGGCCGTCCTGCTCGGTGTCGCGACGGTGCTCTGCCTCAGCCTCCCGGCGGCCGACGTCCCCGACCGGCTGGTGGTCGATCCGGCGACCGGCCTGGAGACGGTGGTGACCCAGGAGGGCCCCCAGGCCCTGCTGGAGCGACCGGGCCTGGCCCTCATGGGCGGCCTGCTGCTGGCCGGCGCCGTCGTGCTCTGCTCCGTCGTGGCGCCGTCCCTCCGCCCCCGCCTCGCCGTGGTGGGTGGCCTGCTCGCCGTGGCGGTCACCGTGCTGGCCGCGGCCCTGACCGGGCTGCGGGACGCCGCGGCGTCCGACGAGCTCCAGTGGACGCTGCCCGGGATGGGCCTGCTCGTCACCGGAGCGGGCTACGCGGTCCTCACCGTGCTCGCGTGGCGGCTGCGCCGGGGCTGACCCGCGCGGGACGTCTGCATAAGGTGCGGGACGTGGACGAACGCATCCGGGTGGTCATCGCCAAGCCGGGCCTCGACGGGCACGACCGCGGCGCGAAGATCGTGGCGCGGGCGTTGCGCGACGCCGGCATGGAGGTCGTCTACACCGGCCTGCACCAGACGCCCGAGCAGATTGTCGAGACCGTCGTCCAGGAGGACGCCGACGCGGTCGGCCTGTCCGTCCTCTCGGGGGCGCACATGACGCTGTTCGCGCGGCTCCGGGAGCTGATGGACGAGCGCGGGATCGACGACGTCGTCGTCTTCGGCGGCGGGATCATCCCCGACGAGGACATCCCCGAGCTCGAGCGGCTGGGCGTCGGGCGCATCTTCACCCCCGGCGCCACCACCACCGAGATCGTCGACTGGGTCCAGCGCAACGTCGGCGCGGCCGCCTAGCCCACCACGGGGACGGTCAGCTGCTGGCCGAGCCCGGGCCCGGTGGTCAGCGTGACCGGCTGGGGGAGCGTGGAACCGCGGTAGGCGAGGTCGCCACCGGCGAGGACGACGGCCAGCCGGTGACCGGGCTCGAACCGGTGCACGATCCCCGGCAGCTCGATGGTGACCGGCTTGGTGACGTCGGCGACGCGGACGGGGGAGATCAGCCGGTGCGGCAGCTCGATGGCGCCGTCCGGACCGATGTCGTAGACCTTCGCGAAGACGACCAGCTGCCCGGCGGGACCGCCCGCCTGCGACGCCGCCGCTGTCGGTGCGTCGAGCCGCACGGTCAGCCGCGGTGAGCCCACGACGTCCATGGCCCGGGTGAGCGGCTGGGTCGCGAAGCGGATCGCGGTCCCGGGGGGATCGGTCACGTCCCCGCTCTGGTCGAGGGCCGACGTCTCGGTGTAGTTGGGCCCGATCGGCGCCACCCCGCTGTAGGCGCTCAGGCCCGGCACGACCTGCGTGGCGGAGGTGACCAGGGCCCCGTCCCTGCCGCCGGCGCTGGAGCCGGACAGGTGGAAGGTCCGCTCGGTGCCCACCGGGTAGGACGGCGCGACGGCGTAGGACCGGGTGATGTCGCCGGTGGCCTCGTAGACCCAGTCCCGGTAGTAGGCGAAACCCTGGGGCGGCTTCGGTCCGCGGTCGCGGACGTAGTGGTCGAACCAGGCCAGCGCCGCCCTGCCCTGCAGCGACTGCGCGGGGTGGCGCATGTCCAGCTCGCCCGGCTTCGGGGTGGAGCTGCTGTGCCCCCACGACTGCCAGACGAGGGAGACCGGGGTCCCCTGGCGCCGGAGAGCGGTGTAGGTGGCCACGGACTCCTGCAGGTTGAACAGCGTGTCGGCCTGCCCCTGCCCGATGAGCGTGGGCACCCGCACGTCGCGCATGTAGCTGGCCACCGAGTTCGAGCGCAGGTAGTCGATGGACGCCTGGCTCGGGTAGCCGAGCGTCGCCACCTCGGTGAGCGCCCGGCAGACCTCGGGCTCGAAGTTGGCGCAGTTCTCCGCCTGCGCGGCCTGCTGGAAGAAGTCGGCGAACCTCGCCGGGTCGGCGAGCGCCCGGAGGTCCTGCGCGCCGTTGATGACGCCGACCGTGGTGAAGAGGGCCGCCCACTGGTACTTGAAGACACCGGTGCCGCCCGAGCTCACCGAGCCGCTGCGGGCGGTGCCCTGCGGCAGGCCGCTGTTGTCGGGCGCCAGGGAGTAGGAGAGGTCGTTCCAGGTGATCAGCGGGATGATCGCGTCGACCCGCGGGGTGCCGGCGGCCTTCTCGAAGCCCGCCGTCGCGAACTGGATCTGGCCGCCGTAGGAGCCGCCGGTCATGCCGACCTGGGGGTCGTACCGCACGCCGGTCTTCGCGTCCTCGCGGACCACCTGGTCGATCCGCACCGGCTGCCCCGTCTCGTCGTCGACGGCGGTGATCGCCGGGTCGCCGCCCAGGAACCGGACGAGCTGGCCGGCGGCGTTCCCGTCGTGCTCCCGGTCGTCGAGGGTGATGGGGCAGTTGTCGCCGTCGACGAACCCGAGGCCCGTGTAGGAGAGCGTCACGTAGCCCTGCTCGCCGAAGCCCTGGGCCAGGTCGGCCTGGTCGTCCTTGGTGCCGCCGAAGCCGTTGGTCGCCAGCAGCGCCGGGGCGGGGCGGCTCGCGCTGACCCCGGCCGGGACGTAGAGGTCGGCGTCGATCCGGCAGGTCCGGTTCTCCGGCCCGAGACCGGTCACGGTGATGGTCAGGTCCCGCGGCGTGATCTCGGCGGCGGACGCCGGCGGCGCGAGCGCGGCCATGCCCGCCGCGGTGAGCATGGTGGTGACCAGGACTGTCGTGGCTCGGCGCACGGGGACTCCTCGTCGTCGAGGTGCGTCGGTCAGGGCACGTGCGGGCGGTTCCTCCGGCCCGTTGGGGTGACGCATCCTGTGATGCGCCCCACCCGGCCAGCACCCCTACAACGCCCGGAGGCGCGGGCAGGTTACGGGCGGGCTACGGTGCCTGTTCGTGGATCTCTTCGAGTACCAGGCCCGTGACCTGTTGGCCTCGCACGGTGTCCCCGTGCTCCCCGGCGGTGTCGCCGAGACGCCCGAGCAGGCGGAGGCGATCGCCCGCG
This sequence comes from Blastococcus sp. SYSU D00922, assembly GCF_054050495.1. NCBI lineage: Bacteria > Bacillati > Actinomycetota > Actinomycetes > Geodermatophilales > Geodermatophilaceae > Blastococcus > Blastococcus sp. SYSU D00922. The sequence goes on from NZ_JBJGZL010000001.1 coordinate 461,393, forward strand.
AGATCGGGCAGACCGTCGTCGTCAAGGCGCAGGTGAAGACCGGCGGCCGCGGCAAGGCCGGTGGCGTCAAGCTCGCCGACAACCCCGAGGACGCCAAGGCGCGCGCCCAGGACATCCTCGGCCTCGACATCAAGGGCCACATCACCCACAAGGTGATGGTGGCCCAGGCCAGCGACATCGCCGAGGAGTACTACTTCTCCTACCTGCTCGACCGGTCCAACCGCACCTTCCTGGCGATGGCCTCGAAGGAGGGCGGCATGGAGATCGAGCAGCTCGCCGTCGAGCGGCCCGAGGCCCTGGCCCGCATCCCCGTCGACGCGTCGAAGGGCGTGGACGAGGCCAAGGCGGCCGAGATCGTCGACGCGGCGAACTTCCCGGCCGAGGTGCGCGACCAGGTCATCGCGATCGCCGTCCAGCTGTGGGACGTGTTCTCCAAGGAGGACGCCACGCTGGTCGAGGTCAACCCGCTCGCCAAGGCGCCCGACGGCACCGTGCTCGCGCTCGACGCGAAGGTGACCCTCGACGAGAACGCCTCCTTCCGCCAGGAGGGGCACGCCGCGCTGGAGGACACGGCCGCGGCCGACCCGCTCGAGGCGCGCGCCAAGGAGAAGGACCTCAACTACGTCAAGCTCGAGGGCGAGGTCGGGATCATCGGCAACGGTGCCGGCCTGGTCATGAGCACCCTCGACGTCGTGGCCTACGCCGGTGAGGAGTTCGGCGGCGTCAAGCCGGCCAACTTCCTCGACATCGGTGGCGGCGCCTCCGCGGAGGTCATGGCCGACGGCCTGGAGATCATCCTCTCCGACCCCGCCGTGAAGAGCGTGTTCGTCAACGTCTTCGGCGGCATCACCGCCTGCGACGCGGTGGCCAACGGCATCGTCAGCGCGCTGGGCATCCTCGGCGACGAGGCCACCAAGCCGCTCGTCGTCCGCCTGGACGGCAACAACGTCGACGAGGGCCGCCGGATCCTCGCCGAGGCCAACCACCCGCTGGTGACCGTGGTCGACACGATGGACGGCGCCGCGCGCCGGGCCGCCGAGCTCGCCGCCTGACCGACGCGACCGAACAGGAATCCAGAGAGATGTCGATCTTCCTCAACGAGAACAGCAAGGTCATCGTCCAGGGCATGACCGGCTCCGAGGGCAGCAAGCACACCCAGCGCATGCTGGCCTCGGGCACCGCGATCGTCGGCGGCGTGAACCCCCGCAAGGCCGGGACGAGCGTCGACTTCGACGGCGCGAGCGTCCCGGTGTTCGGCGGGGTCGCGGAGGCGATGAAGGAGACCGGCGCGGACGTCAGCGTCATCTTCGTCCCGCCGCCGTTCGCCAAGGCCGCCGTCATCGAGGCCGTGGACGCCGGGATCGGGCTCGCCGTCGTCATCACCGAGGGCATCCCGGTGCACGACTCGACCTACTTCTGGGCGCACGCCCAGGGCAGCTCCACCCGGATCATCGGCCCGAACTGCCCCGGCCTGATCAGCCCCGGGCGCTCGAACGCCGGCATCATCCCGGCCAACATCACCAAGCAGGGCAAGATCGGCCTGGTGTCGAAGTCGGGCACGCTGACCTACCAGATGATGTACGAGCTCCGGGACATCGGTTTCTCCACCGCCGTCGGCATCGGCGGTGACCCGGTCATCGGCACGACGCACATCGACTGCCTGCAGGCGTTCCAGGACGACCCGGAGACCGAGGCCATCGTGATGATCGGCGAGATCGGTGGCGACGCCGAGGAGCGCGCCGCCGACTTCGTCAAGGCCAACGTCACCAAGCCGGTCGTCGGCTACGTCGCCGGCTTCACCGCGCCCGAGGGCAAGACGATGGGCCACGCCGGCGCCATCGTCTCCGGCTCGGCCGGCACCGCGCAGGCCAAGAAGGAGGCCCTCGAGGCCGCCGGTGTGCGCGTGGGCAAGACCCCGTCGGAGACCGCCCGCCTCATGCGGGAGATCGTCGGCGGCTGACCCGCTCCCGCCGCTGCCCGGTGTCCCCAGTCGGGGGACACCGGGCAGCGGCGTCTCCGGGGCCCTGCGAAGATCACGTTCGGACGACGACACGCGAGGCGCCGTTGCCCGGCCGTCGCGGGACGGCCACGATGCGCCTCGCCCACCCCCACTGCGAGGAGAGCCCGAGATGACCTCCAGCCAGCCTCCCCAGCCGCCCTCGGGCGAGCAGCCGGAGCCCGGGCACCCGCAGCAGCCGCAGGGGCAGCCGGCGTACGGGCAGCAGCCCCCGCCGGGCTACGGGAGCCCGCAGGGTCCCGGCCACCAGCCGCCGCCCCCGCCCGGGCACCAGCCCCCGCCCGGTTACGGGCACCAGCCCCCGCCGGGCTACGGCCAGCAGCCCCCGCCCGGTTACGGGCAGCCCCCGGGCTACGGCCCGCCCCCCGGGTACGGACCGCCCCCCGGCTACGGCCCGCCGCAGGGCTACCAGCCGGGCTACGGCCAGCCCGGGTGGGGCCCACCGCCGGGTTACCCCCCGGCGCGGCCCGCCGGCAGCGGCTTCTCCTTCGACCTGAAGCGGCTCCGGATCGCCGACTACGTCATCGCCGCCGGGACGATCCTCTACTTCGTCTGGGCGCTGTTCCCGTGGGAGACGTTCGGGGACGACTTCTTCAGCTTCACCCGGAGCGGCTTCGACTTCAGCAACGTGACGTCGGCGTTCGTGCTGCTGGTGCTCGCCACGGCGTGGGCGCTGCTCCCGGCCTTCACCGACCTGAAGCTCGGCTTCCCGCGCTCGTGGGTCACCGTCGCGCTGACGGCGCTGGCCTGGCTGCTCACCCTGTTCGCCTGGCTGGAGAGCATGGACACCGGCTTCACGGTGTGGCCCCTGCTCGGCTTCCTGACCTCCACCGCGCTCCTCGTCATCGCCGGGCTCTCGCTGATCCCGGAGATCCGTAACCGCCCCACGCTGCCGAGCGGGCTGGCCGGCGCGGCCCAGTGGGCCAACCAGCCCGCCCCGGACTTCGGCCAGCGGCCGGGCGGCCCCCAGCAGGCCTACGGGCAGCAGGGCCCCGGGCAGCACGGGCTCGGGCAGCCGGGTCACGGGCACCCGGGCCAGCAGTACGGGCAGCCGGCGCAGCCGTACTCGTCGCCCCCGCCGCCGCCCCCGACGGCGCCCGCGCCGACCCAGTCGGCGCCGACACCGCCTCCGGCACCGCCGTCCACGGGGGGTTCGACCGCGTCCGGTGAGGGCTCGGGTACTCCCGGTTCCGGCGAGCGGCCTCCCGCCTGATCGACGCGCCGGGACCGCCCGATATCGGGTCAGGTCCCGGCGCGTGCGGCCGCGTCGGGCCGCTCCTCTTGCGAGAGTGGGGACGTGGTCTCCCTGCTCGCCCGTCTGCCCCGGACCGGCCGTGCGGGCGCCGTACCGGTGGTCGCGCTGGCCGGCGCCGTGGCAATGGCCGTCAGCGCGGCGGCCTTGGCGGGCCTGGCCCTCGCGCTGGTCGTCGTCCAGACGCTCGACCCGGTCGGCGGCCAGTCCGTCGGCGACTCGGTGGTGCTGGCCGGCCGGCTGCTGCTGCTCGCCCAGGGCGGCGAACTGGACCTCGCCTCCGGTCCGCTGGTGCTCGCGCCGCTGCTGCTCACGCTCGGGCTCGCGTGGGGGCTCACCCAGGCCGGCCGCGGCGTCGCCCGCCTGCGGCCGCCGTCGTCCGGCGCCGACGCGGCCCGAGCGGTGGGCGCGGTCGTCGCCGTCCACCTCCTCCTCACCGTCGTCCTCGGCCTGGTCGTCGACGCCCCCCACGCGCGGGTCGGCCTGCTCCGGACCGTGATCGGCGCTGCGCTGCTGGCGCTGGTCGCCACGGGGTGGGGCGTCGCGCGCGAGTCGGGCTCCCTCGACGCGGTGCTCGACCGCGGCTCGACCCGGGCGGTGCTGCGCGGGGTGGTGGCCGGGCTGCTGACGGCCCTCGCGCTGTGCACCGGGGTGGTGGCGGTCGCCCTGGTCGCCGACGCCGGCGGGTACGCGGCGCTGTCGGGCTCGCTGGGCGGCGCCGGCGCGGGCGCGGTCGGGCTCGCCGGGCTGGCGCTGCTCCTCCTGCCCAACGCGGCTGCGGCCGTGCTGGGCCTCGCCGCCGGACCCGGTTTCCACGTCGGCTCGGGCACCCTCGTCTCGGTGCACGGGGTGACCCTCGACGCCGTCCCCGCCCTGCCGATGCTGGCCGCCCTGCCCGACACCCAGGCGGTGCCCCTGATCGCGTTCGTCTCCCAGGCGATCCCCGCGCTGGCCGGGCTGGTCGCCGGCACGACGGTCGGCCGGTGGCTCGGGGACGAGCAGGGCGGCTCGGTCGTGGCCGGGCTCAACGGCGTCCTCACCGGGGTGCTGCTCGGGGTCGCGGGTGGGCTGCTGGCCTGGATCGCCGGGGGGTCCCTGGGCGACGGCGCCCTCGCCGAGGTGGGCGCCCCGCCGGTGGCCACGGGCATCGCCATCGCCGCCCAGAGCGGCATCGCGGCGGCGGTCGGGGCAGCCGTCGCCCGCTGGCGGGCCCACGGCTGACGGCCCCGCCGGTCGCCGCCGGGCCCGCGGCTAGGGTTTCGTCCGTGCCCGCCACCGAGCCCGTCGAGCGGGCCCGTGTCGCCGTCCTGCTGTCCGGCACCGGCTCCCTCTGCGCCGCGCTGCTCGCCGCGGCCGACGACCCCGCCTACCCGGCGACCGTCGTCGTCGTGGGCGCCGACCGGGAGGCCGCGGGCCTGGAGCACGCCCGCCGGCGCGGGATCCCGACGTTCGTCCGCCCGCTGGGCGACCACCCCGACCGCGCGGCCTGGGACCGCGCCTTGGCCGACGAGCTGGCCGCGCACGCCCCGGATCTCGTGGTGTCGGCCGGGTTCATGAAGCTGGTCGGCCCGGCGGTGCTGGACGCCTTCGGCGGCCGGCTGATCAACACCCACCCCGCGCTGCTGCCGGCCTTCCCCGGCGCGCACGCCGTGCGCGACGCGCTGGCCGCCGGCGCCACGGTGACCGGCGCGACCGTCCACCTCGTCGACGCGGGGCTCGACACCGGTCCCGTCCTCGCCCAGCGGGAGGTGGCCGTCCGGCCGGACGACGACGAGGACCGGCTGCACGAACGCATCAAGGAAGTGGAGCGCGAGCTCCTGGTGGAGACGGTGGCGCAGCTGGTCACCGCCGAGCTGACGAGGAAGAGCGACCGATGAGCGACCGCACCCCGATCCGCCGCGCCCTGCTGGGCGTCTACGACAAGACCGGTGTGGAGGAGCTGGCCGCCGGCCTGGCCGCCGCCGGGGTGGAGCTGGTCAGCACCGGCGCGACCGCCCGCCGGATCGCGGAGGCGGGCATCCCCGTCACGCCGGTCGAGCAGGTCACCGGCTTCCCCGAGTGCCTCGACGGGCGGGTGAAGACGCTCCACCCGGCGGTGCACGCGGGCATCCTGGCCGACCGCCGCAAGCCCGAGCACGTGGCGCAGCTGGAGGACCTGGGCATCGCGCCCTTCGACCTCGTGGTCGTGAACCTCTACCCGTTCACCGAGACCGTCGCCTCCGGGGCCAGCCGCGACGAGTGCGTCGAGCAGATCGACATCGGCGGTCCCGCGATGGTCCGGGCGGCGGCGAAGAACCACCCGTCGGTCGCCGTCGTGGTCGACCCCGCCCGCTACGCCGACGTCCTGGCCGCTGTCGGGGCCGGCGGCTTCACGCTGGCCGAGCGGCAGAAGCTGGCGGCGGCCGCGTTCCGGCACACGGCCTCGTACGACATCGCCGTCGCGTCGTGGCTGGGCAACGTCGTCGCGCCGGACGACGACAGCGGCTTCCCGGCGTGGGTCGGGGCGAGCTGGGAGCGGGCCGACGTCCTCCGCTACGGGGAGAACCCGCACCAGGGCGCCGCGCTCTACCGCGGCTGGCAGCCTGGGCTGGCGCACGCCGAGCAGTTGCACGGCAAGCAGATGTCCTACAACAACTACATCGACACCGACGCCGCCTGGCGGGCCGCGCACGATCACGACGACCCCTGCGTCGCGATCATCAAGCACGCCAACCCGTGCGGGATCGCCGTCGGCACCGACATCGCCTCGGCCCACCGCAAGGCCCACGCCTGCGACCCGGTCTCGGCCTTCGGCGGCGTGATCGCCGCCAACCGGGAGATCGACCTGACCATGGCCGAGCAGGTCGCGGAGGTGTTCACCGAGGTGGTGGTCGCGCCGTCGTTCACCGACGACGCGGTGCGCGTGCTGGCCGGCAAGAAGAACATCCGGCTGCTGCGGCTGCCGCACCTGCCCGAGGCCGGCGCCGAGATGCGGCCCATCGGCGGGGGCCTGCTGCTGCAGGTGAAGGACCGGCTCGACGCCCCCGGCGACGACCCCACGACCTGGACGCTGGCGACCGGCGAGCCGCTCGACGCCGCCGGCCTCGACGACCTCGTGTTCGCCTGGCGCTCGGTGCGCGCGGTCAAGAGCAACGCGATCCTGCTCGCCCACGACCGCGCCACGGTCGGGGTCGGCATGGGGCAGGTCAACCGGGTGGACGCCGCCCGGCTCGCGGTGTCCCGCGCGGGGGAGCGGGTCGTGGGCTCGGTGGCCGCGTCGGACGCGTTCTTCCCGTTCGCCGACGGGCTGCAGGTGCTGCTGGAGGCCGGTGTCCGCGCCGTCGTCCAGCCGGGTGGGTCGGTGCGCGACGAGGAGGTCGTCGCCGCGGCGGCCGCCGCCGGGGTGCCGCTGTACCTGACCGGCACCCGCCACTTCGCCCACTGATGCGCCACTCGTCCCGGCCGCACGTCTCGCCGCCGGAGGCCGGGGCCGAGGTCGAGGGGGAGGACTTCGCCCGCGTCGACTGGTGGGGCGCCGAGCTGGAGGGCGTCACCTTCACCCGCTGCCGGTTCGACGACGCAGGGCTCGAGGAGCTGGTCACCCGGCGGTGCGTCTTCGACCAGTGCGTCCTCACCGGGGTCCGCATGGGCGGCTCCCGGCACCTGGGGTCGGCGTTCCTGTCCTGCCGGTTCGACCGCGCGCGGCTCATCGACGTCACCTGGGACGGCTGCAAGCTGACCGGCTCGCAGTTCCCGGGCGCCCACCTGCGGCCGATGACGGCGACCGAGTGCGACTGGAGCTACGTCTCGCTGCGCGGCGCCGACCTCGCCGAGCTCGACCTCTCGCACCAGCGCTTCCGAGACGCCGACCTCACCGACGCCGACCTGCGGGGCACCGACCTGCGCAACGCCGACCTGGACCGGGTGCGGCTGCAGGGCGCGAAGCTCCGCGGGGCGAACCTCTCGGGCGCGTCGACGGACGAGGTGAACTGGCGGGCGTTCGAGCTCACCGGCGTCCGGCTCGACCTGGCGCAGGCCGTGCAGTTCGCCCGCGCGCACGGCGCCGTCGTCGGCAGCTAGCGCGCAACCTTGGGGCGGGTGAGCAGCGCCTTGATGCTGCCCACCAGACCCAGGACGGCGACCGCGATGCCGCACCAGAAACCGGGGCCGAAGAAGCCGAGGTCCCAGTCCGCGTCCTGGAGCGGCACGAGCACGGCGGCGATCACCGCGCCGGTGACCAGCAGGCCCAGCAGCCCGAGGAAGCGGTGGCTGCGCATCGGCAGCCACATGAGGATGCCGAGGACGAAGAGGACGCCGCCGCCCAGGACGATCGCCAGCGGCTGCCACAACCCGGTGTCGAAGATGTTCCCCAGGTCGTCGAACCCGCCCCGGACCAGGCTCCAGCCCGACACGTCCACGTCGTCGAGCCAGTCCAGCAGGAGGCTGACCGCCGCCGCGATGCCGGCGAGGATCAGCAGCAGGCCGCCGAGGCTCTCCGGCCCGCGGATCGCGACCGGCCTGGCCGAGTAGTCCGGGGTCGTGGTGCCGCTGCCGGCGCCCTCGGACGGCGGGTAGGCGGAGGCTCCGGTGGGCTGCACGGGCTCGCGCTCGGTCATCGGCGGTACCTCCGGCGGGCGGCAGGAGCGGGCGGGCAGGCCGAGAGTAGGACCGCGCCGTCGTCCGTGGGGGCTTCCGGCAGACTGTGCGACGTGCCCGCGACGATCCTGGACGGCAAGGCGACGGCGGCGGCGATCCGCGCGGAGCTCACCGAGCGGGTGGCGGCCCTGGCCGCGGCCGGCCACCGGCCCGGGCTGGGCACGCTGCTCGTCGGCGACGACCCGGGCAGCCGCTGGTACGTGAACGCGAAGCACTCCGACTGCGCGCAGGTCGGCATCGCCAGCATCCAGCGCGAGCTGCCCGCGACGGCCACCGAGGCCGACGTCCTGGCCGTCGTCGAGGAGCTCAACGCCGACCCGCGGTGCACCGGGTACATCGTGCAGCTGCCCCTGCCCGCCGGGATCGAGGAGAGCCGGGTCCTCGAGGCGATGGACCCGGGCAAGGACGCCGACGGCCTGCACCCGGTGAACCTCGGCCGGCTGGTCCTCAACGTGCCAGGGCCGCTCCCGTGCACGCCGGTCGGCATCGTCGAGCTGCTCCGCCGGTACGACGTCCCGATCGCCGGCGCGGAGGTCGTCGTCGTCGGCCGCGGGATCACCGTCGGCCGGCCGCTGGGGCTGCTGCTCACCCGGCGCTCGGAGAACGCCACCGTGACCCTGTGCCACACCGGCACGCGCGACGTGGCCGCGCACGTCCGGTCGGCCGACGTGGTGGTCGCCGCGGCCGGCGTCCCGGGGCTGATCAGCGCGGACATGGTCAAGCCGGGGGCCGCCGTCCTCGACGTGGGCGTGAGCCGGGTCGACGGGAAGATCGCCGGCGACGTCGCCCTCGACGTCCTCGACGTGGCCGGTTTCGTGGCGCCGAACCCGGGCGGGGTCGGGCCGATGACCCGGGCGATGCTGCTGCAGAACGTCGTCCTCGCCGCCGAGCAGGCCGCGGCGCTCGAGGCCCTGTCCGCCTGAGCATGACGCGTCCGCCGCTCTACGTCCGCCGGCCCTTCCTGGCCGGGCTGCTGCGCCAGCTGCCGCTGCTCGCGGTTCTCGTGACGGTGGGCGTGGGGCTGCTGGTCGTGACGTTCGGCCACTGGCGCCGGGGCCTGGTCGTCATCGGTGTGACGCTGGTGGTCGCCGCCCTGCTCCGGCTGCTGCTGCCGGTGCGGCGGGTGGGCTTCCTCGCCGTCCGCAGCCGGCCCGTCGACGTCGTCCTCATGGCGGGGGCCGGGACGGCCCTCACGGTGATCGCGCTGATGATCCCGTCGGTGTAGCCGTCCTCGCGCCCCGCCCGCGCGGGGGAGCGCGCACGGCGATAGGTTCCTGGCCATGGCAGAGAAGTCCAGGAACGGCAAGGTCACCGTCGTCGGTGCCGGTTTCTACGGCTCCACCACTGCACTGCGTCTCGCGGAGTACGACATCTTCGAGACCGTCGTCCTCACCGACATCGTCGAGGGCAAGCCCGAGGGCATCGCGCTCGACATGAACCAGTCGCGGCCCATCGAGGGCTTCGAGACCAAGGTCGTCGGCGTCGGCGGGGGCTCCTACGAGGGCACCGAGGGCTCCGACGTCGTCGTCATCACCGCGGGCCTCCCGCGCAAGCCCGGCATGAGCCGGATGGACCTCATCGAGACCAACGCGAAGATCGTGCGCCAGGTCGCCGAGAACATCGCGCGGACCTCGCCCGACGCCGTGGTCATCGTCGTCTCGAACCCGCTCGACGAGATGACGGCGCTCGCGCAGCTGGCCACCCAGTTCCCGAAGAACCGGGTCATGGGGCAGGCCGGCATGCTCGACACGGCGCGCTTCAGCAACAACGTCGCCGAGGAGCTCGGCGTCCCGGTGTCCTCGGTGCGGACCCTGACGCTCGGGTCGCACGGCGACACCATGGTCCCGGTGCCCTCCCGCTGCACCGTCGACGGCAAGCCGCTGTCCGACGTGCTCGCGCAGGACCGCATCGACCACCTCGTCGACCGGACCCGCAACGGTGGCGCCGAGGTCGTGGCGCTGCTCAAGACGGGGTCGGCGTACTACGCGCCCTCGGCCGCCGCGGCCCGCATGGCCCGCGCAGTCATGGAGGACTCCGGCGCCGTGATGCCGGTGTGCGCCTGGGTCGACGGCGAGTACGGGATCAACGGCGTCTACCTGGGCGTCGAGGCCGAGATCGGGCGAGAAGGAGTGCGGAAGGTCGTCGAGGGCGACCTGTCCGACAGCGAGCTGGCCGGGCTGCGTGAAGCGGCCGAGGCCGTGCGCGCCAAGCAGGCCGACGTGGCCGACCTCTGAGCGCATCGCTCAGAGCTGCAGAGAGGGACGTGCAAGTGGCAAAGATCAAGGTCGAGGGCACCGTCGTCGAGCTCGACGGCGACGAGATGACCCGGATCATCTGGCAGTTCATCAAGGACCAGCTGATCCTCCCGTACCTCGACGTCAACCTCGAGTACTACGACCTCGGCATCGAGAAGCGCGACGAGACCGACGACCAGATCACCATCGACTCGGCGAACGCGATCAAGAAGCACGGCGTCGGCGTCAAGTGCGCCACCATCACGCCGGACGAGGCCCGCGTCGAGGAGTTCGGCCTCAAGAAGATGTGGCGCTCCCCGAACGGGACGATCCGCAACATCCTCGGCGGCGTCATCTTCCGCGAGCCGATCATCATGCAGAACGTGCCGCGGCTCGTCCCCGGCTGGACCAAGCCGATCGTCGTCGGCCGTCACGCCTTCGGCGACCAGTACCGCGCCACCGACTTCAAGTTCCCCGGCGAGGGCACGCTGACCATCAGCTTCCAGCCGGCCGACGGCTCCGCGCCGATCGAGCACGAGGTCTTCCAGTCGCCCGGCGGCGGCGTCGCGATGGCGATGTACAACCTCGACGACTCGATCCGCGACTTCGCCCGGGCCTCGATGAACTACGGCCTGCAGCGCAACTACCCGGTCTACCTGTCGACCAAGAACACGATCCTCAAGGCCTACGACGGCCGGTTCAAGGACCTGTTCCAGGAGGTCTTCGAGACCGAGTTCAAGGACAAGTTCGAGACCGCCGGCATCACCTACGAGCACCGGCTCATCGACGACATGGTGGCGGCGTCCCTCAAGTGGGAGGGCGGCTACGTCTGGGCGTGCAAGAACTACGACGGCGACGTCCAGTCCGACACCGTGGCGCAGGGCTTCGGCTCGCTCGGCCTGATGACCTCGGTGCTCATGTCGCCGGACGGCCGCACCGTCGAGGCCGAGGCCGCGCACGGGACGGTCACCCGGCACTACCGGCAGCACCAGCAGGGCAAGGAGACGTCGACCAACCCGATCGCGTCCATCTTCGCCTGGACCCGGGGCCTCGCCCACCGCGGCAAGCTGGACGGCACGCCGGAGGTCACCCGGTTCGCCGAGACGCTGGAGCGGGTCTGCATCGAGACCGTCGAGAGCGGCCAGATGACCAAGGACCTGGCGCTGCTGATCTCCAAGGACCAGCCGTGGCTGAACACCCAGGACTTCCTGGCGGCCATCGACACCAACCTCCAGAAGGCCATGGCCTGAGGTAGGCGCTGACGCGACGCGGCCCCCTCACCTCCGGGTGAGGGGGCCGCAATGCGTCCCGGGACCGGTCTCGCTTCAGGGGCCCTACTCCGGGGAAGTAGGCCTCTGGCGGCCCGATCACGGCCCTACTTCCCCGAAGTAGGGCGTGACTCCGCGCGGGCGCCCTGTGGACGACGGGATCGGCGGGCCGCTCGTGCCGGGATGCTCCGGCCCGTGCCCCCTCCTCGTCGGCCCTCCGCTCTCCGCGGACGCGTCTTCCGTTCCCGCGACGTCCTCGACTCGGGACTGCTCACCCGAGACGCCCTGCGCAGCTCGGCGTGGCGGCGCCTCTACCGGGGGGTGTACGCGGACGCGGATCTCCCCGAGTCGCACGGTCTGCGGATCGCCGGCGCTCGGTTGCTGATCCCGGGCCCGGCGGTGTTCAGCGGCAGGACGGCCGCCTACCTGCACGGGGCCGCAGCGCTCGTCGAGCCACGGACGCCGGTCGAGGTCTCCGTGCCCGCCGGTGTGCGCTTCGGCCCGGTGGCAGGGATCCGGGTCCGTCAGGTTGACCTGCCGGACGACGACGTGACCACGATCGGACGCAACCGGTGCACGCGAGCGCTGCGCACGGCACTCGACATCGCCCGGTGCGAGCCGCTCACGGAGGCCGTCGTCGCGGTGGACGTGCTCCTGGCCGGCGCCATCGTCGGCAGGAGCGAGCTGGCGGAGGCCGCCGCAGCCGGACACGGGAGCAGCCGAGGCCTGCGGCGCATGCGGGAGGCGGTCGCGCTCGCCGACGGTCGGGCGGAGTCGCAGCCGGAGTCACGGCTGAGGGTGCTGCTGGCACTGGCCGGCGTCCCAGCGGTCCCTCAGCACACGGTGCGGGATGCTTCAGGTGAGTTCATCGCCCGGGTCGACCTCGCCTACCCCGACCGGCGGATCGCCATCGAGTACGACGGCGCGTGGCACGGAGAGCCGGGCCAGCTCTCGCGGGACCGCCGTCGCCACAACCGCCTCGTCGCCGCCGGGTGGACCGTCGTGTACGTGACTGCCGCCGACATGCACGATCCCGAGGCGCTCGTCGCCCGCATCGTGGCGGTGCTGAAGGGCCCTACTTCCTTGAAGTAGGGCCCTGTCCAGGGCGCTGGAGCCCTACTTCGGGGAAGTGGGGCTCCAGGGCGTGGAGCGGTTAGCGGATCAGCCGAAGAGCTGGGTCCACCAGGGGCCGCCGCTGCCCTCGGCGACGCCGACGCCGAGCCGGGTCAGGCCGCAGTTGAGGATGTTCGCGCGGTGGCCGGGGCTGTTCATCCACGAGTCCATGACCTCGGCCGCGGACCGCTGGCCCCAGGCGATGTTCTCGGCCCGCGCCGTCAGCCCTGCGCGCTCGGCCCGGTCGAACGGGTCGAGGCCGTCCAGGTTCACGTGGTCGAAGAAGCCGCGGTCGCGCATGTCCGCGCTGTGCGCACGGGCCACGTTCGCCAGCCCCGCGTCGGCGGAGAGGGCGCCGCACCCGGCGGCGGCCCGCTCGGCGTTCACCAGCGCGAGCACCTCGCCCTCGGTGGTGCCGTCCGACGGCGCCGGAGCGGCCGCCGGGGCGGGCGCGGGCGCGGGCGCCGGCTTCGGGGCGGGCGCCGGCTCCGGCTCGGGCTCGGGGGTCGGGGCGGGCTCCGGGACGACGGGCGCGGCCGTCGTCGGGTCGGGCACCACCGGTGCCGTGCCCACGGGGGCCGAGGCGGTGGCGGAGGGCTCGGGGGTCGCCTCGTCGGTCGCCGAGGACCGCGCCGACGGGACGGCGCGGGTCTCACCCGTCGCGGAGGAGTAGCTCGCCGCGGAGGTGAGCCCGGCGAAGGTCTCCGACGACAGCCGGCCGCCGTCCTGCCCCAGGACGACGGGGGAATCGGCGTCCGGGGTGGCCATCACCGGCATCGCGAGCACCAGCGCGGTCACCACGGTGCTCAGGCAGACGCTCAGCGCGAGGCGTCCGCCCCGGTGGCTGACGGCGCGGCGGATGGCCGAGACCCAGGAGGGGCCGGCGGGGGAGTGGTGCACGTCTGGAACCTCACGGAGTTGCTTGATCACGTTTCGTTACCCGACCGAGACTAACGGTGCGCACCGCGTCACCGGTAGTGCCCGAGGGATTCGTCACGTCCGAAGCGCTCCCGCACCCCGCCGAGGGAGCCCGGCGGTGCCGACCGCGACCGGGTGGGCCCGGAGCAGGCACCATGGGGGCGCCCCACCCCTTCCCGACCCCCCGAGGAGTACGCCGCCGGTGAGCGACGTCTGGCTCAACATCGTCATGGTCGTCGTCTTCGTCCTGATCGGCGGGGCCTTCTCCGGCGCCGAGATCGCGCTGGTCTCCCTGCGCGAGTCGCAGGTCCGGGCGCTGGCGGAGACCGGCCGCCGCGGGCAGTCGGTGCAGAAGCTGCTCAGCGACCCCAACCAGTTCCTGGCCGCCGTCCAGGTCGGCGTCACCTTCGCCGGGTTCTTCTCCGCGGCGTTCGGCGCGAGCACGCTGTCCGAGCCATTCGCCGGGTGGCTGCAGGACCGGGGGGTCTCCGAGGGCGTCTCCGGCACCCTCGCCCTGGTGCTCGTCACCATCGCCATCAGCTACCTGTCGCTGGTCGTCGGCGAGCTGACGCCCAAGCGGCTGGCACTCCAGCGGGCCGAGGGCTTCTCGCTGCTCGTGGCGGCGCCGCTCAACGCCCTGGCCAAGCTGTCGCGGCCCATCATCTGGCTGCTCTCGAAGTCGACCAACGTCCTCGTCCGGCTCCTCGGCGGCGACCCGAAGCAGAGCGGCGAGGCGATCAGCCAGGAGGAGCTGCGCGACCTGGTGGCCGCGCACGAGTCCCTGAGCAGCGACGAGCGCCGGCTCATCGACGAGGTCTTCCGCGCCGGCGAGCGCGAGGTCCGCGAGGTGATGACGCCGCGTACCGAGGTCGGCTTCCTGGACGCCGGCATGACGGCCAGCCGCGCGGCCAAGCAGGTCGCGGACTCCAACTGGTCCCGGTTCCCGGTGGCCGGCCGCGACGAGGACGACGTCGTCGGCTTCGTGCACGTACGCGACCTGTTCCTGCCCAACCACCCCGCGGGCCGCGCAGCGACCGTCGGGGACCTCGTCCGCGAGGTGAAGCGCCTCCCGGGCACCGCCGGCGTCCTCACCGCCCTCAGCGAGATGCGGCGCGAGAACCAGCACCTGGCCATCGTCGTCGACGAGTACGGCGGCACCGACGGCATCGTCACCCTCGAGGACCTCATCGAGGAGGTCATCGGGGAGATCTACGACGAGTACGACGAGGAGGCCGCCCCCGAGGACCGGCAGCCCGACGGCGGCCCGCGGGAGGTGGACGGCCTGCTCAACCTCGACGACTTCACCGAGGCGACCGGCCTGCAGCTGCCCGACGGGCCGTACGAGACCGTCGCCGGCTACGTCCTCGCCGAGCTCGGCCGGCTGCCCGAGGTGGGCGACGCGGTGGAGGTCGAGGGCCGCAGCCTGTCGGTCGTCGAGCTCGACGGACGGCGGATCGCCCGCATCCTGGTCGGTCCGCCGCCGGCCCCGGCCGACGACGAGGCGGCGACGGAGGAGTCGGCGGGCGCCTAGCGGGTCTGCGCCACGTCCCAGGCGTCGCGGACGATGCCGGCCAGGTCGGTGTGCTTCGGCGCCCAGCCGAGCTCGGACCGGATGAGGTCGCTGGAGGCGACCAGCTGGGCCGGGTCGCCCGCCCGCCGGTCGCCGACGACGACGGGCACCGGGTGGCCGGTGACCTCGCGGACCGCGTCGACCACCTGCTGCACCGAGAAGCCGGTGCCGTTGCCCAGGTTGTAGATCCGGTGCTCGCCCTCGGCCGGCGAGGGCAGCGCGAGCAGGTGGGCGTCGGCGAGGTCCTCGACGTGCACGTAGTCGCGGATGCAGGTGCCGTCGGGCGTCGGGTAGTCCTCGCCGTAGACGGTGAGCGCCTCGCGCTTCCCGGCCGCCACCTCCAGCGCGATGGGGATGAGGTGGGTCTCCGTGGCGTGCCGCTCGCCCAGGCCGTAGGCGGCGCCGGCCACGTTGAAGTAGCGCAGGCTGACCGCGGCGAAGCCGTGCGCCACGGCGTACGAGGTCAGCATGTGGTCGACGGCGAGCTTCGAGGCCCCGTAGGTGTTGGTCGGCCGCGTCGGGGCGTCCTCGCGGATCGGCACGGACTCGGGCTCGCCGTAGGTCGCGGCCGTGGACGAGAACACGATCCGGCGGCAGTCGACCGCGCGCATCGCCTCCAGCAGCGCCAGCGAGCCGCCCACGTTGGTGTCCCAGTACTCGTGCGGGCGCTGCTGCGAGACGCCGACGAGCGACTTGGCCGCGAAGTGCAGCACTGCCTCGGGGCGGACGTCGGCCAGGACCGGCGCCGAGTCGTGCAGGGAGACCGCGGCCAGCGTGGCCCCCGAGGGGACCGCGTCGGCATGTCCGGTCGACAGGTCGTCGAGGACCGTGACCTCATGGCCGTCGGCCAGCAGGGCGGCCGTCACTACGCTGCCGATGTAGCCGGCTCCACCGGCGACGAGTACGCGCATGGCGGTCACCCTAGGAGGCCCGCCGGGGAGAGGTGGTCCAGCAGTGGTCGAGCCGCGTCCGGTCGTGCAGGGGCTGCCCGCCTACAAGCCGGGGCGCAACCCCGCGGACCTGGCTCGCGAGATCGGCGTCGAGCGCGCCGTGAAGCTGGCCAGCAACGAGGTCGCGTTCCCCCCGCTGCCCGCGGTGGTGCAGGCGATCGCCGCCGTGGCGGGGGAGACGAACCGGTACCCGGACAACGGCGCCGTCGTCCTCACACAGGCCCTCGCCGAGCGCTACGGCGTCGACCCCACGCAGGTGGCGACCGGCTGCGGCGCCGTGACCCTCTGCCAGGAGCTGGCGCAGGCCTACAACGACCCGGGGACGAGCATCGCCTTCGCCTGGCGCTCGTTCGAGATGTACCCGCTGCTCGCCCGGGTCGCCGGCGCCCGTGCGATCCAGGTGCCGCTGGTCCCCGGCCGCCCGGGCGGCCCGGCGGACACCCACGACCTCGACGGTCTGCTCGCCGCGATCGACGACAGCACCCGCATGGTCTTCGTCTGCAACCCGAACAACCCGACCGGGACGGCGGTCCGCCGGGCCGAGCTCGAGCGGTTCCTGGACGCCGTCCCCGCGAGCACCCTCGTCGTCCTCGACGAGGCGTACCGCGAGTTCGTCACCGACCCCGAGGTCCCCGACGGCATCGAGCTGATGCGCGGGCGGCCGAACGTCGCCGTCCTCCGGACGTTCTCGAAGGCGTGGGGCCTCGCGGGGCTGCGCGTCGGCTACCTGGTCGCCGAGGACCCCGCCGTGGCCGAGGCGGTGCGCAAGACCCACGTGCCCTTCAGCGTCTCGATGGTCGCGCAGGCGGCGGCCGTGGCGGCGCTGTCGAGCGAGGACGAGGTGCGGGCGCGGTGCGCCGCCGTCACCACGGAGCGCGAGCGGCTCACCGGTGCCCTGCGCGAGCGCGGGTTCGACGTCTCCGACAGCCAGGCCAACTTCGTCTGGCTGGCCCTGGGGGAGGAGACGGCCGGGCTCGCCGCCGCCCTGGAGGCCCGGGCCGTCATCACCAGGCCGTTCGCCGGCGAGGGCCTGCGCGTGACGGTCGGCAGTCCGGAGGAGGACGACGTCTTCCTGGCCGCGCTCGACGAGGTCAGGGCCGCGAGCGCCCTCTCCTGAGGTCGCCGGAACGGGGGAGGCCGGAACGCGCGGCCCGCTCGGCTGGTTTGATGGCCGACGTGCCTCTTCCCCGTGTGCTCTCGGGCATCCAGCCGACGGCGGGTTCGTTCCACCTCGGCAACTACCTCGGTGCACTGCGTCAGTGGGTCGCGCTGCAGGACTCGGCGGAAGCCTTCTACTGCGTCGTCGACCTGCACGCGATCACCCTTCCCCAGGACCCCGCCGAGCTCCGCCGCAACACCCTGACCTCGGCCGCGCAGCTCCTGGCGCTCGGTGTC
The DNA here is from genome assembly GCF_054050495.1 of Blastococcus sp. SYSU D00922. Classification (NCBI taxonomy): domain Bacteria; kingdom Bacillati; phylum Actinomycetota; class Actinomycetes; order Geodermatophilales; family Geodermatophilaceae; genus Blastococcus; species Blastococcus sp. SYSU D00922. The sequence continues at coordinate 478,745 of NZ_JBJGZL010000001.1, forward strand.
GACCCCGACCGCAGCACGCTGTTCGTGCAGAGCCACGTCCCCGAGCACGTGCAGCTGTCGTGGGTGCTCGAGTGCCTCACCGGCTTCGGCGAGGCCAGCCGGATGACCCAGTTCAAGGACAAGAGCCAGCGGGAGGGCACCGCCGGCGCCTCGGTCGGGCTGTTCACCTACCCGGTCCTGCAGGCCGCCGACATCCTCGTCTACCAGGCCGACCAGGTGCCGGTGGGCGAGGACCAGCGCCAGCACCTCGAGCTCACCCGCGACCTCGCGACCCGGTTCAACAGCCGGTACGGGCCCACGCTGACGGTCCCGGTCGCCCAGATCCCGCCGGGTGCGGCGAAGATCCTCGACCTGCAGTCGCCGGACAAGAAGATGAGCAAGAGCCTCCCGCCGGCCGGCTGCGTCTTCCTGCTCGACGAGCCGAACGTGACGGCGAAGAAGATCCGCTCCGCCGTCACGGACACCGGCCGCGAGGTGCTCGCGGACGCCGAGAACAAGCCCGGCGTGACCAACCTGCTGACGATCCACAGCGCGCTGTCGGGCAGGACCGTGGCGGAGCTGGAGGAGCACTTCGCCGGCCGCGGCTACGGGGACCTGAAGAAGGAGCTGGCCGAGGTCGTCACCGACTTCGTCACCCCGATCCGGACGCGTACCCAGGAGCTGCTCGACGACCCGGCCGAGCTGGAGCGCATCCTCGCCGCCGGCGCCGCCCGGGCGCGCGAGGTCGCCGGGGCCACGGTCGCGGGGGTCTACGACCGCACCGGCTTCCTCCCGCCGGCGGGAGCGCGGCGATGAACGACGACACCTTCGTCCCGCGCGGCAGCGCACGGGCGGAGAACGCGGTGCTCGGCATCGTCGTCCCCATCCCGGAGCCGTGGGCCCAGCTGCTCGTGGACTGGCGCGCCAAAGTCGGCGACCCGCAGGCCAGCCTCGTGCCGCCGCACGTCACGCTGCTGCCGCCGACCGAGGTCCCCGTCTCCGACCGGACGACGATCAGCGCCCACCTGGCCGAGGTGGCGCGGTGCCACCCGCCCTTCGACATGCACCTGTCCGGGACGGGCACCTTCCGCCCGGTCTCCGACGTCGTCTTCGTCGCCGTGGCGCGGGGGATCGGCAACTGCGAGCTGCTCTCCAACGACGTGCGCCGCGGGCCGCTCGCCCGGTCGCTGTCGTTCCCGTACCACCCGCACGTGACCGTGGCCCACGACGTCCCGGAGGACATGCTCGAGCTGGCCTACACCGGGCTGGCCGACCTCTCCGCCGAGTTCCGGGTCACCGCGTTCACCGAGTTCGAGCAGACGCCGACGGGCGCCTGGGCCGTCGCCAGGGAGTACGCCCTCACCGGGCCCGAGCACTGACGAGGCCGCAGACTCGGGCGGTGAGTTCTCCCGCGGAGCAGCGCGCCGGCCGCGAGCCCTGGTGGAACCGGGTGTACGCGTGGGTCGAGGACCGCATCGCCGCCCTGCGCCGGCGCTACTACTGGTTCGACCACCTGGCCCGCGCGGGCGGCCGCTACCAGCGGGTGCAGGGCGACCTCATGGCGGCCGGCGTCACCTACTTCGTGTTCCTCGGCCTGTTCCCCGTTCTCCTGCTCGTCGCGTCGGTCATGGGGCTGGTGCTGTCGGGCAACGAGTTGCTCCAGGCCGAGCTGTTCGCCGCGATCCGCGACGCGTTCCCCGGCACCGTCGGGCGCCAGCTGGTCCGGCAGCTCCGGGGAGCCATCGACGGCGCCGGCGTCATCGGCCTGATCGCCCTCGCCGGGTTCCTCTACGCCGGGCTGCGCGCGATGGACAAGCTCCGGGTCGGGATGGAGCGCATCTGGAAGGGGCACGTCGACGAGCCCGAGTTCCTCCGCGACAACCTCCAGGACCTGCTCGCGCTGGTCGCTCTCGGCGCCGTGGGCCTGGCCAGCCTCGGCCTGACGGGCGGGGTCACGCAGGCCACCTCCTGGGTGCTCGACCTCCTCGGTCTCGCCGACGAGCCGGGCTACGGCGTCCTCACTTGGGTCCTCGGCATCGCCCTCGCCGTGGCCGCCGACGTCGTCGTCTTCCTGTGGCTGCTCCGGGTCGTGCCCTCGGTCAACCACCCCTTGCGGCTGCTCCTGCCCGGAGCGCTGTTCGGCGCCGCCGGCGTCGAGGGGCTGAAGCTGATCGGCGGCTACTACCTGTCGCTGATCTCCGACAGCGTGACCGCCTCGGCGTTCGGCGGGGCGGTGGGCCTGCTGGTGTGGATCAACCTGGTGGCCCGCTTCGCGTTCTTCACCGCCGCGTGGACGTCGACCCTCCGGCGGATCGAGACGCGGAACCCTCGCCGGGAGGAGGCTCCGGTCCCCGTCTGAGGACCGGGACGACGCGCACGGCCCGCCGACGTCCGACGAGGGTCGCCGTCACGATCGCCAGCGCGCCCGCGCCCAGGGCCAGCGGCACCCACAGCGCGGCACCCTCGGCGTCCGGGGGATCGGCCTGCACGAGCGGCGCCGGGCGGGCCGTCCGCCGCGCGGCGGTCGTCGTCGCCGGGAGCGGCGCGAGCTCGCCGGAGGCGACCAGGGTCCCGACCTCCTCGGCACCGGCAGGGACGGCGAAGCCCCAGTCGAGCAGCAGCGCCGCCTGGTCCGCGGCCCGCAGCGGCACGTTCTCGGTGTCCATGACGCTGACCACCAGGCGCCGCCCGCCGCGCTCCGCGGCGGTGACGAACGTGTGCCGGGCGGCGTCGGTGAAGCCGGTCTTACCGCCGAGGTTCCCCGGGGTGCCGGCCAGCGGGTTCTGGTTCTGGATCTGGTAGCCCGGCGACCGGCCCTCGACCGGCGGGATGTCGGCGGTCGGGGTGGTGAGCACCGCTGCCGTCGCCGGATCGTTGATCAGCGCCCGGAAGATCAGCGCGAGGTCGTATGGCGACGACGACTGGCCGGCGACGTCGAGCCCGGACGGCGTCCCGGCGACGGTGTCGTAGGCGCCGATGTCCACGGCCGTCTCGTTCATGGCCGCCACGGTGACGTCCACCCCGCCGGCCGCGCGGGCGAGCGCGTTGGCCGCGTCGTTGCCCGACTGGAGGATCAGGCCCTGGAACAGCAGGGAGACCGGGTAGCGCCCGCCCCGCACGAGGCCGACCCGGCTGCCCTCGATGTTCTCGTCCTCCACGGTGCCCTCGACGACCGCGGCCGGGTCGAGCAGGGGGGCCAGGGTCAGCAGGGTCAGCGTCTTGAGCGTGCTCGCCGGGTAGTAGCGGCCGTGCGGGTCGCGGGCGGCCAGGACGTCGCCGGTGCCCGCGTCGGCCACCAGCCAGCCGTTGGCGGCCAGGCCGGCGGGGAGCGGAGGTGCGCCGTCGGCGACCACCAGCCCGCGGGTGTCGAGGTCCTCGCCCCCGACGGTGCGGCCGTCGGGCGCCGAGCCCTGGGGCGGCCCGCCGGCGTACGGCGCGGTGGGCGTCGGGGCGCCGGGATCGACCGTCGGCCGTGCGTCGTCGGCCGCCGCGGGACCGGCCCCGGGCAGGGCGACCAGGGCCGCGACCAGCGCGGCGACCGGCCACCGCGCCCCCCGCAGGCGTCGCTCCATGGACGGCACCGTAGGCGCTCGTCGCCCGCGAGGTGACACGGCCCACCCCTGCCCGGTGGTTCGCAACGATCGCATCTCAGTCCTGGTCGGGGTGGTGGTGTCCGTGCCCGGCGCAGTTAGCGTTCCTCAGTCCTAAGCGATCGAGTCCGGCCGGCCGGCCGGGGCCGATGGATCCCTGACCCCACCGGGACGCGCACCGACGAACACGTGCGTCCCTCCAGAGAGGAGATCGTCTTGCGCCGAGCGCGGATGACGAAGGCCGCGGCACTGCTGCTGGCCGGCAGCCTGGCCCTCGCGGCCTGTGCCAGCGACGAGGACGGGGGCGGCACCGCCTCCGAGAACAGCGGCGGCGGTAGCGAGGACCTCAAGATCGGCGTCGCCTACGACACCGGTGGCCGTGGCGACCGCTCGTTCAACGACTCGGCCATCGCCGGCGTCGAGGCCGCGATCGAGGAGCACGGTGGCGAAGTCCGCGACCTGTCCCCGAACTCCGACGCCTCGAACCGCGTCGAGCTGCTCACCCAGCTCGCCGACGAGGGCTACAACCCGGTCATCGCCGTCGGCTTCGCCTACGGCGACGTGATCGGCGACGTGGTGGAGCAGTACCCGGACACCACCTTCGCGATCATCGACTCCTCGGTCGAGGAGATCGGGGCCGACAACCTCGTCGGCCTGCTGTTCGCCGAGGAGCAGGGCTCCTTCCTCGCCGGTGTCGCCGCCGCGCTGAAGACCGAGGCCGACAGCATCGGCTTCGTGGGTGGTGTCGAGACGCCGCTGATCCAGAAGTTCGAGGCGGGCTACGTCGCCGGCGCCCAGGCCGTGAACCCGGACATCCAGGTCGCCGTCCAGTACATCTCCCCGGCGGGTGACTTCTCCGGCTTCAACGACCCGGCCCGCGGCCAGATCGTGGCGCAGGGCATGTTCGACGGCGGGGCCGACATCGTCTACCACGCCGCCGGTGGCTCGGGTCTGGGCGTCTTCCAGGCCGCTGCCGCCTCGAGCGGTCGCGCGATCGGCGTCGACTCCGACCAGTACAACACCGTCGACGACCCGGCCCTGCAGGCCGTGATCATGACCTCGATGCTCAAGCGCGTCGACAACGCCGTCCAGGGCTTCATCGACAGCTTCGTCGAGGGCAACGTCGAGGGCGGCACGGACATCGTCAACGACCTCGAGACCGAGGGCGTCGGCCTGTCCACCACCGGTGGGTTCATCGACGACATCCAGGGCGACATCGACGAGTACCGCCAGCAGATCATCGACGGTGAGATCGAGGTCCCCACGACCCCGTGACACCCGGCGCGGGGCCCCGCCCGCGGGGGCCCGCCCCCCGTTCTCCCCCCCCCGCCGGGCCCGGCGCCCCCCGCCCACCCGGGC